>JALHDI010000021.1 GCA_022839045.1 Sporomusaceae bacterium
CGCCCCGCCGGGCGGCTCCTTTTACATCTTCTCTTTCAGCACCTCGATCGCCTTGTCCAGCTGCGCGTCGCTGCCCGTCTCCCGGGCGTCGGGCGGCTGGACCACCAGGATGTCGGGCTCGACGCCCACGCCGTTTATCACCCGGTCCTTGGGGGTGTGGTAGCGGGCGACCGTCAACTTGATCGCCGTGCCGTCGCCGAGGGGGATGAGGCTCTGCACCGAACCCTTGCCGAACGAGTGTGTGCCCACGATCGTGCCCGCGCCGGTGTCCTGCACCGCGCCGGCCACGATCTCCGAGGCGCTCGCGCTGCCGCCGTTGATGAGCACGACGAGCGGGTAGCGGGGGCCTCCCGGCTGCGAATAGCTCGTCCGGCGGCTGCCGTCCCTGGTCACCACCGACACCACCGGCCCCTGGGGGATGAACTGCCCGGCCACCTTCACGCTCTCCTCGAGGAGGCCGCCGGGGTTGTTGCGCAGGTCGAGGATGGCGGCCTTCATGCCCTGCCCCTCGAGCTCGCGCAGCTTGGCGGTCAGGCTTTCGCCCGTGTTCTCGTTGAAAAAGGTCAGGCGGAGGTAGCCGATATCGCCCTCAAGCATCTTGCCGGATACCGTCTTGATCTCGATCGTGTCGCGGACGATGGTGTAATCGCCGGGCTCCTGCCCGGTCCGGCCGACGGTCAGGATGACCTCGGTGCCCTCCTTGCCGCGGATCTTGCCCACCGCCTCGTCGAGAGCCATATCCTTGGTGGGCTGGCCGTTGATGGCGATTATCCAGTCCCCGCGGGCGATCCCCGCCCGGTCGGCGGGCGTCCCCTCGATCGGGGCGATGACAGTGATCCGCTTGTCCTTGATGCCGAGGACCAGGCCCACGCCGCCGAAGATCCCCTTCGCCTCGATGAGGAATTCCTTCAAGGTGCGGGCATCCAGATACTCGCTGTAAGGGTCGCCGACGGCGCCGACCGCGCCCTTCACGGCGCCGCTCAGCAGGTCGAGGTTGGCTGTGCCGTCAACATAGACGGCGTTTATAATCTTGCTCACCCTGAGGAGCTTGAGGGTGGCGGCAAGCTCGTCGGCGTTCATTTCCGCCAGGTAACCGTTGATTTCGCCGATAACCTCGGCATCCGCCCCGGTCTTGGCGCCCCTGGCCTGTTGGTCGGCGCCCCGGGGCGCGGCGAGAGCGGGGGCGCAGGTCAGGAGCAGGGCGGCGATCAGGGCGACCGCAATGCCTCTGGCGTTGCGGCTGATGATAGTGGGCATAATCTTTCCTCCGTTGTCAGGTTTACCTATTCGGGAAAATTCGACCCGCGGCGGCTCCGTTCCTCCCTGCGGGGCGACGCTTTCGCGGCTGGGATTGAGAGTGGCGGCCGGTTGGGATAAAATATGTACAGGGAGGGGATGAACGGATGGAAAATTCGCCCAAGATAACCGTCAGGGTGTTCCGCTTCGACCCTGGCGCCGATAAGGCCGGCCGTCTGGAGGAATTCGCCGTGGCGAGCGCCGCGCCGCTGTCGGTCATGGCGCTGCTCGCCAAGGTGCGCGAACTCGACGCCACCTTCTGCTGCCGGACGTCGACCTGCTTCAAGGGCCGGTGCGGCTCCTGCCTGGTGCGGGTCAACGGCCGGGACGCGTTCGGCTGCACCACCCTTGCGCACCCGGGCGAAACGGTCGTCATCGAACCGCACTCGCGCTACGCGGTCATCCGCGACGTCGTCGTGGATTTCGCCCGCCCGCTGGCGCCTGAAGGGGAGGGTGGACGATGAAAATCGCCGCGAGGCATCAAGCCGACGTACTCGTCATCGGGGCCGGGGCTTCCGGCCTGCGGGCCGCCCTGGCCGCGGCCGGGGCGGGAGCGCGGGTCATTCTCACCAACAAAGGGCCGTTGGCCAGGGCGGGCATAACCCTCACCGCCGCCGGCGGCCTGCAGGCCCCCCTGCACCCCGACGACAGCGCCGCAATCTTTTACGGGGACATCATTCGCTGCGGCTACGGGCTGGCCGACCGCGACCTCGCCAGGACGCTCGCGGAGGACGCCGCCGACCGCGTCCGCGAGACCGAACGCTACGGCGTCAGCTTCGTGCGCGACGCCGCCGGCGGCTACGCCCTCGGCCGGTTCCCCGGCCAGTCGAAGCCGCGCAACCTGTTCGTGCGGGGCGGCGGCATCGGCCTGGCGGGCGGCCTGGCCAAAGCCTGCCGCAGCCACGCCGGCATCACCGTCATGGACGACTTCTTCGTCACCGGCCTCGTCAAGGCCGCCGGTGGCGCCGTCGCCGGGGCGGTGGGGCTCGACCTCAGGAACGGCGCGCTCACCCTGCTCGCGGCCGGGGCGGTCGTCATGGCCACCGGCGGCTGCCAGTGGCTGTGGGCCACCAACGACTGCCCCGCCGACGCCACCGGCGACGGCATCGTCTACGCCTACCGCGCCGGGGCCGAGCTCGTCGACATGGAAATGGTGCTCTTCTACCCGTCGGTGCTGGTATGGCCGCCGTCCCTCGAAGGCGCGTTCGTGCACTACGAATTCCTCGCCCCCGACGTCTTGGACGGCAACATCTACGACAACGCCGGCCGGCCGGTGCTGCCCAAGCCCCTGCCCGTCCGCGACGAAGCCATGCTTCTCCTCGCGCGGGCCATCAGGGACGGCCGCGCCGGTCCCCACGGCGGGCTGCTGTGGTACGTGGGCGACTCGCCCAAAGGCGCGGCCGCCGTCGCCGCCAAACTCGACATCCTCCAGTACAACTACATCCGCGCCCACGGCGTCGACCCGGCCACCGACCGCGTCGAGGTCGCCCCCGGGGCCCACTACCTCATGGGCGGCATCCACATCGATTCCGACGGCCGCACCTCGGTCGGCGGCCTGTTCGCCGCCCCCGAATGCGCCGGCAACTTCGACGGCGCCAACCGCCTCGCCGGCAACGGCCTTACCGCCACCCAGGTCTTCGGGGAGCGGGCCGGGCTGGCGGCGCGGCGCTGGGCCACCGAAAACGGCGGCGCCGGGCCCGACCCGGCCACGGCCGAAGAGGAAGCGGCGCGGGTCGCCGCGCGGCTGGCCCCGGGCAAAAGCGGCGGCACGGACATCGCCGGTCTCCGCCACCGGCTGCGCGCCGCCGTCCAAGAGCACGCCGGCATCGGCCGCGACGCCGCGGGACTCGCCCGGCTGGCGCGGCTGGCCGGCGAAACGAGGGCCGAGCTCGCGGCGTCGCGGGTACCGGACGCCGGCGTCTTCAACCAGCGGCTCCTCGAACTGCTCGAACTCGAAAACATGGCCGAGATCGCCGGCCTCATCGCCGGTTGCGCGCTGACGCGCGCCGAAACGCGCGGCCACCATATCCGCGAGGACTTCCCCGCCCGCGACGACGCCAACTGGCTGCGCCACACGCTCGTCACGCGGGCGGCCGACGGCCCGCTGTTCGGCACCAAGCCGCTCAGGGACTGAAGCGCTGCGGCGCGCCGGGCCGCGCGGCCCGCGCCCAGGCGGCCGCGACGCCGATGACCGTGTCGTAGGCTGTCGCGCCGATGAGCGGATTGGCCGCCGCCGCCGGCGCGTTCCCGTCCAGGCCGGCCATCTCGCAGGCCAGGGCGTGTCGGTAGGCGAAATAAAGGTCATCCTTCAGCCGGGCGAAGCCGGCCTCGCTCGGCAGGCAGAGGTGCAGCCGGCAGACGAGCGGCCGCGCCCCGTAGATGAGACAGCGGCCGTCGGCGGCCAGGAAACGACAGCGGCCGGCGGCGTCCGGCCGCAGCAGCCAGCGGCGCGAGCCCGGGTCGAGCCTCAGGACGCGCCGGGGCAGATCGTCGGCCGCCGGTCCGCCGAGGGCGGGCCGCGCCAGGGTGCACAGGCTGCGGACGAAAACACTGTCCGCGAACACCATCAGCCCGGCGCAGCACGTATGCGTGCAGCCGGCGCAATCGACCGCGCCGCGGCCGAACCGCTCCATCGCCGCCAGCAGATCGGCCACCGTCGCCGCGGGGCCGGGCGGCCGGCAGGCCACCTCGCCGCCGGCCGTCAGATATATCTCCATCCCTATCCCTCCTCGTCGCCGTGGTGTATAATACGCCGCCGGCGGGCGGGGGTGACGGTGATAAAGCCGGGGGCGCGGGAGCACACTAACCGCGGAGGTGGTCTGTACGCCCAGGCAGGAGAAAGGACCGGTAAAATTCGGCATCGAGCACGACATCCCGCCCGGCAAGGGCAAACTTACGGCTCGGGAAGTGCGGGCCAAAGCAGCGCACTATCAGGACAACGCCGACAAGTAGGGGAGAGGGGACCAGGTCATGCAACCTGGTCCCCTCTCATAAACTCATCATCAACTGCTCCGATCAGCCCTTGAGCAGCGGCCACAAGCCGAACCCGCAGGTCACGAGGCCGCTGATCGAGATCACGGCAAGAGCGATGCGGCGGAAAAGGGTGGCGTCGATGCGGTGGAAGATTTTTTGCCCCAGCCACCAGCCGAGCAGGATCGCCGGCACGGAAGCCGCCGCGTAGCCTGGCAGGCGGTCGGTGGCGACGGTGCCGACAAAGTAAGCGATTATAATCGTCGCCACGTTGCAAAGGAGAAAATACCGCGCCAGATCGGCCCTTATCGTCGTTTTATCGCCGCCCTCGTTCATCAGGTACAGGATCAGCGGCGGGCCGTTGAAACTGGTCACCGCGCCCAGAAAGCCGCTCGAAAATCCGACCACCGCCTTGGCCAGGCCGTGGCGGCGGATGGTGACGGTATAATTGGCGTACATGGCAAGCGTCACCAGCACCAGCGTCAGGCCGATAACGACCTTGAGGACGCTGTCGCTCACCACGCGCAAGATGTAGGACCCCGGTAGGGCGCCCACGACGCTGGCGGCAAAGACGAGGAAGATGCGCGCGAACTTGCTCTCGTGCCAGGTCTTGAAAACCATGAACCCCTTTATCAGGATGCCGATGAAAATGACGACGATCACGGCCTCCTTCGGCGGCAGGGCGAAGGTCAGGAGCGGGGCGGCGGCGAGCGCGAAGCCGAAGCCGGTGACCGTCTGCAGGATGCTGGCGACGAGAATGACGCCAAAAACGTACAAAGTGGACAATGTCAACATGGACCGGCCTCCAGAGCTTGATGGCACTCTTACATTTTAAGGCATTTTCCCGGCGGAAACAACCCCTTGGCGGACTCCCGCCGGAAACGAAAGCCGGCGGCGGCGGTCCCGCGGCGCGCCGGCACATAATCCGCCGCCGGCGGGCGAAGAATAACGTCGTCCGCACTTGCGGGGGCGGAGGGGGTGAACGGGTGGCGGACGGTCTATTACAGCTCCAGCTGGCAATTCTCCTGCTGAGAGTCAGCCTGCTGGCAGGCTTTCTGCTGGCCGCCTGGCGATGGGGCGACTGGCGGCGCTGGCAGCGCTACTACCCGACCCTGCTGTTCGTCATGGTCGCCAACCTCGCGGCTGGGTACCTCACCTACCAGCATCCCTTATGGGACTTCAATCCCGACGCCTTCACGACCAGCGAGACGATGGTCGAAATGCTCAATACCTTTGTACTTCTGCCGGCCACCACGCTGATCTACCTCAGCAACTACCCCGCCGCCGGCCCGGTGCGGCAGGCCAGATACGTCCTGGCGTGGGTCCTGCTGTTCGCGGCGATCGAAGCCGTCGACACCCTCGCCGGCGGCATCACCTACTTCAACGGTTGGTCGCTGGCCCATTCCATCCTGTTCGACTGCGCGATGTTCCCCATCATCCGTCTTCATCACCTCAGGCCGCCGCTCGCCTGGCTGGCGGCGCTCGCCGTCGCGCTCTATATCCTGTTCGCCTTCGGCTTCTTCACGGCCGAGATGAAATGAGCGCATGCGAAAGCCGCGGCCAAAGCCGCGGCCTTAAAATCCGTCATCATCCCGGCGCCGCTACTTCACCCGGGCGAACGCCACCACGTAATTGCGCCCGTACAGCTTGGCGCATTTCGGGCAGGTGGTGTAGTAAAAATACTGCTTCATGACGCTGTGGCCCAGGGCGGCGGCGTATTTCTCCATCTCCTTCATCCACTTCGGCACCGACGAATACGGCCCCTCGAAAACCTTGCTGACGAACGTGCCTGACAACCTGGCCGTTTCCGCCCCGGGGACGGGCGCGGTAACGGCCATATACCACTCCGCCCGCCACGGCGACCGGTCATAGGTCAGCATCAGGAAATAGTCGGGCGCGGGCGCCGCCTTGGCCGCCTGTACCTCGGCCCACATGCGCGCGATCGTCCGGTCGAGCATCCAGGGCAGCGGAATGTGGAATACCTGGGGGACGGTGTCCATCAAAAACAGCTTGTTATCCCATACATGAGTCTTGTCGTCGAGCGTCGTCGGGTCGAACGGGGGGCAGCATTGCTTGCTCGGATCGCCGTGGCCGGTCATGCGCGTCACCTCTGTGCGGAAATATTAATTCATAATTCTTTACTTTTTTGTAAAATCCTCCCTGAAAATCACTAATAGTTGCATCATAAAAAGGGCCGCCGGTCTTCCCGGCGGCCCTTGCGCTAGCATTATTTCCTCTTCGGCAGATCCATGCAGCCGTCGTCGCAGCGGATGATCGGCGAACCGTGGCAGTCTCCCAGCTCGCCGCCGATCATCTCCAGGATGCGCAGGAACTGCTCCGCCTCCCGGCGCACATGATCGGCCAGCAGGGGAGGAATGAGCGACAGCACGCTGCACCGCTCGATCAGCTCCTGCGCCGTCGCCTTGAAGTCGCGCAGCTCGACCGCCGCGTCGGTCACCGTCTGCTCGAACCGCGCGAAATCGTTGTTCGGCCTCATATGCCACAACATGCTCTCGAAGTCGCGGGCGTGGAGGCTCAGGCCGTCCCACTTGTCGCTGAGCGCCTGCACCTGCTCGAACGTCTCGCGTTCGGAGGGGTCCAGCAGCCCGCGGATGAACTTGAGGTGGTCGGCCATGATGCGGATCCAGAACACGTTCTCGCCCACGATCGCGTCCACCGGATACTCCATCTCGCCGTCGCAGATCTTCTGCAGCAGCTTGTAGAAATAGAGCGCCTCGCGCGAGATGTGGTCGATCAGCAGGGGGTAATTCGCCCCGCCGCGGATCTTGCACTCCACCAGCAGGCACAGCAGATGGCGCTTGAAGGCGAACAGATTCTTCACCGCCACCATCACTTCCTCGACAAAAGCGCGGAAAGCGTCGCCGCAATTCACGTGGCCGGCCTTCTGCTCCAGCTTCTGGAACAAATCGAAAAAACATTGCGCCTCCTTGCGCAGCTCGGTCTGGTCGCAGGGCAGGCCCAGCTTGATGAACAGCGCATGCTCCTTCATAATCCGCAGCCAGAAGCACACCTGGTGCATATCGAGTGGCGGGTACGGCCGGACCTCCTTGCAGATAATCTCCATGCAATAATCACCTTCCCCACAGTTTTGTTGTTATATCTTATGTAAAATAGGTGGCCGGTGTGCTTCTCGCCGCTCCGGAGAGTAGCCTATCGTCATCGCCGCGTGTATAATTATAATGATAACCGCCGCTTTGGGGCGGCTGCGGATGTGAGGGATGAGCCATGGACGCCAGAGAACGGCGCAACCGATTAGTCGACAAACTGCAAAAAACCGGCACCCCGTTTACGGGCACCGTCTTGGCGCAGGAACTCGGCGTAAGCCGGCAGGTAATCGTCGGCGACATCGCCATCCTGCGGGCCGCCGGCGTGGAAATCTACGCCACCCCCCAGGGCTACCTGCTGCCGGCCGCCAGAACGCCGGCCGTCCAAACGGCGAAAATCGCCTGCCATCACGGCTGGGACAAGCTTGCCGACGAACTGGCCATCATCATCGACAACGGCGGCAAAGTCCTCGACGTCATCGTCGAACATCCCGTCTACGGCGAACTCAAAGCCAACCTCATGCTCGCCTCGCGCCGCGACCTGGCCGAATTCCTCCACTCCCTGAAGAACAGCGGCGCCGAGCCCCTGTCGGCCATCACCGGCGGCGTTCACCTCCACACCGTCGAAGTGCCGTCGCCCGAAGTGCTCGCCCGCATCGAGCGGGAACTGGAGCGGGAGGATATCCTCTACAAATAATATAGAAGGCCAAACTTGCCGATACCGCTTGTCAGCCGCACCGCTCAGGCCGTATAATAGCCATAGATGACAAGACAACTGTATTGTCATATCGCCCAAACGACCCGGCGGGCGAAGCGGTTAACGGGAGGTAACAACATGAACGAACTTGCCAGGGAAATCCAAAAACTCAAACAGGACCGCAACGCACTCATCCTGGCGCATAACTATCAGCTCGACGAAGTGCAGGCGGTGGCCGACCACGTCGGCGATTCTTTTTATCTGAGCAAAATCGCCGCCCAGGCCGACTGCGACACCATCGTTTTCGGCGGCGTCCGCTTCATGGCCGAAACGGCCAAAATCTTCTCGCCCGCCAAAGTCGTACTCCTGCCCGAGCCCGACGCCGGCTGCCCGCTGGCCGACACCATCACCGCCGCGAACGTGGAAAACCTCAAGCGCCTCCACCCCGGCGCCCCCGTCGTCTGCTACATCAACTCCTCCGCCGAAGTGAAAGCGCTCAGCGACGTCTGCTGCACCTCGTCGAACGCCGTCAAAGTCGTCGCCGCGCTGCCGGCCGCCAAAATCATCTTCGTCCCCGACGCCAACCTCGGCGCATACGTCGCCGGGCACCTGCCCGCTAAAGAACTGGTGCTGTGGAAAGGGTCCTGCGTCACCCACGCCAAAGTGGCGCCCCGCGACATCCTCGCCGCCCGGGAAAAATACCCCGCCGCGAAAATCCTCGTCCATCCCGAATGCGCTCCCGCCGTCGTCCGGATGGCCGATTTCGCCGGCAGCACCGCCGACATCATCCGCTACGCGGCGGCCTCCCCCGCGCCTGTCCTGATCATCGGCACCGAAGTCGGCGTACTCGGCGCCATCAAAGCCTCCCGGCCGGACAAGCAGGTTTTCCTCCTCCATCCCGGGCTGGTGTGCCCCAACATGAAAAAAACGCGCCTCGCGAGCATCTATGGCGCCCTGCTCCACAACCGGCACCAGATAGCCGTCGACGCGGCGGTCGCCGGCCAAGCCAGGCAGGCTATCACCCGCATGCTCGGGGTGGTCTAGATGAAACGGGGCTATATCGCGCCGGAGTGCCTGAACCCGGAAAAGCTGGAAACCGTAACCTGCGACGTCGCCGTCGTCGGCGCGGGCATCGCCGGCATGACCGCCGCGCTGTCGCTCGACCCCCGGCTCGACGTGGCGCTCCTCAGCAAACAACCCTTCACAGCCAGCAGTACATACAAAGCGCAGGGCGGCATGGCCGTCGCGGTCGGCCCCGACGACAGCGCCGCCGACCACATCGCCGACACCCTGAGGGTGGGGCAGGGGGTGTGCCGGGAAGAAGCGGTCGGCGTCCTGGTCCGCGAAGGCCCGGCGGCCCTGGAATACCTCCAGTCCCTGGGGGCGGCCTTTTCCTCGACCCCCCGCGGCCTTGACCTCACCCGGGAAGCGGGCCACTCCCGGCGGCGGGTGGTGCACTACTACGACCACACCGGCAGGCACATCGCGGAAACGCTGGCCGCCGCAGCCGCCCGGCGCAGCAACATAACGCGGCGCGACGACTGCTTTCTCCTCGACATAGCCACCGGTCCGGACGGCTGCTGCGGCTGCATCGTCGAACAGGGCGGTCGGCCGCTCTACCTCCGCGCCGCGGCCGTCGTCGTCGCTACCGGCGGCTACAGCGGGCTCTTCATGCGCTCCACCAACGAAGCTTCCGCCGGCGGCGACGGCATCGCCGCCGCCTACCGGGCCGGCGCCGCCCTCGCCGACCTGGAATTCGTCCAGTTCCACCCCACCGCCGTCACCCTGCCGTCCGGCAAAGTCTTCCTGCTGACCGAGGCGCTGCGGGGCGAAGGCGCGGTACTGCGCAACCGGCAGGGCGAGCGGTTCATGGCCGCCTACCATCCCGACGGCGAACTCGCCCCCCGCGACGAAGTGGCCCGCGCCATCCTGCGCGAAAGCGCCCGCCAGGGCGGCGGGCCGGTCTTCCTCGACGCCCGGCATCTCGGCAGGCAGCATCTAGCGGGCCGCTTCCGGCACGTCTACGGCGAGCTCGCCCAAAACGGCTATCTCCTCGACAAGGACGCCATCCCTGTCGACCCGGCGGCCCACTACACCATCGGCGGCATCAAGACCGACCTGTGGGGCCGCGCCACCGTCGCCTCCCTGTACGCGTGCGGCGAAGCCGCGGCCACCGGCGTCCACGGCGCCAACCGGCTGGCGAGCAACTCGCTTTTGGAAGGCGTCGTCTTCGGACGCCGGACGGCGGCCCACCTGAGCGGCGCCCTCGGCGCGCCGCGCCCGGCCGGCGGCTTTTGCGCCGGCGCCGCGGCCACGCTCGGCGTCTGCCCCGACCTCCCGGCCCTCAGGGCACGGCTCGACCGCGTCGCCGGCGTGGTGCGGCGGGGCGAAGAACTGGCTGCAACGCTCGAGTGGCTGCACGCCGACGGCGCCGGCCGCCCGGTCGGCGCCGTCGACCGGCACGCCTGCCATACGGTCAACGCCTGTCAACTCGCGGAATTGCTGCTGGCCGCCGCCCTCCTGCGGGCCGAAAGCCGCGGCGCCCACTACCGCGAGGNNNNTATCCCGCCAAGAACGACGGCGATTTCCGCAAACACACCCTCCAGCTATGGAGAAGAAAGGCGGTCATGGAATGAACGCACTGGTCCTCGACGAACTGCTGCGCCGCGCCCTCGCCGAAGACATCGGTCAGGGCGACATCACCAGCGAAGCGATTTTCCCGCCGGACCACCGGTCCCAAGGCTACCTCGTCGCCAAACAGGACATGGTCCTGGCCGGGCGCGAAGTATTCGCGCGGGTATTCGCCCTCCTCGACGCCACCGTCGCCATCACCTTCCACAACACCGACGGCGACCGGATCGAAACCGGGCGCAGGTTCGCCGGCATCCAGGGCCCGACGCGCCCGCTGCTGACCGGCGAGCGGGTCGCGCTCAACTTCCTCCAGCGCCTCACCGGCATCGCCACCGAAACCGCCCGCTGCGTCGCCGCCTGCGGCGGCCACCCCGCCGTCGTCGTCGACACCCGCAAAACCACCCCCGGCCTCAGGATGCTCGAAAAATACGCCGTCACCGTCGGCGGCGGCAAAAACCACCGCTTCGGCCTCGACTCGCTGGTGCTCATCAAGGACAACCACATCAAAGCCGCCGGCGGCATCGCGGCCGCGGTGGAGAAAGCGCGCGGCCGCGTCTCCCCGTTCGTCAAAATCGAGGTCGAAGTCG
Source organism: Sporomusaceae bacterium (assembly GCA_022839045.1). The sequence goes on from JALHDI010000021.1 coordinate 11,247, forward strand.
AAGACCTCGGCCAGGTGCACGAAGCGCTGGCCGCCGGCGTCGACGCCATCATGCTCGACAACATGGCGCTGCCGGCCATCGGGGAAGCCGTGCGGATCATCGACCGCCGCGCCCTCGTCGAGGTATCCGGCAACATCACCCGGGAAAGAATCGCCGCCCTGGCCGCCAGCGGCGTCGACATCATCTCCAGCGGCGCCCTCACCCACTCCGTCAAAGCCGCCGACATCAGCCTGCGGCTGGAATAACATAGCCTGCACACAAAACCCTCCGGCCCAAACCGGAGGGTTGTCGTTTTTCCGCATACCGCCGTTCTTTTTGCGGACACTATAATACGTTACGCCTTGAAAACAGGCGGAGCATGAAGCCAGCCGCGTTTGGCCATAAGCTTTTTCACCGCAGCGCCGAAAAGCGTCTTTCTGACGATAACTTTGAAAAAGATCAGGCCGACATCGGCGCGGAGGGACTCGGTAAGCCCCCTGGCCGCAAAAGTAATCCCGATCAGGAGGTTGAACGACATCAGATTGGCGATCTCCTCGTCGTTGAACTTCGCCCCTTCGGGGATCTGATAAGCGGCCACCGGTTTCGGCGGCGTCCCTTGGGGCAGGGGAACCTTTTCCTTGAGCAAAAACTCCTGTATTTCCTTGGCGATCGGCTGATGAACGCTGACCTTCGCCTCCCACAGCTGGTCCTTGAGCTCCTTGTCCTGCGCCAGATTGTAGGCTATTTCCTCATTGCGCATCGTCGTCTCGCTGATGGCGAGAAAATACCATAAATTCGCGGCCTCCAAAACGTTCAGCGGCCTTTTCTCGCCGTCCAAAAACGGTTCGAAATTATCATGGATTACATCGAAAATATTCATATCTACTCCTCCTATAACACTAACCTTTCTTTAGTATGGGGGAAAGAGGAATAATTATGAACGGCTGTACGCGACTTCGAAAAACCGGCCCGGGGGTGCCGCTATGCTGAGAATACTGGTCATCGAGGACGACGCCGTCCTCCGGGAAGCCATCGGCGCCATCCTCCGGGAGGAGAACTACATCGTCGAAGAAGCGTCCACGGGCGACGAGGGCCTTTACACCGCCGAGCAGGACATCTACGACCTCATCGTCCTCGACATCATGCTGCCCGAGCTGAGCGGCCTCGAAATCGTCAAAGCCCTGCGCGCCGGCGGCGGCACCGTGCCCATCCTGCTGCTCACTGCCCGCGACAGCGTCGACGACCGGGTAACCGGTCTCGAGTCCGGGGCGGACGACTACCTCGTCAAACCCTTCGCCATGAGGGAGCTGCTGGCGAGGATAAAGGCGCTCCTCCGCCGCAAAGGCAACCTCGTCAGCGAGGACCAGCCGAGCTATGGCGCCATCACCTTGAACGGCAAGGCGCGGGACTGCCTTATCGGCGGCAAGCCCGCCGGCCTCAGCGCCAAGGAATACGACCTCCTGGAATTCCTCGTCCTCAACCGCGAGCAGATCCTCACCAAAAACCAGATCTTCGACCGCATCTGGGGGTTCGAATCCGACATCTCCCTCGGCATCGTCGACCTCTACATCCACTACCTGCGGAAAAAACTCGCTCCCTTCGGCCTCGACGGCCTCATCCAGACGGTGCGCGGCGCCGGCTACATGCTCAAGGAGAAATAGCCGTGTTCCAGACCACCCTCCGCAACCTGACCGCCCTCAACTCGCTCGTCTTCCTGCTCATCTTCGCCGTCTGCCTCACCCTCCTCTACGGCTACATCGCCTACAGCCTGTTCGACCGTGTCGACGACGCGCTCAGGGCCCAGGCCGGCTCCTTCCGGCTCACCGGCGGCCGGTTTCTCTTCATCGGGCGGCCGCTGTTCGACGCGCGCATCTTTATCCTTCTCAGGGGCGCCGACGGCCAGATCGTCAACCTCACCCCCTTCAGGACCGGCGAAGCGGGCGACCTCGCGCGCATCGCCGCCCCGGTCACCTCCGAGAGCCCCCGCACCGTCGAATACGAAGGCCATTTCTACCGGGTCGTCAGCGTGCCCTTCCGGCACCAGGACAAGCAGGTCAACGCCTTCGAGGGGTTCGCCCTCCAGGACGTCATCGCCGTCAGCATCGTCGACTCCGAAATCGACCTGTTGAAAAACCTTCTGCGGATAATGCTCGCCAGCCTCATCGCCAGCCTGCTCGCCATCATCCTCGCCGGCTACCTCCTCGCCCGGCGGGCGATGATCCCCATCGAAGCGGCCTGGCAGAGGCAACAGCAATTCGTATCCGACGCCTCCCACGAGCTGCGCTCGCCGATAACCGGCATCTACAGCAACGCCGAACTCATGCTCAGGCACCCCGGCCGTACCGTCGCCGAAGAAAGCGCCCGCATCGACACCATCATGAAAGAGTCCATGCGGATGAAAAAACTCATCGCCAGCCTGCTCACCCTCGCAAGATCGGACGCCGGCAGGGCAGAGCTCCAACTGACCGTCGTCGACGTCGGCACGCTCATCGCCCGGGTCGCCGAAAGCTTCCGGCCGCTCGAGGAAATAGAGCGGATCGCCCTCGAAGTCCGCGTCGCGCCCGACCTCGCCGTCAAAGGCGACCAGGAGCGCCTCCACCAGCTGCTCGTCATCCTGCTCGACAACGCCTTCAGACACAACCGGCGCGGCGGGCGGGTCGTGATAACCGGGGCGAAAACCGACAAACACGTTCTCATCGGCGTCGCCGACACCGGCAGCGGCATCGCGCCGGAAGACCTGCCGCGGATCTTCGACCGCTTCTTCCGCGGCGACAAAGCCCGCACCCGCGACGGCGGCGGCACCGGCCTCGGCCTGGCAATCGCCAAATGGATCGTCGGCAAGCACCGCGGCAAAATCGCCGTCGAAAGCGAGCTAGGGAGGGGGACCGAATTCACCGTCACCCTGCCGGCCATAAAAAGCAGGGAGGGGTAACCCCTTCTCCCGTGCTTTTTTTACGCTCAAAACTTTTTCAAAGAAACAAATCGCATAATTGGCCCATACCCGCCACCAATAAAAACAAGCAAGGGAGATGAAACAATATGAACCTTAACAAACGCTTCCTCATCGCCGCAAGCCTCACCGCCATCGTCGCCGCCAACGGCGTCGCCTTCGCCGCCAACGGGCAAGCGTACGACACCGCCGCAACCTCCAAACAAGTCTTCGTAACCAAAGGCGAACACAACGGGGACTTCAAGGGCGGCAAAACCAAGATCGTCTTCAAGCACGACAACGCCGCGCTGCTCGCCTTCCTCAAAATCGACGCCGCCACCCTCAAAAGCGAGCTCCAGGCCGGCAAAACCCTCGCCGCCATCGCCGGCGAACGCGGCATATCCCGCCAGCAGCTTAAAGACTTCATGACCTACCAGCTGGCCCAGAAGATCGACCAGGCCGTCGCCGCCGGCAAACTCGACGCCGACCGGGCCTACGAAATCAAGGTCAACATCGCCGGGCGCATCGACACCATGCTCGACGCCCAGGGCGGCAAATTCATCCACAAAACCCACCGCGCCCACGCCGCCGACGGCAAACTCCTCTCGCTCCTTAAAATCGACAAAGAAACCCTCGCCTCCGAAATCAAGGCCGGCAAAACCCTCGCCGCCATCGCCGGCGAACGCGGCGTATCCCGCCAGCAGCTCAAAGACTTCATGGTCGCCAATATGGCCCAGCGGCTCGACGAACGCGTAGCAGCCGGCGACATCACCGCCGACCGGGCCGACGAAATCAAGGCCGGCATGGCCGAGCGCATCGACGCCATGCTCGACGGCAAAGGCCCCGTCCGCATCCGCCACGAACGCAAAGACTTCTAGTCCAAGTCTCTCAATATAGCCAAAACAAAATAATTTCCCAGCGCTAAACTACTGCCCCCGGGGCAGTCCGGAGCGGAAAAACGCTCCTTGAAATAAAGGAGGGCACTTGCATACGCAAGTGCCCTCCGCTTTCTCTAGTCCTTCCAATTCCACCAATTGAGTTTTTTAGGATCGTGTATTTCGTTTTCAGCAAAATAAACAGCCAAACGGTATACATAGAGTTGGCATTTATCTTCCTGAAACCCTTTGTACCAACAATCTTTCATATACATTTCTTCTGGACATTGACCTTTTAAAGATTCAATCGTAGTATATCCCAAATTGATTAAGTCTTGCTCGATATTTGGCCCGACACCGGGAATATTCCTCAATTCCGTTTTCATATAGACATCATCTCTTTTAACCGTTTCACGCGCTTTTTTATGCCATCCCTATGTTCCTCATCGGTGGTAGAGGGATCTTGAGTAGCATAATAAATCTGACAAGGGAGCTCTTTACAGTGGCCGCAGTGTTCATAGCCTTTTTCATTAATGCAACACTTATACATTGGGCAGGTATCTAAACCAACAAATTCAGCCCAGTAGACTTTGCCCGAAATAGCCCTGCATCCCGTGCAAGTTTCCCCAAAATCTTTACATACGCCACAACTTATTCCGCATGGACTTAGCACTTTAAAAACCTCCCTTCAGGTAAAATAAAACTCTATGCTCGATGCCCTTAGTAACCACGCCAAGACGATAACCTTTTCCCCAGTTTTTTGCCATGCTTATCCCGCCTTTCTCAGTTAAACATTTTTATAGTAATATTATACCAAAAAACGAACATATGTTTGTAAAATTGAACAAAAAAATAATTGTTGTGCGACTAATCGCCCAACGATATGAGCCTTTCATTATTCCGACAGTTTTTCACGCCGTGCTTGTCAAGTAGGCCGCCCCGCTTGAAGGTGGTATTAACCCCAAGCCTGTACTGCCCGCGCCTCTACCCCCAAATCCTAACCCCACTCTCAACCCAATTCTCGCCCCCGCCGCCCGCAGCGGTAATCCGCGTGAAGCGCGTAATCGCCTCGCCGAAAAAGTATTAGAGGTTAACCGTCGGCGGTGTCGAATAAGGGCAATAATTTCGTAACACGCTAAATAGGGGATTAGGGAAAAAGGCGTTGCCTTCTAATCCCGGGCAACCGCGGTTCCCGCTCTATCGGACAGTGATACAAAAGGAGAGATCAGATGGACAAACAGTCCAGCACCACCGCCGAGGGCATGGCCATCGTCCGCGCCATCGAAACGTCCAGGCCGGAAGGCGTGCGGATCTGCTACGACCCCGTAGCCCGCTCGCTTGTCCCCGCCTTCAAATTTTACGGCAGCAAATGGTTCATCGACTCCGGACTGTACGGCCGGCTCGCCCCCGGCGCGATCGAATTCATCACCGCCCGGGAGCGGTACATCGACGACTTCCTCCTCGCCTGCCTGCGCGAAGAGCTCGACCAGGTCGTCATCCTCGGCGCCGGCTTCGACACCCGCGCCTACCGCGTCGCCGGCATCGACAAAACGCGGGTCTTCGAGGTCGACCACCCCGCCACCCAGGCCGAAAAACTCAGGCGGCTCGAAAAGCTTCCCGGCCTCGCCACCGGTCACGTCGCCTTCGTCGCGGTCGATTTCAACACCCAGTCGCTCGGCGAACGCCTGGCGACCGCCGGCTACGACGAACAGGCCAAAACCCTCTTCATCTGGCAGGGCGTCACCGAGTACCTTGCCCCGGAAGGCGTCGACGCCACGCTCGCCTTCATCGCCGGCCATTCCGGACCGGGCAGCGCCGTCGTCTTCGACTACTTCTACACCCAAACCCTGCGCGACATGAACAGCAAGGCCGCGACGCGGATACTCAAGGCCGTCGGCGAGCGCCTGACCTTCGGCATCGACGAGGGCCAGATCGGTCCCTTCCTCGCCGCCAGGGGCTTCCGCGACATCCGGAGCGTCGACGGCGAAGACCTCAAACGGCTCTACTTCACCGGCCCCAACGCCGCCCGCCCGGTCAGCGCCGGCGTCGCCATCGCCTCGGCGAAGGTGGACAAGGGCTGAAGCGGCCGGCAGGATATACAAAGAATCTTTGCAGCGTATGAATAACCCTGAAATTCTCAACGCCACAGCCGCTACACCGGATTGAATCTATAGCCCGACCCCCATATTGTTTCAATGTACTCGGGATTGGTGGGGTCCTTTTCGATTTTTTTGCGTATTTTTTGGATATGGACAGCTACAGTGGCAGTATCGCCACAATATTCATTACCCCATAAGGTGTTAAAAATATGTTCTTTGCTGAAAACGATGTTCGGATTCGAGGCCAGAAAGACTAAAAGCTCGTATTCCCTTGTTGTCAGTTGTATCTCTTTTCCGTTTACAAAAATCTTATGGGACGCGGTATTGATTTCCAACCCTTTATGCTGTATCACCTCCGAGGCAGCTATATGACCTTTGAGACGCTCATATCTCTTAATATGGGCTTTGATCCTGGCCGTCAGTTCAGCAGGGCTGAAAGGCTTGGTCAAATAATCGTCCGCCCCGAAATCCAGGCCCCTGATTTTATCGATATCTTCATTCTTGGCCGACACGACAATTATCGGTATCTCCTGATTTTTCCTGACTTCCCTGATGATTTCGTAACCATCTTTTTGGGGAAGCATCAAATCAACGACAATAACATCATACACACCCGAAACAGCCCTTTTCATGCCCTGCAACCCGTCTTGGACAATGTCCGCCTTATAGCCGTTCAGTTGCAGGTAATCGCGTTCCAACTCGGCGATATCGAGGTCGTCCTCAATAATCAGGATTCGCTTCATTGGCAAACCTCACCCCCACTGTCGCGCAGAATCGGGAGCATTATCGTAAAACAGGTGCCTTCGTTCATCATGCTGGAAACGGTGATTTTCCCTCCGTGGGCCTCCACGAGTTCCTGGGCGATGGCCAGTCCTAATCCCGTGCTCGCAAAGCTTTTGGGGCGTTCGGTTTCGATTCTGTAAAACCGGTCAAAGATAAAGGGAAGCTTATCCTCGGGAATGCCGGGTCCATTGTCTTTGACATCGATACAGATAAAGCCGCCCTGCCGATAGAGCCTGACTTCGATGGACAAACCGGTTTCCGGGCCATGTTGAACGGCATTGCTGATAAGGTTGTTAAACGCTTGATGAATTCTTTTCCCATCGATATTTAGCCTAAAATCGTCCTCCAGTTCGACTATATACTTAAACTTCGCGGTTCGTTCCGCGAAATCGAATTGGTATTCCTCCATCAGGTAGTCCATAAAGGCGCGGATATCCACGTCCTCATAGGCGAATTCCAATTTTTGCATATCTAATTTTGAGAATAAAAAGAGATCGTCGATAAGCTTATTAACGTAAACGATATTTTGGTGGATAGTTTTCAAGTACTTGTTTTTATTTTCCGCAGTAGTTGCCGTTCCGTCCAATAATGCTTCGATGTAACCCTGAATCGTTGTTATTGGTGTCTTTAAGTCGTGTGATATATTGGCGATGAGCGCCTTGCGATTATCCTCGTATTCAGCCTGAATCTTCTCGCTTTCGGACAATTTTTCGGTCATTTCGTTGAAAGAGGCGATCAAGAAACCGAGATCGTTCGGCATACCATATTCTACCTTTACGGTATAGTTCCCGTTGGCCACTTCATCCAACCCTTGTTTTAAGTTTTCCATTGGCTTGAAGATTCTTTTTTCCAAACGCATCAGGAAGAAAAAATGGATTATCTCTTTGACGATAATTAAAGCGGCAAAAAAAATGCCGATGCCTTTAAAGCCGACCCAGCTAAACAGCAGATAGAGGATGATCAGGGTGAATAACACGGCGGCGGGACGGAAGTAGCGGAAATACCTGTAGTGCCGCAGAAACTGACTGTGGTGATGTTTATGGAGGCTATGCAGCCCCCGGAATTTTCCCGGAAACTGGTGACGGTTGTCTTTATCGGAGCAAAAATACGCATGGCGATCCCGCTCGTGTCTGAACATAAATACCACCTGCCAAATTACTTCTGCGGTAGTCTTTCGTAATCATTATATTGCATGGGAATGTAGGGCGCAAAATTATCGTGCGCCCTACATCGCTATAAGTCAGTGCCTTTTTAACATTGCAGGCATACGCGGGAAACTATCGCCCGCTGCTTGCAGACCTTCTTGCAGGCGCCGCAGCGCCTGCATTTGTTTTTTTCAATTTGCAGCTCGCCTGTCGCGGAGAACCCGATCGCCCCTGCCGGGCAGGCGGCAATGCACCGGCCGCAACGCAGGCAACGCTCGGGACGGATAAGATAATCCGACCTGAGATTCATACATTTTCACCCTGTTTACCAGACAAGGGACAGTTCAGCCTTGGCCGTCAAATCATGGAGCGTGTTTTGCTCGTCTTTTTGGGTCCCGACAAAAGTGATCACAATTTTCTCGACTTCATAATTTTTATTGAGGAATAGGTTGACCACGAAATCGTGATCATCCGCCAGGCAAAACTCTTTTAAAAAGCCATGCCCGTGATGCTGACACGCACCCGCCCGGCTCATTTTTTCGCGAAGCAGCGCCTTTGAATCTTCGGGCAGATCAGTCGCGTTGAGCGATATAACGACCGTTTTATCTTCTTGCTCCTCGATTTGCAGAGCAGCCAGGACACTCAAGGCAAAGGTCAGCCTGGCCAATTTGTCTTTCAGCCATCCAAATCCGGCGGCCCGGGAATGATGGAGGCGCTTAAGGAACTCGTGATGTCCGCATTCGCCGAAATGAGGCAGGGTGAATTCGGTATTGCTTTCGTGTTTTACTGTCTTACCGGCGTAATCCAAATCGGTACTGATTTTGGCCTTGGTCTGTCCGGTCACCAGATTTTTTGCGAATTCATTCCGGAGGGAAAATAGTTGGGCCTCGTCTTTGTGTACCTGCACCGTCAGCGTACCGTTGAAAGCGTCCTTGCTTTTCATCACCTTTGCCGCGTCATACAACACTTTAAGCTTGTTCATAAAACATAACCTCCTCGTTATTGATGAGGTTATTATAAAAAGAGATATTAAACCCGCCTTAAAGCGTTCTTAAAAATTTTATAAAAAAGAATAAAATCTTTTTAAAGCGATCGCTGTGATCAGGGCAGCGACTTCAGCGTCTTCTCCTGGACATCGTAGAGCGCCAGTTTATAATTGATCTTTTCCAGGCAGCTGAACAGATGCGCCATCTGTTGCTCGACTTTCAGCTTATGGTTGCGCATCATCTCCTTGCGCTCGCCGATCGTGCCGTCGCCCTGTTTATAAAGCTCGATGTAGCGCTTGATATCCTCCAGCGGCATGCCCGTCGACCTTAGGCAGAGCAAAAAACCTATCCACTCCAGGACCTGATCGTCATAAGAGCGGTTCCCCCTTTCATCGCGCCTGACGAACGGCAGAACCCCTTCCTTCTCGTAAAAACGCAGCGTATGCGCCGTTATGCCCGTTTTGGCCGCCACTTCCCTAATCGTATAAGCCATCCTCACCCAACTCCTTACCCTAAGCGCTAGAGCCGCTTTAATATATTTTACCTTTTGCGGCGCGTTTTTCGCAAGAGCCGTGGTGTCCGGCGAAACGGCATCCGGCGCAAACCCTGGCCGGATAAAGCCTGCACAGCCTTGCTGACAGCGCAGAGCGGCCGGAAAAAATCCGCTTGACTTAGAGTAAACTCTAAGGATTATTATACAAGAAAAACATGGTTGCTTTTACGGAACCAAAAGGAGGCGTGACTATGCTTTACCGCCAATTCGGCCGAACCGGGCTTAAAGTCTCGGCCCTGGGCTTCGGCTGCATGCGGCTGCCGCTCGCCCGGGCCGACGCCAAATTCCACGAAGACGACGGCGAGATCGACGAACCGCAGGCGGCCGAAATTCTCCGCTGGGCCATCGACAACGGCGTCAACTACGTCGACACCGCCTACCCCTACCACCAGGGCAACAGCGAATCCTTCCTCGGACGGGCGCTCCAGGGCGGCTATCGCGAAAAGGTCCACCTGGCCACCAAGCTGCCCAGCTGGCTCATCAAGACCAGGGACGACATGGACCGCTACCTGGACGAGCAGCTCAGAAAACTGCAAACAGACCACATCGACTTCTACCTCGTCCATACCGTCAACAAACTCTTCTGGCCGAACCTCGTGCAAAACGGCCTGTTCGGCTTCCTCGACGCGGCGCTGGCCGACGGCCGGATACGGCACGCCGGCTTCTCCTTCCACGACGAGCTGGGCCTGTTCAAAGAAGTAGTCGACGCTTACGCCTGGTCCTTCTGCCAGATCCAGTACAACTATCTCGACGAAAACTACCAGGCCGGCCGGGCGGGGCTGGAATACGCCGCCGGGCGCGGCCTCGGCGTCGTCATCATGGAACCGCTGCGGGGCGGCCGCCTGGCGGCCAACATTCCCCCCGACGCCCGGCAGATATGGGAAAAGGCGGATGTCAGAAGGAGTCCGGCCGAGTGGGCACTGCGTTTCCTGTGGGACCATCCGGAAATCAGCGTCGTCTTGAGCGGCATGAACCACATCGACCAGATTGCCGAAAACGTCCGCATCGCCGGTCAGACGCCGCCCGGCTCGCTGTCGGCGGCCGAAAAGGCGCTCATCGAGCAAGTCAAAACAGTCTATCAGGCCCGCCTCAAAGTCAATTGCACCAACTGCCGCTATTGCCTGCCCTGCCCGGCAGGGGTCAACATCCCCGGCTGCTTCACCCTGTTCAACAACGCCCATATCCTCGACGACGCCCCCACCAACCGCATCTTCTACAACGTCCACATCGGCCCGACCCAGAAAGCCTCCAACTGCATCGGCTGCGGCCGGTGCGAGCAGTCGTGCCCGCAGAACATACCGATAAGGGCCATGCTCAAGGAAACCGCCCGCCTCTTCGAATGAACACCCGCCGACTTTAGCCTGCCCCTGTTGCATCCGCGTCTCCGGTTTGACAAATAATCGCGATATATTTATTATAGAAATGAGCGACGAAGCCCGAGGGGAAACCCCCTTTGGGCTATTTTTTTAGAGTGCGGGTGTCGATATGAAAAAACTGCTGATCATAAAGACCGGAACGACCTTCGCGACGATCCGTCAAAAACACGGCGATTTTGAAGACTACATCATCGATCAAATCGGCATACCGGCGAGCGACGTTATTACCGCCCCTGTCTTCATCGCCAAAACCCTTCCGCCGCTTAAGGACGTCTCGGCGGTCATCATAACCGGCTCTCACGCCATGGTCACGGATAGGGAGGACTGGAGCAGGCATCTCGCCCATTGGCTCAGAAACGTGTGCGGCGCCTCCGTGCCCGTCCTAGGCCTTTGCTACGGCCACCAGATCATCGCCGACGCCTGGGGCGGCATCGTCGATTACCACCCCCGCGGTCAGGAAGTGGGCACCGTCGAGATCGAGCTCTGTGAAGCAGGCGGACGGGACCCGTTGCTGGGCTGTCTACCTGAGAGGTTCCACGGCCACGTATATCACACCCAGTCGGTCATCAAGCTGCCCCCCGCCGCCCGCCTGCTGGCGCAGAACGCCTTCGAACCCCATCATGCCTTCGTCCTTCACGACAATATTTGGGGCGTCCAGTTCCACCCCGAATTCAACGCCGCGGTAATGCTCGCCTATATCGAGCAAGAAAGCCGGGAGCTCATCGGGGAGGGATTCGACATCGATAAACTGAAAGCTTCGTTGATGGAGCATTCCTACGGACAACTCCTCCTGCGCCGCTTCATCAGCCTCGTATAGCAAAAATCCCGATCGCGCCCGGCTCGTTTTCCTGCCCGGGCGGTATTTCCAAACCGGCCGGCAAGTGATAAAATTGGTATGAAATTTGTCGGCAGGGCGGAGGAGCATATGAACGGCGTTTTTGCAAGAATAATAGTCATCGCATCACTGGCCCTGCTCCTCGGCCTCGCCGGCTGCGGCCCGCGAACCGCGCCCGCCGCGCCGCCGCCCGAAAAACCCGCGGCCGCCCGGGAAGCGGCCGCTCCCGCCCCGGTCAACGCCCAAGCGGCCGAGTCGGAAAACTTCTTCGCCGCCGGCCGGAAGCTTTACGAGCAGTACGAGTACCGGGCAGCGGTAGCCGAGTACGACCGGGCCATCGCCGCCGACCCCGCCAACTACAAAGTCTACACCGCCAAAGGGATCGCGCTCTGCTTCGAAGGCGACTACCAGGGCGGCATGGCGCTCATTCAAAAGACCCTCGACATGCGCCCCGGCTACGTGCCGGCCTTCTACGACATGGCCATGGCCTACAAACTCCAGGACGATCTCGACAAATCGCTGTACTGGTTCGAAAAAACCATCCAGGGCGACCAGAAGAACACCTGGAGCTACTACGGCATCGCCACCATCCACGCCGACCGCGGCAATACCCGGGAAGCCCTCGAATATCTCAAGAAAGCCGTCGACCTCGACCCGGGCGTGAAGGAAGTCGCCCGCCGGCAGGAACATTTTGCCCGCATGCGCGCCCTCCCGGAATTCCAGGCCCTCGTCCGCTAGCCCCCGCATCCCCTCTGGCCCTCCGCAAACGCCGAAAGCCGCCCCTTTGCGAGGGCGGCTTTCCTGCCTCCTGGCTTACCTTAAAACCCGCCAGGCCATATCATGCAGGGCGGCGTCCTGATTCCTGACCTCCCGGCCATCGGCGTGGATCATGATGAATACGCCGTCGCGCATGAACCCGATGAACACCAGCCGGTCGCCGCTGTCGTAGAAAAATATCGCATCAACGACGCGATGGCCGTGATAGAGGAACCCTTCCCCGTGCCCGTCGTGCCATTTATACGGGCGCATCCCGTCGAACCTTTCCGCCCACCGGCGATCCTCGAGCGGGTTCAGGTGGTGGCGGTCCGGCGCAAAATTCCCGCGGTGCTCGTGCCACTTAAACGGCAGCGAAACGCCGTCGGGCTGCCGCTTATCGTCGTTGTGCTGCGGCTTGCCGTTGTTATGCGGCGCCTGCTGCTTATGGCTGTTCGGCCGCGGCTGGCTCTCGTCGTCGGCCGACTGCGGCGGCCTGTCGCGAGGGGTGCCGGCATACGCTCCCAGCGGCAAAGCAAGGATAAGCACGGCCAGAATCATCATCGCCACTTTTCTCATTTCGTTACGCCTCCCCGTTCCTTTTCATTCATCATACACCGTGAATGTTACAGCATTGTTACGGGCAGATAACAACTCGGCGACGGCCGGGCCGCTGCCCGACGCCGGCGGAAAACGCCAAATCAAACCCTTTTCCAATAATGAACCGCGAAAATAAGATAAAAGACCCGGATAACAACTTGTGAAAGGAAGCATGCGCAATGATCCAGATCGGCAATACCCAGCCGGGCGGCAACGCGACCGGCTCCCTGTACGCCAATCCTGCTCAGGCGGCAAAGCCGCAGAACGGGGACGACGCCAACTCCCAACAGGCGAGCGCCGCCTCCGGCTCGGTCGACGTCACATCGGCCGCCCCGCCGGCCGCCTCACAGGCCGTTTCGCCTCCGGGCACCGATTTTTCCCCGGCCTACACCGTCGAAATCAGCGAGGAAGGCGCCCAACTCAGCTCGCAAGCCGCCGCGGCGTCTGACGCCGCTTCGTCCGGCGCGGCCGCGGGCGCCGCAACCACAACCGAATCCGAATCCGATACCGCCAACCTCTCGATCTACAGCGACTACCAACTGCAGCAAATGCTCGGCGCAGGCAAAATCACCCAGAGCGAATACAACGCCGAAATCGCCAAACGCGCAGCGAAAAAACAAACCGAAGCCGCCCGGGAAAACACCCTGCTCACCAACGTCAAATAACCCGCACCAAGCCGAACGCCCCGCCGTCCGTAAGACGGCGGGGCGTTTTTCACGGGCCGCCGGGCGCCCGCCTTCGCCCCACGCCGGGGGAACAGCCGTCCTGCCAGGCCGAATCCGGCGCCGGGATATTGACAACAATTTCAAAATACGGTACAATCAATTCGACAATTATCGAAATGTAATATAATAATAACAGAGGGTGCAAAATGGATACAAAAGGAATGGCAAAGGTATTCAAGGCTCTCTCGCATCCCAACAGACTCGAGCTGTACCTGAAAATCGCCAAAGCGCACGAAGCCAGCTTTGAAACCGGCTGCGAATGCTTTGTCACCGATATCATCGATTCCTTGAAAATCGGCGCTCCGACCATTTCCCACCATATCAAGGAACTAGCCAACGCCGGTCTGATCAGCACGGAGAAGAAAGGCAAATTCCTGGTATGCAAGGTGAACGAAGAACTGGTCGAAGAAGTTAACCGCATTTTGGCATTACAACATAAATAGCCTGCCAGGGCGCAAACTTTGCTCGACGATTCGACGGTTATAAAAACGTAGAAACGTTTCGGACGCCGCCTGCCCCGCCCGGAACGGAAAAAATTCATTTAATGGCAAAGAAAAGGAGTGTTATGTCATGAAAGTCATTATTTTCGGCGCCACGGGGATGATCGGCAGAGGCGTCCTGCGGGAGTGTCTGCTCGATCCCGAAATCACGGCCGTGCTTACGGTCGGACGGAGTGCGACCGGGCTCCGGCACGAGAAGCTGACAGAGATCGTACACCAGGACTTGCAGGACTTGTCCGCGCTCGAAGGCGACCTTGCGGGCCATAACGCGTGCTTTTTCTGTCTCGGGGTCAGCTCGGTGGGCATGAAGGAGCAAGAGTACCGGCGGGTGACCTATGATATCACCATGGCGGTCGCGCGGACCCTGGTTCAGCTTAACGCCGGCATGACCTTCATCTACGTCTCGGGAGCGGGCGCCGACAGCACCGGGCAGGGACGCGTCATGTGGGCGAGAGTGAAGGGCGAAACGGAAAATGCGCTGCTGCGTCTGCCGTTCAAAGCTGCGTACATGTTTCGCCCGGCGTACATCCAGCCGCGCCACGGTATAGTATCGAGGACGAAACTGTACCGTGCGCTTTACGCGGGGCTGGGCATCCTCGATCCGGTATTGAAGAAGCTTTTCCCCCGCCATGTTACCACGACGGAAATATTGGGGGGGGCGATGATCAAAGCTGCCAAACAAGGCGCTCCCGGGCCTATTATCGAAAGTAAGGACATCCGTGCGTGAAGGGCAACGCCGTTTCGCCGGTTTAGCCTGGCAGTTCCCGCGCAAAAAAAGCGGGGTAGCCCCCGCCTTAACCTTCTCTCGCCCTTATCCCCGTCATGCTAAATTCCGCTCACCAGTTTCCCGGCGAATCTCGCCCAACCCGCGACAGCCTTGTTGACGCTTCCGCAGCGGTAAGCGTCAATGACAAGACCGTATTTTTTGCACCGGGTGAAATAACGCTCCTTCTCCGCTCCGGCCGGCGTAACGTCCACATCTTCGAATACCCTGCCCCCGTACCGGCATTGCCCCTCTTTTGATGTACCCTGCACAATATCAGCCCCCGCCGCAAAATAAAAACCGCCGGCCGTTCCTTTGTCAGGAAGCGACCAGGCAGTCATAAGCCTCGCATAGAACTCTTAGACCCACGGCTTTGCGCCCTCCCCCCATCCTGCGCTCACTCCGTGGCCGGCGCCGCGGGGCTCATTACGGTAAACAAAGCCAAAAAATTTTGGGCGGCGGCGGATAAATAACGGTCGCGCAGCCAGATAACGGCCGAAGTAGTTTCCAGGTAAGGGCCGGCAATTAACCTGTAGGCAAGATTGACGCTGGGGATCAGGCCGATCGCGGACCGCGGCACGATAGCCACCCCTATGTCGGCGTCGGCCCACGCGAGTATCGGCATGACATCGTCGCTCATACACACTATTTCCGGCGTGAAGCCGCACTGCTCGCAGTGCCCGACAATCGTCGCCTCGTACTTGCGGTGGATCAATAAAGGCTTCCCGGCCAACGCCCGCAGCCGGATACACCCGTCGTCGCCCTCGAACCAGGCGGCGCGGTTCTTGTTAATAGCTGCCACCAACGGCTCGTTCGGCAGCTTTATCGACTGGTACATCGCCGACTCGAACGAGAAACGGGCTATCCCGATTTCCACCGCCCCCCTGTTCAAAAGCTCGATAATCCGCTCCGTTTCCCCTTCCCACAGCTGAAACCTGACCCCGGGAAACTTGTCGCGGAACGCGCGCACCACTCCGGGCAGGATTGTCGCCCCCGCGGACGTGACCGTGCCGATGGACAAAGTCCCGCAGGTCCCGGCGTCGAACTCCCTCATTTCCTTGATCGTATTATCGATCTGCCCCAATAACTGCGCGGCGCGATGCTTCAGCAGACGACCGGCCTCGGTAAGGCGGATCTTGCGGGTGCCCCGCTCGAATAGCCTGACCCCCAGCTCTTCTTCCAACTGCTTCATCTGCCGGCTGAGCGGAGGCTGCGCGATATGCAGCCGTTTCGAAGCGGCATTGATGCTGCCCTCCTCGGCAACCGCCAGGAAACAGCTCATATCTCTGACATCCATGTCGGCATCTCCTCATATACCTATAAGGTATAACTGTCGAATAATATTGGTATTACGAGTATAACTCAATCCTTGCTATAATCGTAAATGAAAGCGCGGCTCCGGTCAATACGAATGTCCCGCCATTCGGCGCGGAGGGATCCGATAAATGGCACTGAGCAACATGCAGCTGTTGAGTTTGATGGCAACCTTGCTCCTCGCCCTGGGGCTCGGCTTATACTCCGCCCGCAATGTGCGGACGGCGGACGACTTTAGCGTGGGAGGCCGTTCCGCGGGCGCGGCGATTGTTTCCGGCACGATCGTCGGCACGATCATCGGCGGGGCGGCGACGATGGGGACCGCGCAACTGGCTTTTTGCGTGGGGCTGTCCGCCTGGTGGTTCACGCTCGGCTCAGGCATCGGCCTGATCGTAATGGCCGTCTTCTACGCGGGCCCGCTGCGCCGCTCCGGGATGGAGACCATCTCCCAGTTCCTCGTCCTCCATTACGGAAAAGCCGCCGGCCCCATAATCAGCGTGGCGTCGTCGCTCGGGATCTTCTTCAGCATCGTCGCGAGCATGCTTTCGGCGGTCCACCTGATAGCCGCCGTGTTTGGCGTGACCGCGGGGGCGGCCGCCGCCATCACCGTCGTCATTGTCATCGCGTACGTATCTTTCGGCGGCATAAACGGCGCCGGTCGGTCAGGCATCTTCAAGCTGGGCCTGCTCTATTTCACGCTGCTGATCGCCGGCGCCCTGGCATTTAAGGGGATTGGCGGGATAAGCGGACTGAAGGCGGCCTTTCCGGCCGACCCGTGGCTCAACCTATTCGGGCGCGGCGTCCCGCTGGGGGTCGGCAATGCCCTTTCGCTCATAATCGGGATTATCTCGACCCAAACATATATCCAGGCAATCTTCGCGCGCGGGACACGCGGACCGCCGCCGCCGGCTCCCTGGCCGCCGCCCTGGTGACCATCCCCATCGGCCTGCCGTCGATTATGATCGGCATGTACATGCGCACCCACTATCCGGACATGCTGCCGATCAACGCCTTGCCGATGTATCTGTTGCACAACCTGCCGGAATGGCTGGGAGGGGCGGCGATAACCGCGCTGCTCCTGTCGTCCCTCGGGTCTGTCGCCGGGCTTGCCCTCGGAGTCGGCACAATGATTTCCCAAGATATCTTCGGCGACATATTGGGCTGCCGGGGAGCCAAAAAACTGTTATGGCTCAACCGGGCGTGCATCGTGCTCATCACGCTGGGCGCGACCCTGTTCGTTTTCGGCAACATGCAGTCCCTGGTGCTCGAATGGAACTTCCTGTCCATGGCCCTGCGCGGGGTGGGCATCTTCGTACCGCTCACCATGGCGATATTTTATCCCGGCCGCCTTTCGCGGCAGGCGGCCATATACTCGATGCTCGCCGGCGTCACCGCCTCCGTTCTCGGCAACCTCATCTACCCTGGACCCAATATCCCGCTGTTTTCCGGCCTCGGCGCCAGTCTGGCCGTGATCTTAACCAAAAGTTTGCCGTAACGGCGGCACAAAACGCCGGCTGAATTCTCAGCCGGCGTTTTGTATTGCCGCTGTCACCAAACTTTCCGCAACGTCACTGAAGCCGCCAGATTGTTGCTTTTTTTACCCGCTTCGTTGGTTATCTGCCCATCTATGGTCAAGTTTTTCGCCAGTTTTCCCTGGATATTAAGACCGAGCACCAGATACTCGCGATCCTGCTCGTTGCCGCTTATCTTTATTTTGTCCGTCGGATTGAGACTGTAAGCTATGGTCATCTCGGGGTCGCTGCCGCTCAGCACTTTTTTGTACCCGAGGTTTATCGCATAGTGGCCTTGGGGGAGCTTGCGGGTCAATTTGAGCCCGATTTCTCCCGTACTGTAAGTATTGGTCAGTTTATCGGCTATCTGGTTGTAACTGTCGCCCGCGCCCGTTTCGGCATACCCGTCCTGAATGTAGCGGGTCACGCGGAAATCGACATATGGGCTGACCTGCCACGCCTGTTTTTTGTCATAGTGCAGGTTATAGCTGGCGCCGATGCCCAAAGCGAGTGTTTTGCTGTCGTAATTGCTGTCGGCCTGCAGCCCAAGCTGCCGGAGATAGCGGGCCGCATGATTGTTCTGGCGGCCATAATCAAGGTAAGTCTGCAGGTCTAGCGGACCATTGCTGGAACCTCCGTAAAGCCCTACGTGGTAGCCGTGATTATTTGTCGCGGCTATCGTCGATGAAACATGGTTCTGACCATAGCCGAAGAGCATACCTGTCCGCCAGTTCTTGCCCGTTTTCTTATCCGCGCCTACCACGACGCCGTAGCCTTGGCCGCTGATAGCGGGCAAGTCCCTCTGGGCGTCGATGGAGTTCCAGTTCTTGCTCGTTTTCAGCCACCAGCTGTTACGGGCATCCAGCTCTAAAGGGATGACGGTTTTAACAGTGAAATCGCCGGGCCCGAAGCCCGGGAGCCGAAAAGATACTTCCTGGCTTGCTGCTTGCTTCAAATAGTCCAAACGGGCGGATATGGCGTTGCCGATAGTCGGGTCGCTTTGGGTGAAGGCCGCTTGGTTTAACTGCGCTCCGCCGTAGATTTCCGTTAAAGCCTGAGTGGCTTGGCTGTCTTTTAGGTTGAGCAGCGAATACATGGCCTCCCGCTCCGGTGAGCCGACCGGCAGCCTATTATAAATGGACATCATCTGCTGATAAACTTCCGCCTGTCGGGCAGTTGAACTGACAAGATTATTTTCCAGCCTGTATTGCAGCGTGGCGCTGGTGCCGTCATGGCTTCCCACGGCGGTAAGAAATCCCGTCAGAGGCATATCGGAGAAAGTGCCCGTGATGCCGTGGCCGGCGGTCAATATTCCGATATACTTTTCATCCGGTTTGTACGCATCGGTGTAGGGAATCAACAGCGACCCGTCTATATTGGCCGTGCCTGTCACCGCGATCGTGCCGAAACTATTAGTACCGTCAATGGCAACGGAAATGAATTTATCGCTGAGAAAATTGCCGTTGACTCTTAGCGTGCCGGGCGTGCTGCCGCTGCCGGCCCTTACGTTGTATTGATTAAACAAATTGCCGCCGATGGTGCCCAAGCCGGAAATGGTGCCTGACCCCACGCTCCAGGCGTCACCCGGCACCGAGCCGTTGATTTCCAGGACGCCGCCGGCCGCGATCGTACTGCCCTGATACGTGTTTATTCCCGCAAGCGTAAGGGTGCCGAGGCCTGATTTGATCAGCCCCACAGGCAGGTCCTTCAAACCGTTCGCGGTCACTCTGGCGTTGTACTCCGCGATATAGTCCTGGCCCTGCTGAAGGCTGTATGTATCGCCGCCCTGCGTGTTGTAGTAGTTGTAGATATCCCGCAAATCCTGGTAGGGACTGCCCGCTTCGAGCAAGCCGGCCCTTCTTTCGCCGATAGCGTTGCTCCAGGTGCTGTCATAGCCGTTCGTATCGACGGCGTAAAGGGCCTGTGTTATTCCATAACCGTTACTGAGGCTTGTGCGGTCCAGCCTTCTGGCGTCCAATAACCCGGGCCCCTTTACGGCGGCCCCGGCATCCAGCAGGCCCTGGCCGAAAACGAGTTCCCGCGGAACATCGTTGAAGACATAGCGATCAGCCAGCAAGAAACTGTTCAACGTGTCGTAGCCATAGTTCTGAAGAATGGCCCGGTTGGCATTATAATAATTGGTCAGATCCGTTTCCACCGTGTTCCCGGAATTTCTGAAATAATAGAGGTTAACTCTCAGTGCAAAATCATTAGGGGCTATCTCGTCCGACTGTAATGTAACCGTGTAGTCGGGCAAGGTAAAATTGCGGTTCGCCGTTGACAACACCGTATCGACAATCTGCTTGCCGCTCATGTACGGAAACGCCTGCTGCACCAAACCGGCCACGCCGCTGACATGAGGCGCCGCCATCGACGTGCCCGACATTAGGCTATATTGGTTATTCGCGGTCGGGCTGGAAATAGTCGAATAGATGCCGGAACCTGGCGCGGCGATGCTATTCTCTTCCACATACTTCGTAAGGTCGCTGAACTCGCTGACAAAGGCGGTGCCCGCCGTATTGGCCGTCATATTGAAGCCGGCGGGGTTCACCGATATCACATTAATAAAGTTGCTTGCCGTCTGGGGCCGCAGATAACCCAGCGTGCTTTCCCCGCCAGGGGTGGGATGACCGCTGTTGCCGGCGGCGAAAACAAGAACCTTGTCGTGGGCAGCGGCGTTTTGCAGCACATCAAGCGTCAACTGAAAGCGCGGATCCTGGAAAGCTTCCTTCCCGATCACATCATAATAGCTTTCCGAGCCCCAGCTATTGTTGATTATCTTGATACTGCCATTGGCGTTAAAAGCATTATAGGCAATGCGGACGTTTTCCAGCTGATCCGCGGACATTACGTCGCCGGAAAGCAGGTTCGCCCCGAAAGCTACGCCGTGCATGCCGTAGTTATCTTTGGCAGCCGCCATTATGCCGCCCACATGGGTGCCGTGAGTATTCGCCTGCCAGTCGTAATTTTGCGGAATTGTTATGAAATGCGAATTCGTTTTGGCGGCAAACTCCCTATGCGTCAGTTGGACAAAATCATCGGCTACGCCCAAAGTGATGCCATTCCCGGTAAACCCGAGCGCATACGCATCGGCGGCCCTGATAAGGCGTAAGCCGTGGTTGGCCTGGTATTCCGGCGTTTCGAAATCTCCCGGGCCGGCACTGTACGCGGTGCCGCCAACCCCGGCATATAAAGACAAACCTAGCAGGATTCCCAGCATTCGCTTCCGTTTAATTCTCATCTACTCCCCACATCTTGACGCAATTGTCCAATAATTGTCATTGCTATTATACCAATTCCCCCGCGTCTTTGACTAGTAAGAATAAACGGGCGGTCGTTCGGCTCGCCTAACCACCGACGATCATATCACCTCAAGAAGACACCTGTCGAAATTCCTGGCCGTCGCCGGCCGCCGCCTCGCTTCACGTGGCTTCACCCCAAAAGCGCCAGCGACGCTGCGTAATCGTACCGCCCCGTCTGCAAAGGCGCCCTTTCCCCAAGGGCATGTAAATACAAAAACAGCCATACTGCCCTGCAGTATGGCTGTTTTTGGTTAGGCCACGCTATAAATTTTCACATCGGGATCGGCGCTCCAGAGCGGCTTGAGGCCGACAAAAACGTCGTTTTTGAACATCTCGCTGGTCAAATATGCCTGCGCGTGTTCCACGCTGTCAAAACCGTGCAGAACCTGAACATCCTCATCCCGGATCAGCAGGTCTTTCGTCAGAGCGCCTTCGATAATCTTGAGAAAAGGCTCGCGGTAATCGGTGTAGACCTTTGCTGCTGCAGGACGATTGGCGGCTTCAATTTTCATAGTGATTTCCAGATAAGCATTGACTCTCATTATATAACCTCCTCCTTAACGGAATTTGTACGGCTCCTGTATGGAACCTGCTTTGATTATAGTCAAAGGATTTCGGAAAAAGAATTTATTAGCAAATTCATGAGTAACTCATAAATTTCATAGTTGCTTGTACTTGAGCAGTATGCCTTATATAATTACGATACAGGAGGCTGTACATAATGTATAAACCTAAATTAGAAAAAGATATTCGTTGCCCACTGGAATATGGCTTGGAAATTTTCGGCGGGAAATGGAAGTCACGGATTATCTGTCTTCTGGCAGAGAAAAAGGTTCTTCGTTATAGCTCTCTGCGCAAGGAAATGACAAATATCACGGACGCGGTTTTGGCAGCGACCTTGAAAGAGTTAACTGAAGACGGAATCGTTCAGAGGCGACAATTTGATGAAATCCCGCCGAGAGTGGAATATTGCCTGTCGGATAAGGGGAAATCCGTCGTACCTATCCTGCAAAGCATTTGCATATGGTCTGGCGCATACCACAGAGAGGACGGCGAGCATATCCTCTCGCAATGCCAAAAATGCGACTACATTTTCAAGGCTGAGTGATGGAAGAGGCAACCTACGCTTTGACCTAGAGGAGGATTATATCTGAGCGTTTTCGTTAACCCTCTACGCGATTTGAATCAAAGAAATATTGCGGCAGGAGTAGTCACCTCATTATTGGCGATCACCGGTCCACCGGCCATTATTTTAGAGGCGGCGGCGAAAGGGAACTTTTCAACATATCAAACGGTACTCTGGTTTTTTGCGGTATATGTCGGCGGCGGAATTCTCGGTATTATTTTGCCTCTGCGCTATCGCATGCCGATCGTGGGGGCTCATTCGATTACCGGCGTAGCCTTTTTAGCCACCGTCACCAACCAATTTACCTATCCGGAGCTCATCGGCGCTTATCTTATAGCGGGTTTATTAATACTGTCGGTAGGGACGTCGGGTACTTTCTCCAAATTATTGGATTATGTTCCTAAAGAAATTATTTCCGCGATGTTGGCCGGAATGATAACTAAATATATGCTGAATTTTATTGTGTCCACCAGCCAGTTCCTGCTGGTCGGCGGCGGCGCCTTACTGGTTTTCTTCTTTTTCAGCAAACGAAATAAGCGTATTCCTCCGATGTTGGCGGCGATTGTAACAGGGTGTATTCTCCTGCTTTTGTCCCATGGTATCGGCAGCGCGGGAACGGCGGCCGGGTTTGCCTTGCCGCAGCCTCAGGCTCCGCAGTTCAGCCTGACCGGTTTCCTCTCGGTCGCGGTTCCCTTGGCATTGCTCGTTTTAAGCAACGATTGCGCGGTTGGGCTCGGAGCTTTGGAGCAAAACGATTATCATCCTCCGGTTAACCGCGTTGTCGCCTTAAGTGGTCTCTTTTCGGTTATCACCGGTTTTTTTGGCGGCCAGTCCGCCAATATCGGCGGCATGATGACCGCGGTCTGTGCCGGTGAAGAAGCGGGTCCAAGGGAAATGCGTTATATGGGGGCGGTCGTTTCAGGAAGCATTATTCTTATTTTTGGACTGTTCGCGTGGAAGCTTGTCCCCTGGATTCAGGCTTTGCCGGGTCCGTTTATCGCAATCTTGGGCGGTTTCGCGTTGCTCGGCGTCTTTGTAAACAGCCTGCAAATAAGCTTTTCCCGGCCGTCGATGAAACTTAGCGCAACCTTTGCCTTCATGATCGCTTTGGCGAATATTACAATTTTAAATATTAGCGCCCCGGTATGGTCACTGCTTGCCGGAACAATAATCGCCCGCTATATCGAAAAGACTTGATTGCCGACAGAATCACTCAAAACCGGGTTTGATTGGGGAGAACCAAGATGAAATATAATTTTGATGAGATCATTGACCGCCGACAGACGAACGCCATGAATACCGACGGGTTCCGGGAGTATATCTTCCGCGCCGGCCCGGAGATGAAGTTCCCTTATGAGGACGATGATTTCGTGCGCATGTGGGTGGCGGATATGGAGTTCGCCACGCCGCCGGAGGTCTGCCAGGCCATCAAAGATCGGGTGGACAGACGCATTTTCGGCTACAGCCGGGTGTTTGAAAACGCCTACTATGAGGCGTTCTCCGACTGGTGCCGCAAGCTGTATGACTGGAACTTCCCGAAAGAACAACTGGTATTCACGCCTGGCATCATCCCGGCGCTGTACGAGCTGGTGGGCGATTTGGTAGCGCCGGATGAGAAGCTGCTGATCACCACCCCGGTCTACGGCTATTTCAAGCACGCAGCCACTTTCAATGACCGCGAACTGGTCTGCTCGCCGCTGAAAAACGACGACGGCTGGTTCACTATCGATTTTGAGGATTTGGAGCGGAAAGCGGCGGACCCCAAGGTGAAGCTCTTGCTGTGGTGCAACCCTCACAACCCCACCGGCCGGATGTGGACCGAGGAGGAGACAAAGCAGGTGGGCGCCATCGCGGCGAAATACGAGCTGTGGCTGATTTCCGACGAGATCCATTGCGACGTCATCCGGCAGGGCAAACAGCATATCCCCACCGCCAGGGTCATGCCCGATTATCCCCGGCTCATCACCTGCATGGCCGCCAGCAAGACCTTCAACATGGCCGGGCTGATGTTTTCCAACGTCATTGTCCGGGATGCCGAACTGCGGAGACAAATGGCGGCCCACGATAAGCTGATCGGCTGCGTAAATCCACTTTCGCTTGCGGCAACGCAGGCGGCCTACGAGCGTGGCGGCGACTGGCTGGAGCAGATGAAAGCCTACCTGGATGGCAATTTCCGGTTAGTAGCCGACTACCTTGCCGCTAAGGTGCCGGGCGTTGTCTGCCGAATCCCGGAGGCTACTTATCTGGCCTGGGTCGATTTGAACCGTTCCCTGCCGGAGGTGGACGACCTGCCGATGTTTTTCGCCAACAAGGCCGGGGTTTTGCTGGAGGGGGGCGACGGCCTGTTCGTGGGCAACGCGAAAGGCTTCGTGCGCCTGAATCTGGCGATGCCCAGGGCCATTGTAGAGAAAGGCCTGCGGCGGATGATCGGGGCGATTTGCAAGCACACCGGCGGGGCTTGCTAACCTGTGAAGTTGAGGAGGAGGCGGAAAATGAATCTGAGAATAATGCCGAAGGCGCAGCAGATTATCGCCGATCGCGGCAACGCTGTCACCGTCGGCCTGGACAAACAAATCTGCTATAGCTGAGGCGGCGCTCAGTCGCGAGACATCCCATCCGTGCGATGGGGCATGCCTGAACCATCCGAGCTTGGCGAATACGAAAAAATGCACATTGACGGAGCGTCCGTTTATGTGCATAATGCCGTCAGGGGTGCCGCCAACGCCCGCATTGACGTGGTGACCGGCGGAGTTGGCACCAAGCTCATACTTCTGGGATTTGTCGGGAGCAAATAAAATTCCCGCCGCCGTACACGAAAAGGCTGCCAAGAGCATCTTGGCAGCCTTTTTGTCTTCCTGCGGCTCGCCACCACACCGCGACGGCCCTTGCCTGCCGTACACTCAGCCGTCGTTCTTCTTTGCCTGCGCCAGCTCCGCGAGGCCGGCCGCCATCCCCCGCGCCAGTTCGGCGTTGCCGCCGTCAGCCCGGGCGAGGGCGGCCGCCAAATCCAGTAGCACCGCCCGGCTGAAGCAGGCCGCCAGTTCCCCGTATCGCCGCCGGGCATATTCGTAGCCCCGCGCGAAATCGCTCTGATAATCCGTCGCCATCCGTTACCCTCGATGCCCAAAATCCCCGGAATTAAGTGATAACTTGATTGCATATACTAATGATACGGTTATTACTGAAATAAGTCAAGGGTTTATCAAGCTATAGCCTAACAAATTGTCCTTTTGCGGCTTATGCCGCAGGGTATAATTTAGTTATAGGTTAACGCTTGGAGTTGATTACCCTGTTCGATGTCGGCGGTCGGATTCGCAAACTGCGTAAGGAACGCGGAATAAGCGCCAAGGAAGTGGCGATTTCCCTGGGAGTATCGGCCAGCTTCATTTCCGGAATCGAGAATAATACCGATAAATGCTCTCTGGAAAACCTGGAGCGCATTTGTCGGGTCCTAGGCGTCACCCTTGCCGGGTTCTTCGCCGAACCCTCCGAGGACCTAGATCCCGAACTCATAAGCCTGCTGGAAACCGCGAAAAAATTGACCCCCGAGCAACGGGAGTCGGTTCGCAAACTGTTGGAGACTATGAGCAAAGGCTGACGCAAAGGCCCGCCGCCAGGCGGGCCTTGGTTTTTGTTTTACAGCGTGGCGCCCTTGATTATTCCGCCCCTTGCGGGCGCACCGTCAGGCCGGAGCGGAGCGGAGGAGTCCGCAGGACTTGCGCCGCAGGGTATAATCCGTTATCGGTGCCACGCTGCTTTTTTCGCCTTCCTTTGCAGGGCCGCGAAACTCCGGCTCCGGTGCTCCGGCCGGACGCGCCCTAGGGCTTGCTCCGCGCGCCGCGAGCACCGTCGTCAACTGACGTCCATGTCAGTAGACTCCTCGCTCGTCCGTCCATGGACTCGCGTGCGGCGGCGCTGCTCCGCTTCGCCTACGGCGCGTAACCGGCCTCCGCAAAGTCGCCGTTCGTTTGTGGCCCCGCATGGTGCCGAAGCCTTGGTTTTATCGGTAACTTACGAAAAATAAAGTGCCAAATTGACAGGAGTTAGATGAGCCTCGCCATTCAAATCCGGCAAAAGACAAGGTTTCTATGTTATTTGTAAAGGCGTTTTGCGGAGGTGACTTCCACCAGTTAAAACCGGAATGGGGGAACTAATAGGTTACAGAAATCCTATTCCTTATCCGAAATATCTTGAGGCGATTTCTTCCTCTATAGTTGAGACGAAGCCTGCGATCTATTTCGTGGGTCTTAGGTTGTTTGGGTTGTTGTTAAAAGGAAAAGAAATATTTATATAGAATTGCTGATTTGACAATATAATACTCGGTGAGTGTTTAAGTGTACTTACTAAAATAGAATAAATGGGGGTATTTGGAATGGCCTTTGATGCTCAACAGCGAAAAATCTATGACATATTTGCTGGTGACTTTAAGTATGTTATACCCCGTTATCAAAGAAAATATGTTTGGGAAGAAAAGCAATGGAGAGAGCTTTTAGATGATATAAAATACTGCATTGAGGTAGACGTTTCAGCAGAGAATGAAAGTGAGTGGTCCCATTTTTTGGGAAGTTTTGTATTTGAAAAAGACCAGAAAAATATGATTGTCATCGATGGTCAGCAAAGAATGACAACGATTACCTTAATGCTATGTGCAATTTGCGTTTTGTTTAATGAGATGGGAGCTAAGGACCGTTTTAAGGGAGTCGTAAAATACATTTTAGGTACCGATGACTTGGGACAAGATTTTTCTAGAGTGGATAATCAGGATTTAACTAATTTTCAGTTGATTATTGGAGAAGCTACTAATTATAACGAGATGCAAAATAAAAGTAAATTATTTAATGGATCATATTTAGAAGATGCGCCTAAAGATAATATTAATGTTAAACGATGCTTTCAGTTCTTTTACTCTCAATTTCAAGATATGATTCAAGGTTCGCAATTTGCACTTAATAATATTAAAGATAAAATTATTGGTCTAGATGTTATTGATATTAAAGCTACAAATCAACAAGAAAGTTATAATATTTTTGAAATTCTTAATGCTCGTGGTGTTGATCTTAAACAACATGAATTAATAAAAAATTATGTATTTAAGTATATTCTTCCGCGTGCAAGTATTGATACTGCGAAATTAAAATGGGATAGTATGGAGAAAATGTTGTTCATTAACCAGTATTCGGTATTAGAACAATTTTTTACACATTATGTCGCCCATAGATTTGAAAAACCATTGCGAGATAACACAGAATTTAGAATTATCAAGGCTCATTGTCCCCAAAATAACATGGCTGTGTTTCTTGAGGATTTATATAGTAAAGCGAAAATTTACCGTTGGTTTTATTTCTCGGATGAATGCGAAAACTTAGTAATAAGAACGGCAATTCAGTTTTTTAGTAATAATAACCATCGTCAGTTTAGGCCGGTATTTATGTCGATTTTGTCAGCAGTCGGTCAGAATAAAATAAGAGTTACTATAGCGGAAAAATTTTTTATATTTATTCAGAACTTCTATTTTGCATATGGAATGGTCGGGAATGGAAAATCAAATATGATCGAAGATATGGTCTATAATTATGCAAGAAAAATCGAAAATGAGCTTTCAGAAGAACCTATTTTGGAATTAATGGATAAACTGCGCAGTTATTATCCTCCGTTTGATCAGTTTAAAACAATGTTTAAACTACTTGGATACTCAAATAAAGTAAAATCATATAAGACTGCTAGCAAGAAAAAGGATGTGAAATATATTCTTAAAAATATTGAGAACTATTATCAAGGTGGAACTAATGAGTTGAATGTTAATGATTTCAGTTTAGAACATATTGCTAACGATGATGGTGCGGAAGCTCATTGCAGAATAGGAAATTTATTACCAATAGCTGAACCGCTAAATAATAATGCGGGTGATCAAACGTTTAATAAAAAAATAGAACATTATAAATGCTCAAATTTCATTACGGTCAAAAAATTTGTTGAGCGATATGGATGTGCTAGTGGTTGGAACGAACAAGATATTGATAGACGAGCCGAGCATATGGCTAAACTGGCGTACGAAGAAATATGGAAGTTAGATTAAAAACTCCTCCATGGTATCGGCCACGGTTCCACCTCGCCTCCACCATACAAAGCCGAAAAACTGCATAGGACGACGTGGCTTTGCTGTGCAGCTTCAAGTCGCCCCCTGTGGCGTCGTCTACAGCTCCCGCCCCCATCCCCGCCCCTGCATCCCAACCCCCAACCCCCAACCCGCCCCTCCCTCGTAACCATCCTCATCTATATCATCCATCCATCCTATCTCGGTTCCTCCACTCTTCTAGTGCCCAGCCCTTTCTTCTTCACCCTACCGCGCCACCTAAACAACCCCCCCGGCCTTTCCCGCCGGGGGTTTGCGTTCCGTTATTCACCCTCAATCCTGCCCCTTTCTGGCGCTGGGGTTCGCCGCACGCTGCGCCGGCGGTCTTACTCGCAGGGCAACGACTTGCACAAAACGCCGTCGTTTTTCCACTCGGCGTTTTGGCTCCCTGCTAGCCTCGTTGCCGACTCCACCGCGCCGCAGCCCAAATCACGTCCATGTTCGTTTGTCGCCTCTCGCGGCCGTCCATGGCCGCTCGCGGTAGAGTTACCGACTCTCTCGTCAAGTAGCGGCCGCCGCCTCGCTTCACGTGGCTGCACCCCCAAAGCGCCAGTGGCGCTGCCTCACGCGCGTACCGCCCCTCCCGCAATGGTGCCTTTCCTTTGCGCCTTGCCGCGTTGGCTTCACGTAGATACGGACGCAAGAAACCACGTCTTAAAATGCGGAATGGGCCTCGCCTCCACCATGCAAATCCTCAAAAGCCGAGAACCCGCGTAGTTACGCGGTTTTTTGTTGCTTGCGGAGGCCAGTGGAACAATCATCAGGCCAAGAATGATGGCGAGGTCATTCGTTTCCCCTGGCGGTGTTTGGTCGCTTGTAATACATAATGTTTGGTAACTACTGAGATAATAAATTCAATAATTCAGCGAGGAGGTGGGTGATAATGGCAATTAATTTAATCCCTTTTATTTACACTACCATCTTTGCCGGGATTGTTGTAACGCTTGTACCCAGACAAGAAATCCGCCGGCTATCAATTTACGGGATTATTTTCGGGGGGGGGATTTGATGCTATAGTTGTTGGTATAGCGAACTTATTGGGAGAATTCGGATACATAAACTATGAGCCATTTGGTCTTATGGGAATACATTTTTTGGCTCCTGTCTCATGGACATTGTTTTTCATAATATACTTTTATCACTTGCCCACGAAAAAAGTGTATATTTATATATACACGACGATGGGGATTCTCTATAGTATGTTATTTTGTCAAATGCTTGCGAAACTGGGTGTATTATTTCTTGCGCACGGAATATATGACTCAATTATTCCGTTTGTACCTTGGTATATTATAGCCACTTGGGGTTATCTAAAATTAACAAAAATTGACGATAATTTTGAGAGTGTGAACCCAATAGAGCATGAGCAACGCAAATATTTTAGACCTATCTATAATCCTGTAGCAAAACCGCTCCCCGACCAAAATAAAGACGACAGAGATAGACCACCAAAAGAATGATAGAATATTACCCATAATTGGAAAATCGGAGTGGTATAATATTGGGATTTGCAAGGTCGCGGATCACCTCCACCATGCAAAACCGGAAAGCCGAACAACTGTATAGGACGCGGCTTTTTTGCTGTGCAGCTTCAAGCTTCCCCTGCGGCGTCGTCTACAGCTCCCGCCCCCCGTCCACAGCCTTTTCTTCTTCACCCTACCGCGCCACCTAAACAACCCCCCCGGCCTTTCCCGGCCGGGGTTTTTGCATCCCATTATTCGTTTCCCCTGGGTAGTGTGATAAATGATTCTTGGACTACTTTCGGAGCGGCATAGTCCATTTCTTGGCGGCATCGGCTCTCGCCAGGTAAATGATTTTATGCAGTGCCTCATCAGAAGGATAGGCGGTTTTTGTTTTGGTTATCTTTCGGAGTTGGCGGAACCGAACCCTCTTCTCGGCCCTAAACCTTCCTCAAGCCCTCTCCGTTGCTCCGCCTCCGTATATCTCTTCGCCACACTAGCCGCGGAAAACGTTTATTCGGTACCTTTCGTTATCGTTTCCGAACAGGGAATCCCCGCCCTGGAACCGAGAAAACACGTCTCGCGTTCCCGCCCGAAATTGACGTCCTAGCCTCCGCACACCTTTCTTTACGTTCCATGTTTTTTCGCACCTTTGTCCGCGGAACCCCCGTGGACCATCCCACGGGCATCTGCCCGCAGCCTCCCGGCCGGTGCACCGGCCCGTCACCCCCAAAAATAACCCCGGCCATCCTCCTGGTGACAGCACCGCCTGTGGCCTTCCGGCTCCGCTACTTTCCCCGGAATCCCTCCTCAGCCCCGCCTCCCAACCTCGACCTCCAACCCCGGCCCTCCAACCTGTCCACCAACCTCGTACTCCGCCCCCGTCCTTCGCCCCCGTCCTTCGCCCTTGCCCTATAACCTTGTCCGCCAACCTCAGCCTTAATCTCAGTCTCAGTCAGTATCAACCTTCCTCCCGCCGTATCCTCTGCTTATCTCCCGATTCCCCCTGCCACACCAGTCGCGGAGAATACTTATTTGGTGACCATTATTACAAGAAGGGTTGCTGCAAAATTGATACAATAATTATTATTAAATAGAAATAATTATTGACAACAAGCGGCGAAAATGGTAAAAATAAAACAAAGACATAATTGGAGATGATTACCGTGAAATCCGTAAAACCGACCTTTGCGCGGCAACCGGATGAACAGGCCAAATTCAATTATCTCATCCACCTGCTCGTGAAGGTGAAAGGCAAAACCGGCCGTCCATCTGGCGAGATCGTCAGCGCCCTGCTGACCAGGGGCAAGGACGAGATCAACTGGAACAGGGTCAAATACAGTTAACCCCGGTCGTAAGACCGGGGTTTCTCCATTCTTTATTCCCTGAGGACGGTTACAAGGCAGGTCTTGGCCGCCGGCGTGCCGGCGGTGGGATCGGCTGCCGCGCTGGTGATGGCGTTGACGCCCAGGGCTGTCGCCGCCCGCCCCAGCGGCATAGCCACCGTATGGATGATTCGTCCGCCGGCCGACAGCGGCCGCAGCGCCTCGCTCACCCGCACCCTGGCCCGCACCTTGCCGCGGGCCGACGCCACCGTTACCTCCTCGTCGCCGGCCAGCGCCAGTTCGTCCGCCAGCGCGGCCGAAACCTCCACGACCGCCGCCGTTCCCGCTCCGGCGGGGGCGGCGTAGGTCGTGAGCACGTACGGAAAAGCGTAGTTTCCGTCCCCCTCCGGCGTCCACAGCAGGGGATTGGCGCTCGTCTCCGGGTGAAGGGGATTGGCCAGCGGGCTTTCCGTCGGCTCATAGTGTTCGGGCAATGGCCCGTCGGCGCAGACCGTCGCCACCTTCACAGGCGCGGCGCCGCCTTCCTGCGGGCCGGCATAGGGGGCGGCGAACAGGCGGGCCACTCCCTCGGGCGTGGCGAACGTTCCGTCGTCGTAGAGTATCCGCCGTCCGCCCGGCCAGGCGTAGTCCCGCCCCGCCGCCAGAGAACCGGCCGACCCGGCGTACAGGCGACAGCCGCGGTCGATCTCCAGCAGCACCTTTTTCGCGTCCGCCGGCCGGCCGTAATTCCACTTCGCCGCGAGGAGAGGCGCGTCCTGCGGGGCTGGGGCAACGGCGTACAGGCGGCGCACCGCCCGGAACAGCTGATCGATTATCGCCAGATCGGGCCTCGCCAGCCCTTCGGGGCGGAGGACCCGCCGCTGCCACTGGATAAGGCGGCTGCCGCTCGTCACCGAGCCGGCCTTCTCGTAAAAATGGGCTGCCGGCAGTAGCACGACCTCGGTTTTTATCTCCGCGGGTTGCACGCCGGGCAGCCGCCAGAACTCGGCCGTCTCCGACGAAAAAAGGTCGACCACCGCCAGCGTGTCGAGCGCCGCCAGGGCCCGAGCCGCCAAGCGGTTGTCGGGCGTGCTGATCATCGGGTTGATGCCCACCGCCAGCGCGGCCTTGAATTGTCCGGCCGCCATCGCCGCCAGCATCGGCAGGTAAGTGGCCGGTTTGTCCGCTCCCTGGCGCGGCAGCCAACGGTAGCATTCCTCCGGCGCCGCATCGAACCATGCCGTCAGCAGAGCGGCGAGGCCGCCGGCCGCCTCCGTGCCGTGGCGGGCTGCGTAATCCGTCAGCGTCGCGTCCTCCCGGGACGGTACCGGCAGATACCCCGGTAGGCTGGTCGCGAGGCTGCCGAGGTCGGTCGACCCTTGCACGTTGATCTCGCCCCTAAGCGCGTTCACCCCGCCGCCCGCCACCCCCACCGAGCCCAGGAGCAGCGACAGGATGGCGTAGCAACGGATGGTTTGCACCGCGGTCGTGTGTTGGGTTATCCCCAGCGCGTAAAGGATGGCCAGCGGCCGTCGCTCGGCCACCGCCGCCGCCATCTCCCCGATGGTGGCCGCCGGCACGCCGGTGATCGCCGCCGCCGTCGCCGCATCGTAACGGCGGAAGTGCTCGCGCAGGTGGCTGAAAACCGTTCCCGGCGCGTCGATATCCGCCGCCTCGGCCGGCCGGCCCCCGACGCCCGGGGCGTAGGCCCACCGGTCGGTATCATAGCTGCGGGTCGCGGCGTCGTAGCCGGCGAACAGCCCGTCGGCGAAACCGTAGCCGGGATTCACCAGATAGCGGGCGTTGGTGAACTTGGTTACATAATCCCGGTCGAACAGCCCTTTCTCCAGGACAAGGTTGATGACCGCCCCCAGCAGGGCGATATCGCTGCCGGGGCGGAGCTGCGCGAAAACGTCGGCCTGGGCGGCGGTGGAGGTGCGGCGGGGGTCGACGACCACCACCTTCGCCCCGGCCGCCCGCGCGGCTAGCACCTGCCGCATCGCCACCGGATGATTGTCGGCCACGTTGGCTCCGGCAATCAGCACGGTGCCGGCCGCGGCCAGATCGGTCCACGAATTCGTTGTCGCCCCGTAACCGAAAGTCGATGACAGACCTGCCACCGTGGGGGCGTGTCAGACGCGGGCCTGGTGCTCGATATACGTAGAGCCGAGCAGGCGCGTGAATTTGGCCAGCAGATAGCTCTCCTCGTTGGTCACCGCCGCCGAGCCGAACACGGCGATGCCGTCGGTGCGGGCGTCGGCGGGCGCCCAGCCCGCGTCGCGCGCCGCCTTGAACTTCGCCGCCAGCAGGGCGATGGCCTGCCGCCAGGTGATCTCCCGCCAGCCGTCGGCCCCCGCCGGCCGCCACAGCGGCCGGGTGACGCGGTCCGGGCGGCCGCGGAAAGAGCCCACCCCCGCCTTCGCGCACAGGGCGCCCTGACTGACGGGGTGGGCGGGGTCGCCCTGGACGGCGATAATTTCGCCCTTGGCCACGGTGAAAAGGGCGCCGCATCCCCCGGAACAAAAACGGCATATACCGGGAATTGTTCTCATAATCGTGCGATACTCCTTCGTTCAGACTTGATGTTGGCATATATGTCAGAATAAATGAACGAAAATGTCAGTGGAAATGTCAGTAGAAATGTCAGTGCTTTTGCACGAGTTTGCCAGAACCCGTCCATACCTACCATTGTAGTGAAATTCTCCCCCCGTCGCAACCTCCGCCCGCCGGTTCTACCGGGCGGACAGGCGTCATACACTGTCAGTGAGCTTGTTGACAGGAGGATGATGCTTTGAAAGTAGCGATTATCGGCGCAATTATCATGGCCATAATATGCGGGCCGCAGCCTGCTGCGGCCGCGCCGCAGGCCGTCGTCGACAAGGCGCCGGCGGCGAAGGCGGTGGCCCTGACGCTGGAGGACCCGGACGGTGCGGACGAATTCGCGGCCGTACTCAAGTTGTGCCGGGACGAGAAGATAAAAGTCACCTTTTTCGTCAAGGGCGAGGTTTTGGCCGCTCTGCCGGTGAAGCAGGCGGTCGCGGCCGGCCACGAGTTCGGCAACCACGGCCTGCGCCACGAATACTGGGCCGAGTTCAGCGTCGCGGCCATCGCCGCCGACCTCGCGGCCGGGGCCAAAGCGGTGCAGTCGGCTGCGGGCGCGGCGCCGCGCGTCGTAAGGCCGCCCTATAACTACTACGGCGACAACTTCCGCGAAGCGGCGGCGAAGCTGACGCCGCCCGCGGTCGCAGTCCGGGGGGTGGACGCGGGCGACTGGCTGGTGGATTCGCCGGAGGCGGTGGTCGAACAGCTCAGGGGGGCGGTCACCGGCGGCGCGATCGTCAATATCAATATGAAAGTAAAGACGGCGGCGGCCGCCCTGCCGGCAATCGTCGGCGAACTGAAGGCACGGGGCTTCGAACTGGTGACGACGAGCGAGCTTCTGCGAAAAATTTCTCCGGCCGCGCCGGCGACACCGTCCGTCCCGCCGCAGACGGGAGGCCCTTTGGCCGTGCTGAGGAGAAGCGAGGACGGACGGCCATACGTGGCTCTGACCTTCGACGACGGCGGTCCGGCCTGGCGGGTGAACGAAATCCTCGACGTTCTTAAGGATGCGGGGGTGCGAAGCACTTTTTTCCTGCTGGGTGAATGGGTAAGGGCCAACCCCGACGAGGTGCGGCGCATGGCGGCCGAGGGGCATGAGATCGCCAACCATTCCTATTCTCATCCCCGCTTCAGCTGGCTGGACGAGGCTGCGATGCGGGAGGAAATTCTGGCGGCCCGCAAAGCGCTGCGGGAGGTGACCGGCCGGGAAGGGGCGCGGTTTTTCCGTCCGCCGTACGGGGCGTACAACGGTACGCTGACCGGCCTCTTGAGCGAGCTGGGCTACCGGGCGCTGGTGATGTGGGACGTGGACAGCCGCGATTGGTCCGGACTAGCGGCCGAGACGATCGCCCGGCAGGTCACCGGCGACGCTAAGTCTGGGTCGGTCGTCCTTTTCCATCTGCACGGGGCGCATACGGCCGAAGCCCTGCGCGATATCATTCCCGCCCTGCGGGCCAGGGGCTACGAGCTTACGACCCTTGGCGCCCTTTTCGGCGACGGCGACGGATAGCAGCGGGATAAAAAAATATAATATTACAGGAAAAGCCTTTTTGTCCGCAGGCGGGCAGGAAATAGTTACCGGGAAGGCTAATAATATAGAGTAAATTGTTGCGTGAGGTGGATGTTTTAATGGAGAAGGTTTTCGAGTTCGGATTCGGCGACCAGAAGCTCAAGCTCGCCCTGCCGGAAGAGCAGATCATACAGGTCATCGAAGGAAGAGCTTATCCGCCGGTGGCCGATGTGGCCGCCGCCGTCAAGGAGGCGCTCGCCAACCCGATCGGTACCCCGCCCCTTAAGGAAATCGTCAAGCCGGGGGAGAAGGTCGGTATCGTCGTCAGCGACATCACCCGGGCCTGGGTCAAGTTCAATTTCTTTTTGCCGGTGCTGCTCGATGAGTTAAACGCCTGCGGAATCCCCGACAGCGACATGTTCATCGTCATCGGCGTCGGCGCCCACCGCGCCCATACCGTAGAAGAGGATGTCCTGGTATGCGGCCAGGATGTTTGCCACCGGGTGCCCGTTTACCAGCACGACTGCCACAACAAGGACGAACTGACTTATGTGGGCAAGACCAAGCGCGGCGTCGAGACCTATATCAACAAGCGCCTGGCCGAGGCGGACCGGATGATCATTACCGGCGGCATCGTCTATCACTTCATGGCCGGCTTCGGCGGCGGCCGCAAGTCGATCATGCCGGCGATCAGCGGCTTCCGCACCATCCAGGGTAACCACCTGTTCTGCATGAACAAGGAGGTCGGCAAGGGCCTGAACCCGCTGTGCGCCTCCGGGTCGCTGGAGCCGAACGACATGCACCACGATATGTGCGACATGGCCGAACTGGCCAAGCCCGACTTCCTGCTGAACGCGGTCTTCACGCCCGAGGGCAAGTTCGCGAAGTTTTTCGCCGGCCACTGGTACAAGGCGTGGGAGGCGGGCACCAAGCTGGTGGAGGAGATCTACGGCGTGCCGATCAAGGCTCAGGCCGACCTAGTCATCGCCTCCTCGGGCGGCTTCCCGAAGGATATCAACCTCTACCAGGGCTCGAAGACGATCGACAACGCCTACATGGCCTGCAAGCCGGGCGGGGCGATCATCTGCGTCATGGAGTGCCGCGATATCTACGAGCCGCGGGAATTCAGCGACTGGTTCAAGCACAAGAATCTGCTGGATTTCGAGATGGCGATCCGCAACCATTTCACCATCCCCGGCTTCGTCGCCTATAAGTGCGCCGACATCGCCCAAAAGCAACCGCTGATCGTCGTCACCAAGCCCGAGAACGTCGATTTCGTAAACGGCACGGGCATGATCGCCGTCACCAGCCTGGACGAAGCCTACCGGATCGCCAAGGAGAAGCTCGGCAAGAAGGATTTCACTATCACCGTCATGCCGGGAGCGGCGAACACGGTACCTGTACTGCAAAAATAATAAAGACGGAAAATCCCCCCGGCATATGCCGGGGGGATTGTTTCGCGGAGGCTAGGAGACGGGGGTGTTTACGAAGGGGGCGTCGCTGCCGGGGTCGTCGTCTTCATCCGGGTACTGGATAAAATGGGTATACACGTCGTCGGATTCCGAGCTGCGCACCTTCCACAGTTCACCGTCGAAACTTACGCTGACGAGCGTGACAAGCAGCACCGGCAGGACGGAAACCTTGCCGTTATCGAGCTTGCCCAGGTATATTACGTCGCCCGCGCGGTACCCCTTTCTGGCCATAAGCGACCTCCGTCCGGACGAGTATATATAATAGTGTACCACGCGGTTTTACATATTGTCATCCTTATTGTTTACCCGCGGGAGCGGCTTGCGTTCCGGCCGGATGGGAGGGAGCCTTTCGAGCAGGGCGTCGATGTGGCTCTCGACTCCCCGGATGTAGGCTTCGGCGGGGATGAAGGGGCGGGCCAGCAGTTCGCGGGTTGCTGCCGATATGGCAAGGCCGGCGGCGATCTCGCGGCCGGCCGTTTCGATGGCCTGAAGGCGGGCCGCGACGATGGGCTGGAGTTCGGCGGCCGGGCTGGTCAGGAGGGCGCCCTCGGAGGCGTAAATTTCGCCGACCACTTCGGCCCCGAGGTTGCGGGCGTGTTTTTCGAGCCAGTGGGAGATAACCTGGAAATGGGAGCTTTCGGGATAGCCGCAATTGGCGACCAGCGCCAGCTTGGGCGGCGGCCCGGCCGTGAGGTGGCGGCATTCGCCGTGTTCGTCCTGCGTCCAGCGGGGGCTGGCGAGCACCATCAGGCGGTCGATGAAGGTTTTGAGCCTGGAGGAGAGGTTGTCGAAGTAGAGCGGGGTGGCCCAGACCCAGACGGCGGCGTTTTTCAGCAGGGGCACTATCTCTGCCATGTCGTCCTTGAGGGCGCACCGCCCAGGGGTGGCGAACCAGCAGGCTTTGCAGGCGCGGCAGTATCCGATTTCCTTTTCCGCCAGGACGATATGGGCCGTTTCGGCGCCGGCGAGCCGCGCTCCCTTTAAAAAGGCGTCGACCATTACGGCGGTATTGCCGGCGCGGCCTTTGTGAGAGCCGTTGACGGCGACGATTTTCATAGAGCATCATCCTTTCCAGCGATCTTAGTAAATTTTAGCAGCTTCACCCAGTAATTTACAGTCTTATAATCGGGTGGGGTTTTTGGTATAATATTCATAGAAAATGAAACGTGGATGAAGACGAAAGTCCCCGGCGCAGCCGGGGGCTTGTTTGTTTTATCGCGACTGATGCAGCATGGATGTGATAGTTGGAGGGGATAGGTACAGGTTTGAACCATATTGGGTTGCGCGTCCAGAGCGGGGGTGATGCGCGGCGGCGGGCGTTCGAACAGCACAAGGCCTCCGGGGGGGCGCCCTGGAAGCCTTGTTTTGCTGTTGCCGTGATGAGGGGGCGTTTCGCGCCGGGCGGGGACGGGGGAGGCGCCGCTCCGGCTTTGTGCCAGACACGGTAGCTAAACAAAGGGGGTATAATCGCAATAATGATTAAAAATGGCGTTTGTAAATCTGATATAATTAATCCGGTCATTTTACCGTGTATATATGGATTGACATTATGACGGGAAGGGTCGCTATGAGAAATCTTGCGACGGCGATAGCCGCGATTCAATATATTGAATCCCATCTGGCGGCCGAGAGGATCGACCTGGATATAGTCGCGGCGGCGGTGCACTATTCGAAGTATCACCTGCACCGCATCTTTACCGCCACGGTGGGGCTTACTATCCATGATTACGCGCAACGCAGGCAGTTGACGGAAGCCGCCAAGCTGTTGGTTTTTTCCAATAAACCGATTATGGATATCGCCTTTCTGGCGGGTTACGACAGCCAGCAGGCTTTCGGCACGGTGTTCAAGGCGATGTATAAGCAGTCTCCGCGCCAATTCAGGAAAAATGAGGTGTTCTATCCGTTGCAGCTCGAATACAATTTCAGGGACCAGCGCGAGGCGCTGGAGAGGGCACAGAAAAATTCCCCGCGGGAGGAAATACGCTTGGCAGCATCGATTTCCTGGCGGTACATCCGCTTTACCGGAAACGGAGCGTTTCTCAAGACCTCTTGAATGTGGCGCTGACCGAGCTGCTGAAGAATAGGGAGATCAGCATTACCACCTTCCGCGAGGGCGACAGGGCGGATACGGGATACCGCAAAGCGCTCAAGGAGCTGGGCTTTGCCGAGGCGGAGCTGCTGACGGAATTCGGCTATCCGACGCAAAAGATGGTGTTAGCCAAGGAGGATGAAAATGACTGATGCGCAGCAGGCGGGCGGGCGCGTCCTGAGTGTGCCTGCCCATATGAAAGAAAGCGACAAGAAAGAAGGGGCTAAGGCGCCGGCTTTTCCCGATGAAATTGCCCATCTTGAATATATCAAGGACAGGCTTGAGGAGGCCATAAGGCAAGCGAACGATTCGGTCGAGAAATTCGATAAAGAATATATGGATGCCAAGCGATATATGGTACAGTACCGCGGGGAAATCGACCCGCACGAGATGTTCCAGAATGAACTCGCTTTAAACCGGATTGACAATCTGGGGGCTTTTGCGTCCGAGATTCGCGCTAGAATCGCCAAGTTGCTGGATTCGCCTTACTTCGCCCGGATTGACTTTCGGGAAGTATCAAAAGAAACGCCTGCCATCTTTTACATCGGCAGATTCGGTTTAAGCCACGATCATGAGCTGTTGATTGTCGATTGGCGCTCCCCGGTCGCGAGCATGTTTTATGATTGCGAGGTTGGGCCTGCGGGCTACGATGCCCCGGATGGACGAATCGAGGGTGAGCTGACGCGGAAGCGGCAGTTCAAAATCAGGAACGGCGAGCTGGAGTATGCGCTGGAGAGCTCGGTTAATGTCCAGGATGATATTCTGCAGCGCGAATTGAGTCATACCTCGGATGATAAGATGAAATCTATTATTGCAACGATTCAGAAAGAGCAGAACCTGATTATCCGGAACGAGAAGGCCGGGACCCTTCTTATCCAGGGGGTCGCAGGTTCGGGCAAGACATCGATTGCGCTGCACCGCATCGCCTATTTGCTCTACCGCTTCAAAGACGAGTTATTGGCAAAGAACGTGGCCATTTTATCGCCCAACAAGGTGTTCGGGGATTATATATCCAATGTCCTGCCCGAATTGGGCGAGGAGCCGATTGACGGGATGAGCTTCGCGGATGTTGCCGAGGCTCAGCTTAAGGGTATCATCTCTTTCGAGGCCGACAAGGATCCTTTTGAGACGGATGACCCCGAATGGGCGGAGCGGATACGCTTCAAATCTACGCTGAGCTTTTTAAGGATGATGGACGAGTATCTGGCTAGTATGCCTGAAACCGTCTTTGCGCCGTCGGATTACACTTTTGGACGATTTTCCGCCAAAAGCAAATGGATACAAAGCCGCTATGCCGTTTATCACAGGCACCCGGTCAAAAGACGGCTGCAGATGATTGCGGAGGATATCAACGATCGCTTTGAAACCGATAACTTCACCGGGAAATATGTGCCGAAGGCTAAGGCCATCTTTAAAGGTCTGACGGCGATGCTAAAGGTGAAGAATACGCTGGCGCTTTATAGGGATTTTTATAAGTGCATGAATATTGCCGACAAATTGGTGATGCGGGCGAAGAATACCCTCGAATGGGCCGATGTATACCCGTTTATGTATTTCCACGCCGCTCTTGAGGGTTTGCGGGAGAACCAAGTCATACGCCATCTGGTTATCGACGAAATGCAGGATTATACGCCGACGCAATACGCGGTGATGAATATTCTGTTTAAGTGCCAGAAAACGATCCTGGGCGACTTCGGACAGTTTATCAATCCGAATCATTTGCATACGCTGGCGGATCTGCGCCGGCTGTACGATGGCGCGGAACTGGTGGAGCTGAATAAGAGCTACCGCTCAACCTATGAGATTATCACCTTCGCCAGACGCATCCAAAAGGTTGTCTCGCTCGAGGCGATCGAGCGCCATGGCGACGCCCCCGAGCTTATATATTGCCGCGACGGGCAGGACGAACTCGCGCAGATAAAAAAAGAAATCGCCGCATTTCGCGACAGCGGCAATGTGACCATGGGAATTATCCTGAAAACGAACGGCGCGGCTAAAGCGCTTTATGATGTACTATCGCGAAGCTGCGAGGCGCATTTGGTTTCACCTGAGAGTGAGGCTTTTGCAGAGGGCGTGTCGATCACTTCGGTTAAAATGTCGAAAGGGCTGGAATTTGACGCGGTCATTATCCCGTCGGCCAACAACGAGACCTACGCCGGCGAATACGACCGTAGCCTGCTTTACATTGCCTGCACCCGGGCGATGCACCGGTTGACGCTGACCTATACCGGCGAGCTGACCCGGCTGATCGGTTCGTAAGGCGGCAACCCCTGGAGCATTTGCGCTCCGGGGGTTTTTTTGGCGGTTTACTTGGCTGCTTCCGGCGTTTCGCTTTGGGCGGGCCGCCTGGCGGGGGCGAGGGAGAAAACGGCGAGCGCGGCCCAGATGCAGGCGAAGGCGAGGAGGTGGGAGGCGGAGAAGGGCTCGTGGTAAATGAAGACGCCGACGAAGAGGGCGAGGGTCGGCGAGAGGTACTGGATGAAGCCGAGGACGGTGAGGGGGATGCGGTTAGCGGCGTTGGCGAACAGCAGCAGCGGGACGGCGGTGACCGCCCCGGTGCCGAGGAGGAGGAGGGCGGTGACGGGCTGGTCGGAGGTGAGGGCGCCGTGCCCCTGGGTGTGCAGCCAGGCGAGGTAGATGAGAGAGGCGGGGGAGAGGAGGAGGGTTTCGAGGGTGATGCCGGTGATCGCTCCGATGTTGAGCATTTTTTTGCAGAGGCCGTAGAGGCCGAAGGTGACGGCTAAAGAGAGGGATACCCACGGGAGGCCGCCGACGTTGACGGCCTGGTTGAGGACGCCGAGGGCTGCCAGGGCCACGGCGACCATCTGGCGGCGGGAGAGGCGCTCTTTGAGGACGACGATGCCGAGGAGGACGCTGACGAGGGGGTTTATGTAGTAGCCGAGGCTGGTTTCGAGGATGCGGCTGTCGTTGACCGCCAGCCAGTTTAGCGTTATGAGGACGGTGGCGGCCAGGACGCCGGCGGCCTTTTTTCGGTCGGCGAGGATGGCCGCGATTTCCCGGCGGGCGGGCGCGATTTTGCCGGTGACGGCGAGCAGGCCGACGAGGAAGACGAAGGACCAGACGATGCGGTGGGCGAGGATTTCCAGGGCGGGAACGTGGTCGAGGAATTTCCAGTAGATGGGCAGGAAACCCCATAGGACATAGCAGCCGACGGCTGAGGCGAAGCCGGTATCGATTTTCGCGGGACGGTGCGGCATGGCAGTTACCTCGGTGTGGTATAATTGGAGGGCGATGACGTATCTATTTTACTACGTATTCGTCCGTTTTGCAGTAATAATTGCAGGTTGCCGCGCTTTCTTGCGGATGCCCGAAATGCCAGTATTTACCGTGTTGACATTGCCGGCCCGTCCAGCTATAATATACGAGTGGACAGCGATTGAGCGGTCCGGCGATATGACTCCGTAGCTCAGCTGGATAGAGCGTTTGACTACGAATCAAAAGGTCGCAGGTTCGAATCCTGCCGGGGTCGCCATTTGAACACCAGAGAATCCAGAAGTTTCGGCTTCTGGATTCTTTTAATTTTGTTTCTGAGGCTTGCGGTATAGTAAATAAGTATAAGATAAAATAAAGCCCCCTTCAAGTTGTGGAAGGGGGTAAAGGTAACCAAGGACGCTGCCGAATTCGCGGGAAGAGGTAACTATATGCGATGAGGGTAGATGGTTAAGGTTATTGGGGGTTTCTATATAACATGGGTATAATTGC
This sequence comes from Sporomusaceae bacterium, assembly GCA_022839045.1. The sequence continues at coordinate 53,714 of JALHDI010000021.1, forward strand.
ATTGATTATTAAAAGGATACAAGGTTTAAACTATTACTGGGAGGTGTATATGTAATATGCGGGCGATGCGTAAGATGATGGATATGGACATGGATATGCCGGAAATGGACATGGGTTCTACGACAAAAGTCTTAGTGGGCGGAATGATGGTATGGTTCGGTGCTAAAATGTTAATGGAAGAATTGATGGACTAAGTTTCTTCTTCAACCCCTAGCACTCGCTAGGGGTTATTTATAATGACACTTAGTGAGTAGAGAATAGTTTACGGCATGCTGGTTAGGGGCTGGAGGGGACGGGACCCTGCCAATGGGGGCAAACCGATTTTATTGATAAGAAAGATGTATGTGTTGAATAAAGCTTGGGTAGGGCTGAAGAATGCCGGACAATTCACTGGTGGTAATATTCTCGCTGCAGTGAACCTCAATTAGCCCCTTAAGCATGTACGAAGTCTTGGAAGAACTCCGTTCCATCTCTAAGGGTACTATTTGAGTTACTTTCGAATCTTTGATCTTGCTGTTTATCCATTCCCATAATTGAGTAGAAACGACATTTTCATTATCAACAATGAATCTTGCCGGGAATATTTTGACCAATGCTGCTGCCACCTTCGCAATTAATAGTTTTCATTTAATTATATCACGTCGCCAAGATTTTTGTATAAAAGAAACGGCTTCTTGGGCGGCAAACACAGTCATAAACGATCGGCAGACGCTTTTACTGGCCGCGGCCGGCACCGCTGAGCGTGTCCAAATACATACCGAGGGATATTAATATTACCAGGACGAATATCGCGACCGATAGGGAACAAAATATAAGGTTGCTTTGATCGATGAGGTCAAAGGCTCTTTGCATATTTTTCCCCTCCTTTTGTTATTCTAGCAGCGAATTTTTACAAATTTGTTACAAGGTTATCGATTCCGCAAAAAAAGCAGGTGGCGCTCGCGAAAGAGGTCCTCTTGCCGGTTGCAGGATTTTTGCCAATCGTGATTGAAGAGTTGCAGCATCAGGCGCGGAAGCGACTTTGCGTGTTAGACAACAATCGGAGGCGTGCAATGAAAAAGTGGGTTTGCAATGTTTGCGGCTATGTACATGAGGGGGATAATCCCCCCGAGGTATGTCCGGTCTGCGGTGTCGGTCCGGAGGATTTCAGCCTGCAGGGCGAGGCGGTGAAGGAGGCAACTGCGCCCAAACGCTGGAAATGCACGGTGTGCGATTATATTCATGTCGGGGATGAAGCGCCGGATGTCTGCCCGGTCTGCGGCGTGGGCAAGGACAAATTCATCCTGCTGATCGATGAGATCGCCGAACTTACGCCGGAAGCGGTCTTAACAGCCGGCGAGGGGACCGTCAATGCCGCTCTTGATGCGGTGTCCTACGGTTTGTACGTCGTTTCGTCGACGAGGGACGGCAAAATAAACGGCCAAACGGCGAATGCCGTTTTTCAGGTCACCGCCAAGCCGCCGCAAATCGCCCTGTGTCTTAACAAGCTTAACCTGACGACGGAATTTATTGCGGCCGGCGGCAAAGTGGCCGTATCGATTCTTGCCCAGGAGCAACGCGACGTAGTGAAAATATTCGGCTACCAGTCCGGCCGCACCGCCGATAAGTTTGCCGCGGTTGAATACGTTCCCGGCAAAAACGGCTGCCCGATATTGAAGAACTGCCTGGGCTATCTGGAGGCGGAAGTGCTCCCGGACAAGACTACGGATGTCGGTACCCATATCTTATTTGTCGCCAAGGTCACTTCCGGGAAACTGGCGAGCAAAAGCGACGCGCTTACCTATGCTTTTTATCGCAAGGTGAAATAGGTCCGACGGGGATGCCGGGTGGGAGCGGAAAAAGTTTTTCCTCTCGTGATAGTAATGCTGGTATAATATAAGATGACATGATTTTACACGGGCGCCCGGAGGTGCGCGATGCCGCCAGCTAAGCCGCTGTGCCTTATGTGCCGGCATTATTACGTGACATGGGACAGGGATTTTCCCCATGGCTGCAGGGCGATGGGGTTCAAGAGCAGGACCGCTCCGTGCCTGGTGACGAAGGAGGCTTCAGGGCTGGAGTGTTTGTCTTTCGCCGCGAAGGCGGCGAAGGAGGGGCGGGAAAATGACGGAGCGAGGTAGGGACGATGTTCAGGGTGAGGCATGAGTGCGGGGGAATAGCGCATCTGGTGGGCAAGCAGCCGGTTCACGGCTGGAATCTTTACTGCTGCGACCGGTGCGGCGAGGCTTATTACCGCTGGATTACCCAGACGATGCTCGAGCGGGCGGCGAAGCAGAGCAGCTAGAGCCGGAATCCCTCTTGGAACTATATGGAATCTAATGGAAATATATGGTATAATGAACCCGCGTAGTTATATTGCTAAGCGGGGTGTGAATGTTGGCCGACAATTTCGTCGAGGGCGAGTTGGAGTGTTTTTTCGCGGCGAATCCCGGGGCCCGGCAGGCCGGGGAGGCCGAACTGCTGGAGCTTTGGCGCCGCTGGATCGCCGAGCGGGTGCCGAACCTGGCGCTGGCCCGGATGACGATCGAGCAGGTGATGAGGTACCGGGGCGGGGGCGCCCCGGCGGATTAGGGCCGGTACGACAAAAAAGCTTCGCGCAGGCGAAGCTTTTTTGTGTGGGGGGATTGAAAGGTTTCAGGAAGCCAAGGGCGTTCAGAAGCGACCAGGTGCAAGGCGCACCGGAAAAGCGCGCCACCGTTTACTCCGAGGCTAGTTTGACAGGTGTTGTTTGCACAAGCACCGTCTAACAGCATCGTAAGCGTACTCGAAACGTACGCCAGCAAGCGCTTGGAGGAGGAACGCCGCAGATGAGTGCTTATCAACGGCCAAGGCTATTTGATGAGGCGGAAGACGGCGATGAAGACCAATATCGCGCCCGGCAGGTAGAAGAGGCGCTTTTCCGGCCCCGGGGCGAAGGCGGTGGCGAGCAAGACGCCGAGCCTCACGAGGGTCATTTGGATGAGGGCCATGGCGAGCGGGGTGTAGAGGGGGAGGATACCGATGAGGCAGGCGCCGAAGATGGCCGCCATGTTGTCGAGCCCAAGGGCGATGCCCAGGTAGACGGCTTCGTGGGGGCTGATGGTTTTCGACCGGTCGAGGTCGGCGTATTCGGGGTCGGACATGATGGAGACGATTATCCTTCCGAAACGGATGGTGAGCCGGTCGGCTGCGCCGGCCGACGGCAAGACGAGCCTTTTGAGCAGGTAGTCCTGGAAGATGTTCCAGACGCCGAGGATGAAGAGAAGGGCCGAACCGGTCCAGACGGCGACTGCGGGATCGATTGCGGCGCCTACGAAGCCGCTGGCCAGCATGGGGACGGCCGAACAGACGGCGGTGACGAGGCCCACGACCGCGAGCGAGGAGAGCGGGATGCGGATGGCGCCGGTACCGTAGGTCACCCCGGTGAAGAAGGAGTCGAGGCTTACGGCCAGGGCGAGTATGACGATGTAGATCAGGTCCATGTTATTCCTCCCAGAAGCACTTCGGGGTATTCTATGCCGGGCGCCGCCGGGAGGTGTAACGGCGCAAAAAAAAAGCCCCGCTGTCGCGGGGCGGAGTGGTGGGCATGGTTTAGGAGAAGATCGAGGCCGTTCAGAAGCGCCCAGATGCAAGGCGCACCGGAGAACACGACCGCAGGCGTACTTGGGTGCGTACGCCGAGGGAGGGTTCGAGGAGCAACGCCGCAGATGGGTGCTTATCAACGGCCGTCAATAGTACGCTATTTCTTGGGTGAACGTCTGGGCCGACGCCTGGCCGTTGGCGTCGCGGCGGGTCATGACGAGCCGGGTCCAGTTGCCGTATTTGTCGTATTCGCCCTGGATGGAAAGGGTGACGGTGGCGGCGGGCTTGTCGGACTGGTAGAAGGCGTCGGTGAGCCGGCCCCTGAGGTCGTAGCGGTACTCGAGCTTGTTTTGGCTTTCCGCCGCCGCCGGACCGTCGGGCTGGGGCGAGCTTACGGACAGGCGGCTCAGGATGCGGCCGCTTTTGTCGTAGGACCGGTCGATGTTCATCGTGCCGCGCTTGGTCAGGCGCGAGGTTTCGCGGGTGACGAGGCCGGCGGGGCTGTATTCGTAAGCGGCCTCGTATAAGACACCTTCGGCGTAGCGGATGGTTTTGGCGGTGACCAGGCCGCGGTCGTCCATCGTTCCGGCGCCCAGTTCGGCCATTTTGCCGCCCAGGGCGGGGGCGAGGAGTTTGAAGGTGCGGCCGGAGGGATCGTAGCGGACGAAGTAGACGGTCTGCTTGTCGGTGCCTACGTTTTCGACCCGTTTGGCGGAGCGGCCGGCTTCGTAGATGATTTCTTCGTTGGTGAAGCCGGGGATGAACTGTTCGCGGCTGAGGGGCTTGCCGTCGGGGCTGAAGGAGGCGGACCAGTAGGATTCGCCGTTTTTGACGGTGACTTTCTTGACCGGGCCGAGCAGGGGGCCCTGGAGTTCGTCGCTGAGGTAGAGGTTGAAGATGCCGGCGGGGATGCGTTGAGGGGCGCGCTCGGCGGCGAGGGCGGCGCAGGGCAGGGCGGCGGCGAAGAGGGCCGCGAGCAGGAGCGCCAGGATGCGGGTGCGGAACGGGGTTTTCATCGGTGATAGTCCTCCTGTGATATTTATATGGTAAATATTTACTTTCGAGTAAAAAATTACAAATCCTGCCGGCTGTGAAAATATTTCGTCGGAAAGTAGACGTTTTTTATTCCAAAAGGCTCCATTAATTCCATTTATTTTTAGCTTCTGGACTTATTGACATAAGGGTACCCCCATGGTAGAATATATTTTGTCGCAGGCGGTGCCTGCTTTTATGGTGGCTGTGGTGAAGTGGTTAACACGGCGGATTGTGGATCCGTTATGCGAGGGTTCGAGCCCCTCCAGTCACCCCACTAAATCAATACACAGGGGCGTAGCCAAGTCGGTAAGGCAACGGACTTTGACTCCGTCATGCGTTGGTTCGAGTCCAGCCGC
>JALHDI010000142.1 GCA_022839045.1 Sporomusaceae bacterium
GCGGGCGCCGAGCCGGGCGGTTTCCGCGAGCAGCGAGTCGCCGATGGCGTAGCCGCGGACGCCGGCCCGGTGGTCTTTGGAGCCGAAGAATTTGTGGATTTGCTTGAAGAGCTGGCCGCCGGGGCGGTCGTTTTCGTCGAGGACGAGCACGCTGGCTCCCAGCCTGGCGGCTTCGGCGGCGGCCGACAGTCCGGCCGGCCCGGCGCCGATGACGATGATGTCTGCCTGGGTCATTCCTTCGCCTCCCGTTCCGGTGAAGCGCTCTGGGTGGTGATTTTCATGCCGGCGCGCACCGGGGTTACACAGGTGCGGACGTTGGCCTGGCCGTCGACGGTCATGACGCAGTCGGTGCAGCGGCCAATGCCGCAGAATACGCCGCGCGGCTCGCCGCTTTTGCGGGTGTGGCGCAGTTTGAGCCGGCCGGCGGCGATGATGGCGGCGGCGATGGGTTCGCCTTCGCGGGCGGGGATGAGTTCGCCGTCGACTTCGATGGTTACCGGGGGTTTTTCTTCGCTTGGTCCGAGTATGGGGTGCTGGAGTATTCTCATGTATACACCTCTTATTGGCTGCGGGGGGGCGTCGGCCCCCCCGCGGCAGGCATGGTTAGTTGCTGACGCTCTGCGGCGCGTCTTTGCCGGCGCCGCGGGTAAGCATGGATACTACGATGATCAGCGCTATTGCGGTGCCCAGAGCGATGAGCACGCGGTTGGGGCCGAGGGCGGTCACCTGGGTGAGCACAGAGCCGACGACGAGGCCGACGCGGGCGCCCCACGGGGTGATTTTGCTGTTCTTGCGGCCCATCTGCAGCGGTTCGTTGCTGCGCTCGCGCCACAGGAAGCCGACGAGGAGCAGCGGCACGAGGCCGCCGCCGGCCATGGCGTAGGCTTTGGAGAAGAGGCCGAGGATGGTGGAGGCCTGGATGGCCGCCCAGCAGGCGAAGACGCCGACGACGACGGTCAGGGCTTTGGCCAGTTTGACGAGGGCCTGGTCGTCCAGGTCGGGACGGAAGGGTCTGATGAGGTCGTTGACGATGAGGACGGTAGCGGCGTTGAGGTTGGAGTCGGCCGAGGACATGCCGGCGGCGAGGATGAGGGTGAAGACCGTCGCCGACAGCCATACCGGCAGGTATTTGGTGAGCAGCCAGGGCACGGCGTCGTCGGGTTTGAGGTTGGGATTGAGGGTGAGGACGACCATACCGACGAGGCAGGTGCCGAGCACCATGATGAGGGCGCCGGTGCCGCTGATCAGAAGGCCGGTGCGGGCGGTGCTGGCGCTTTTGGCCGCGAAGCAACGCTGCCAGTAGATCTGGGCGGAGAGCACGCCGACGGTGGCGGTGACGAAGTTGACGACCATGGTCATGGGGTCGACTTTGCCGAAGCTCCACAGTTCGCCCTTACCCATGGCGGTCAACCTGTTGCCCAGTTCGCCCAGGCTCCAGTGGACGGGTTCGAAGGCGTAGTAGTAGAAGGCTGTGCCGAGTATGAGAACAAGAACGCCCTGGAAGAGGTCGGTCCAGACGACCGAGTGGATGCCGCCGAGGGCGGTGTAGATGATGAATACGGTGGAGAAGAGGATGATGATCGGCGTCGCGTCGGCGCCGGTGGCGACGTTGAAGATGGTGCCGAAGGCTTTGCCCTGGCCGCCTACCCAGGCGATCATGATGCAGCAGGCGAGAAGGGCGGCGATGGCCCGCGTCCATTTGTCGCGGACGAAGAGGTCGTCGGCCATTTCGGCTACGGTGTTGTAGGTGAAGCGGCCAGCGATGCCGGCGAACAGGAGGGCGAAGAGAATCTTGGAGCCTTGCTCGCCGAGGATGAAGGACATCCACGGCAGGCCCATGGTGTAGCCGCGGCCGGCGTGGCCGACGAAGTTGCCGACGCCCATGATGGTGGCGAATTCGGTGAAGAGGATGAGGTAGAGGGGGAAGTTGCCGCCACCGATGGCGTACTGGGAGAAGGATTCGCCGGCTTTGCCCTGGACTTTCCAGGAGATCCAGAGGAAGAATCCGCACATTATGATGGTAATAGTCCATAACGTGGTTCCGAGATCCATATACCTACCTCCTTTTTTTGGGTAACCTTACGGAATCCTATGGTTGATCGCCGTTTTATATTCAGCCGGAATCGCCGCCGGCGGGAAGGGGTTCGGCGGGGTTCTGCCACGCGTCGGCGGCGCCCGCGGGCCCGCGGGCGAATTCGAGGGTGCCGATCAGGGACAGGATGTCGTATACCGGCCGGCCCGAGACACGGGCGAAGATGCGCCGGAAGGGCGGCAGGTTGGTGCATTCGAGGACGAGCGCGCCGGCGGCGGGGAACCTGGCCCTGATTTCGCGGGCGGCTTCTTCCATTTCCTTTTGCAGCGCGGCGACGTCGAGAACGGTTTTCTGGCGGACGAAGGTGCCGTAGAACTCCGGTTTGTCTTCGAGGCCGAAGATGACGTGGCGGCCGCTTTCGATACCGACCGCCGCCAGGTGACCGGGCGAAAGGCGCTCGCTGTTGGCGGTGACGATGACGATGTTTTGCGCCGGCCCGAGCGTTTTTTCGACCGCCGGGACTTGCAGCAGGCTGGAGGTGAGCACGGGGATGTCGACGGCCGCGGCGAGCTCCCTTTGGAAGACGGCGAGAAAGCCGCAGCTGGTGGTGACGGCTTTGACGCCGTCGGCCGCGAGTTCCCGGGCTCCCTCGACGAAGGCGGCCAGCAGACGCCCGTCGTTCTGTTCGACGACCCTGGTGGGCAGGGCGCCGCGGACGACTTTGTAGCGGACCGGGAATGGAAAGGTACGGGCGTTGCCGATGTCGCCGACGAGGCGCGGGAAGACGGTGTCGAGCATGAGGATGCCAAGGTCCTGTCCGTAGTTGGTGTATCCTCCGGTGAGCTTCATTGACCCATCCTCCCTTTTTGTCCTGACGGGTTAGGTTTTGACCGGCAGACCGAATTTGCGCATTTCGGCGCGGATTTTCTCCAGGTCGGCCGTCCCCGGCGCGACGAGCGGCAGGCGGACGTCGCCGGCCTCAAGGCCGAGCATGTTGACGGCGGCCTTGACCGGGGTGGGGTTGGTGGCGATGAACATCGCCCTGAAGATAGGCAGGAGTTTGAGGTGCATTTCTCTGGCTCCCGCGAGGTCGCCGGCGCGGAAGGCGGCGATCATCGTCTTGATTTCGCGGCCGACGATATGGCTGGCGACGCTGATGATGCCGCAGCCGCCGACGGCGAGGGCCGGCAGGGTTAGGGCGTCGTCGCCGGAGTAGAGGTCGAAGCTGTCAGGGGTTATGCGGATTATTTCGCTCATTTGCTCCAGATTCCCGCTGGCTTCTTTGACGGCGACGATATTTTTGATGGCCGCCAGTCTGAGCACCGTTTCCGGCAGTATGTTGATGCCGGTGCGGCCGGGGACGTTGTAGACGATGAGGGGCAGGCCGGGGGCGGCTTCGGCGGCGGCGGCGAAGTGCCGGTAGAGGCCTTCCTGCGAGGGTTTGTTGTAGTAGGGAGCGACGAGCATCGCGCCGTGCAGGCCGATGCGGGCGGCTTCCTTGGTGAGGCGCACCGATTTGGCGGTGTCGTTGGTGCCGGTGCCGCCGATGACGCGGGCCCGGTCGCCGACGGCCGCGAGCACCGTTTCGAAGAGCTTGAGACGCTCCTCGTCGGTGAGGGTGGCGGCTTCGCCGGTGCTGCCGGCGACGACCAAGCCGTCGGAGCCGTGGTCGACAAGGTAGGCGGCCAGTTCGGCGGCCTTGTCGTAGGCGACGGCCATGTTTTTGTCGAAGGGGGTGACCATCGCCGTCAGTACTTGTCCGAATTTACCCATAAATCATCCTCCTGTGCCTCGTTGGCTAAGAATGCCGGCGTGCAGGGCCCTGAGCGCCGCCGCGAGGTCGGCTGCGGCGACGATGCCGGATACGGCGTACGGGCCGGTGTAGGTCTGCAGGACGCCGATTTCGGCCTGACTGAGCAGGTCGACGAAACTGTTGACGACGGCCGCCGCCGGGGATGAGCAGCCGATCAGCGATACTTTGGCACATTCTTCCACCTTGGCGGCGACACTCAGGCCGGCGGCCGCGGCCTGGGCGGCGGCAAGCTCGATGTCGGACTGGCCGGCGATGATCTCGACGCCCTGCGGGGTTATGTTGATGAGGTCGGCGTCCAGACCGGCCGCAGCCAGGCGGCCGAGCACGGCGGCGCCCGCCTTCCCTTTCCCCCAGGCCAGCCGGATAACGCCGTAGCCGCTTTTGTGGGCCAGCCCGACGGCGACACGGCCGCGCAGGCGCTCGATGGTGCCGTCGCGGTCGTTCGTCACGACGGTGCCGGCGGCGTCGCCGAAGGTGCTTTTGATCTTGAGCGTCAGGCCGTGGCGGAAGGCGATTTCCACCGCGCGGGGATGGATGACCTTGGCCCCCTGGATGGCCAATTGGTAAGCTTCTTCGTAGGAGATGACCGGGATGGTGCAGGCTTCGGGCACGACCCGCGGGTCGGCGGTCATGATGCCGTCGACGTCGGTGTAGATTTCGGCCGCCTCGGCCCTGACCGCCGCCGCCAGCGCGGCGGCGCTCGTGTCGCTGCCGCCGCGGCCGAGGGTGGTGATTTCCCCGGTCTCGCTGGCCCCCTGGAAGCCGGCGGCGACGACGATCCGGCCGGCGGCGAGGTGGGCGGTGACGTTCCCGGGGTCGATGCGGATAATCTGGGCGTCGCCGTGGGCGGGGGTGGTGATTATGCCCGCCTGCTGGCCGGTGAGGAAGACGGCGTCGTGGCCGGCTTTTTTCAGCGCGCCGACGACGATCACCCCGGCGACGATCTCGCCGCAGGCCATGATCAGGTCCTGTTCGCGCTTGCCGATGGCGGGGCATTCCTCTTTCGCCAGGGTGAGGAGGGTGTCGGTGGCGTAGGGTTCCCCGACCCGCCCCAGGGCGGAGACGACGACGAGCGGCGCGTAGCCGTCCGCCTTGGCGGCGGTGATTTTCGCCACGACCTGCTCGCGGCGCTCGGCGGTGCTTACGGAGGTGCCGCCGAATTTCTGGACAAGTATCCGCATGGGGCTCCCCCCTCCTAGACGAGACGTCGGGCGATGAGCTGCTCGGCGATCTGGACGGCGTTGAGGGCGGCGCCCTTGCGGATCTGGTCGCCGACGACCCAGATGTTGAGCCCGGCCGGTACGGTGCGGTCCTCGCGGATGCGGCCGACGAACACTTCGTTGCGGCCGGCGGTAAAGGCCGGCATGGGGTAGATCTGGCGGTCGGGCTCGTCGAGGACGGACACGCCGGGGGCGGCGGCCAGTATCCGCCGCGCTTCTTCGACCGGGAGTTTGCGCCCGGTCTCGAGGTTGAGGAATTCGGAGTGGCTGCGCAGGACGGGGGCCCTTACGGTGGTGGCCGTGATGGGCAGGGACGGCAGGTGCATGATTTTGCGCGTTTCGAGCACCAGTTTCATTTCTTCCTTG
>JALHDI010000335.1 GCA_022839045.1 Sporomusaceae bacterium
GGTAGATCAGCTCCGCAACGTCGACCTAGAAGATCTGCTGCGTCGGGAGCCGGTGCGGCTCGACCTCGAAGAAATCGCCAACTATCTCGCCGGGAAGAGCGTGCTGGTAACAGGGGCGGGCGGCTCGGTGGGGTCGGAGCTCTGTCGCCAGATCGCCAGAATAGGACCAGCGAACCTGGTGCTGCTGGGCAAAGGCGAAAACAGCATCTACGAGATCGACCGCGAACTGAAGGGAAAGCACCCCGCATTACTGATAAAACCGGTTATCGCCGATATCAGGGACGCTAACCGCATTAATAACGTATTCAATACATACAAACCGGAAGTCGTGTTCCACGCCGCGGCCCACAAGCATGTCCCCCTGATGGAAATGCAGCCTGAAGAAGCGGTCAACAACAATGTTTTCGGCACCAAGGTCGTTGCCGAGGCGGCCGGGCGGCACGGCACGGCCACTTTCGTGATGATTTCCACCGACAAAGCCGTCAACCCGACGAGCATCATGGGGGCTACCAAGCGACTGGCCGAACTTGTCGTCAATAATCTGAGCAAGAACAGCAAGACAAAATTCATAGCGGTGCGGTTCGGCAACGTCCTCGGCAGCCGCGGCAGCGTCATCCCGCTGTTCAGGCAGCAGATCGCGGCCGGCGGCCCAGTGACCGTCACCCACCCGGATATGACACGCTACTTCATGACCATCCCGGAGGCGGCGCAACTTGTGTTGCAAGCCGGAGCAATAGCCCAGGGCGGGGAAGTATTCGTCCTCGATATGGGTGAGCCGGTCAAAATTCTCGACCTTGCCCACGACCTCATCGAACTGTCGGGCTTCACCCCCGAAACCGATATCCCGATCGTCTTCACCGGCATCAGGCCGGGAGAAAAACTGTTCGAGGAACTGCTGACCGCCCGCTGGCGAGCAGACATGAAAAGATCTTCGTGGCCAATCTGCGGCCAATCAGCAAAGATAGGCTCAACCGCGGCCTGGAAAAACTAAAGAGACTTTCGGACATACAAGATGTCGTGGCTGTCATGGAAGAGCTTGTACCGTATTACCGGGAAGCGCGAAACTGTTACGGCGGGCGGCAGGATGAGGCATTCGGACAAAAGGAGAAAGAAAATGATGAAGCAAGCAAACCCTATCAGCCTGCAGCCCAATGATCAGGCCGACCGGATAAAAGAAAAAATCGTCAACCGCACGGCGAAAGTAGGTGTCATCGGCTTAGGCTACGTTGGACTTCCACTGGCAGTGGAAAAAGGCAAGGTCGGCTTCGAGGTGATCGGCTTCGACCGCAACGCCAAACGGGTAGCGCAGGTCAACGCCGGCGACAACTACATCAAGGACGTCAAGGACGACGACCTCAAAACCCTTGCCGGCAACGGTAAACTTGTAGCGACCGACGACTTCGCCAGACTAAAAGAGGTCGACGTCATCGTAATATGCGTACCGACCCCGCTTACCATCACCCGCGACCCAGACATCTCCTACATTGTCAACGTCACCAACGCCATCGCCAAATACCTGCGGAACGGGCAGCTGGTCACACTCGAGAGCACCACCTATCCCGGCACGACGTCGGAAGTCATACTGCCCGAGCTGGCCGTCGGCGGCAAAGAAGTTGGGAAGGACTTTTTTTTGACGTTGCCACCACCTTCTACCGCCAAACAATCTCCCAAGTAGTGCCTGTCTCATCGACCGAAGTGGCAGAAATGACAAAAGTGTTCGAGAATACGTATCGTGCGGTAAACATCGCCCTGGTCAACGAACTGATGCTGCTGTGCGACCGAATGGGTATCGACATATGGGAGGTCGTGGAGGCGGCAGGCACCAAACCGTTCGGCATCCAAACCTTCTACCCGGGACCCGGGGTAGGCGGCCACTGCATACCCATCGACCCGTTCTACCTGACATGGAAAGCCAGAGAATTCGA
>JALHDI010000022.1 GCA_022839045.1 Sporomusaceae bacterium
GCTGGTGACGAACTGCCCTTCCTTGCCGGCGAAGGGGCTGGTGTTGACGCTGAAAATCATCGCCAGTGTCGGTTCGTCGACTTTGATCGCCGGCAGGGCTTCGGGGTTTTCGGGGTCGGCGATGGTGTCGCCGATGTTGACGGCGTCGAGGCCGGTGATGGCGACGATGTCGCCGAGGGCCGCTTCCTTCACCTCGCTACGCTTGAGGCCTTCATATACGTAGAGGCGGCTGAGCTTGGCCCGCGTCTCGGTTTCGCCGTTCAAGATGGTGACGGTCTGGCCGCTCTGCACCCGGCCGCGCATAACGCGGCCGATGGCGATGCGGCCGACGTAGTCGTCGTAATCGAGGGTGGTGACCATTATCTGCAGGGGGCCGTCGATGTCGCCCTGGGGGGCGGGAACGGCGGAGAGCAACAGCTCGAACAGTGGCTTGAGGTCCTGGCTGTCGTCGTCCATGCTGAGTTTGGCGACGCCGTCGCGGGCGGTGGCGTAGACGACGGGGAAGTCGAGCTGCTTGTCGTCGGCTTCGAGCTCGATGAACAGTTCGAGCACCTCGTCGAGCACATCCTCGACCCGCTGGTCCGGACGGTCGATCTTGTTGATGACGACAATAGCCCTCAGATCCTGTTCGAGGGCTTTGCGTAGCACGTATTTGGTCTGGGGCATAGGCCCCTCGAAGGCGTCGACGAGGAGCAGCACGCAGTCGACCATGTTGAGCACCCGCTCGACTTCGCCGCCGAAGTCGGCGTGGCCGGGGGTGTCGACGATGTTGATTTTGACGCCGCCGTACATGATGGCGGTGTTTTTGGCGAGGATGGTGATGCCGCGTTCGCGTTCGAGTTCGTTGGAGTCCATGACACGCTCGATTACCTGCTCGTTGCTGCGGAATACCCCGCTCTGCTTGAGCATGGCGTCGACGAGCGTCGTCTTGCCGTGGTCGACGTGAGCGATGATGGCGATGTTGCGTAGGTCGTTGCGTTGCATTGATTAATCCTCCTGTGGCGTGTAGCATATAAAATGCCGCGAGTATTATTTAGTCTCATGCATATCGGGACGCGATTATGCGGTTATTTCGAGCCGCTGCTGTTCGCGCCGGCGGCGTCGAGTGTTTGGCGGACGTATTTGCGGACTTTCTGGGCGCCGCGCAACAGGGCGGAAAGCTTGGCGGGGTCGGCGGCGCCGGCCGATTCCAGCCGCTTGCGCAGTTCCATGAATTCGCTGTCGAGCTGCTCGATGATTTCCTGCAGTTCGACGACCGCCGGGTCGACGAGCACCATGCCGCTGGCCTCGATGCTGAAGCTGCGGCCGTCGATGACGGCGACGTCGCCGAAGTTGGGCACATAGGCAGGATAGCCGAGCTTTTCCTTTACGAGACCGGCGAAGGCGGTCGACTGCTCCAGTTCGCCGTGGACGACAAAGATGTTGGCCGGGGACTCCCGGAACATTGTCAGCCATTTGACGAGGTATTCCCGGTCGGCGTGGGCGGAGAAGCCGTCAAGGTTATGGATTTTCGCCCGCACGCTGACTTCCTCGCCGACGATTTTGACCCGCTTGACGCCTTCGAGGAGCCGCCGCCCGAGGCTGCCTTCGGCCTGATAACCGACGAGGACGACGCTGGATTCCGGCCGCCAGAGGTTGTGTTTGAGGTGATGGAGAATGCGGCCGGCGTCGGCCATGCCGCTGGCCGAGATGATGATGGCCGGCTCCTTGAGGAAGTTGATGGCTTTCGATTCTTCCGAGGTCCGGGTGAATTTCAGGCGCAGCAGCTTGTTGATATTTTTGTTTTTGTCGTACAGTATCTCGTGGGCTTCGTCGTCGAAAATCTCGGGATGGTTGGCGAAGATATCGGTGGCCGAGATGGCGAGCGGGCTGTCGATGAAGACGGGGATGTCGGGAATTTTGCCGACTTTGAGCAGTTTGTAGAGGTAGTAGATGATGGTCTGGGTGCGGCCGACGGCGAAGGCGGGAATGACGATATTGCCGCCGCGGGCCACGGTTTCGTTTATTATTGCCGCCAACGCTTCGACTTTGTCGTAGTTCTCGTGGTTGCGGTTGCCGTAGGTGGACTCCATGACAATGTAGTCGGCGGCGTCGATGGGGGACGGGTCTTTGATTAGCGGCTGATCGGGCTGCCCGAGGTCGCCGGAGAAGACGATTTTTACCGTCTTGCCGTTCTCGGTCACCCAAATTTCGATAATCGACGAGCCGAGGATGTGGCCGGCGTCGTTGAAGCGCACGGCTACTTCCGGGGTTATGCCCAGCTTCTCGTTGTAGGGCTTGGGATCGAAATTCTTCAGGCAGGCGTACGCGTCGTCGACGGTGTAGAGCGGTTCGAGGAGGGGCTTGCCGGCGCGTCGGCCCTTGCGGCCGGCTATTTCGGCCTCGAATTCCTGGATGTGGGCGCTGTCGGGCAGCATGATGCGGCACAGGTCGGTGGTGGCCTGGGTGGCGTATATCTTGCCTTTGTAGCCGGCTTTGTACAGTTTCGGCAACAGGCCGCTGTGGTCGATGTGGGCGTGGGTGAGGAGGACGGCGTCTATCGCGGCCGGTTCGTAGCGGAACGCCCGCCGGTTGAGGGCTTCGGTCGCTTTCGAGCCCTGGAACATGCCACAATCAACCAGAATTTTGCTTTCGCCCGCTTCCAGCAGGTAGGAGGAACCGGTGACCATTCCCGATGCTCCCAAAAACGTCAGTCGCATGTTTTCGCTCCTTCGCCAAGATTATACAAATATCTGCCAATCTTGTTTACTTCCACGTTAGTATATCATTTCCTGCCCGAGAAAAAAAGCGGGGCTATCCCGCTTTTTCCGGTCGTTGATACCCCCGCTCCGTTTCTGCGATTGAATTGGCGGCCTGCCGCTTTCGGGTACGCCGCGGATGGACTTTGGGGCCGCCTCTCTCCTATTCTTCGCCGAAGATGCGGACTTCGGGCTGCAGCCTCACGCCGAACCGCTCCTGAACCTGACGCTGCACTTCTTTGATGAGGGCGAGCACATCGGCGGCGGTGGCGCCGCCGGCGTTGACGATGAACCCGGCGTGTTTCCCGGATACCTGCGCGCCGCCGATTTTGTACCCTTTGAGGCCGGCCTGCTCGATGAGGGTGCCGGCGAAGTAGCCGGGGGGGCGTTTGAAGGTGCTGCCGGCGCTGGGCATCTCGATGGGCTGTTTTTCTTCGCGTCGGCTCGTGTAATCGCTCATTTTCCTGTCGATCGCCGCATCGTCGCCGGCCGCGAGCGCAAGCTCGACTTCACAGATGATGCAGCCGTTATGCTGGAAGATGCTGTCCCGGTAGCTGAAACGGATGTCGGCGTGCCCGAACCGCTGCAGCTTCCCGTCGGGGCAAACCGCGGTGACGGCCGCGACGGTACAGCCGATTTCGCCGTCGTAAGCGCCGGCATTCATAAAAATCGCTCCGCCGATGCTGCCGGGGATGCCGACGGCGAATTCCAGCCCGGTGAGGCCGTGGCCGGCGGCGTAGCGGGCAACGTCGCCGAGGGCCGCCCCGGCGCCGGCTTTGACCGTCGTCCCGTTGTGGCTGATGCTGCCCATCGTCGCGTCGAATTTGAGCACCAGGCCGCGAATCCCTTTGTCGCGGACGAGGACGTTGGAGCCGTTGCCGAGGATGGTCACCGGCATGCCGTACTCTCTGGCTACGACGAGCGCCGCCGCCACCTCCCTGGCGGAGGCTGGCAGGACGAGATAGTCGGCAGGGCCCCCGATGCGGAAGGTGGTATGCTTGGACATGGGCTCGTCGAGCAAAAGACGGGGGCCGGCGATGACTTTCTGCAGTTGTGTGAAGAAGTCGTCCTTCAATTTAATCCTTTGCAAACAGATCCAGTCCTTCGGCGACCGATTCGCCTATAATTTTGCTTATGTCGGCCATGATGCGCTGAAAGCGGAAATATGCCTCGATATATTCCCGCGCTTTGCCGTTCATGGCGAGAAGGTCGTACATTCTCTGCAGCGCCTCCGCCTTGGCCGTGTCCTCCTTGTCGGCGAGCGCCTCGTACTCCAGTTCCATTTTTTTGCGGAGAAAGTCCTGGACCATTTTCTTGGCGTCCGGGTCGGCCGCAAGGGCCTCCTTGGCGGCCAGGAAGGTGCGGTATTCGTCAGACGCTTTGAGGGTTCTGGCCAGTTCATGCGCCTTGTCGTACGGATTCAAGCATATTCCTCCTATACTATGTATCTTATGCTCCCCGGCCCGGATTAATACATCGCGCACGAGGCGGGCATACCGCGGGAACATAGGTGTATTCACCAACGCTATGGCCAACTCCTGCCGGCCGCCGGAAAATGTAAGGAAACGCCCCGCCGGACGGCGGGGCGAGGGGTTATTTGTCGTGGCTGAGGTTGTCGGCCATGTGGTCCAGCTCCTGGGCCATGCCGCCGGCCTGCTGGACGGCGGCGGCGACATGGGCGAGGGCCCCCGCGATCTGGCCGATGACGTCGTTGACCTGGCTTAGCTGGCCGTAGGTGCTGTCGCTGTCCGCCTGGATGGCTCTGACGATGTCTTCGATTTTTTTGATGGAGTCGGCGCTGCCGGTGGCGAGTTTGCGGATCTCTTCGGCCACGACGCCGAACCCCCGGCCGGCGTCGCCCACCCGGGCGGCCTCGATGGCGGCGTTGAGGCCCAGCAGGTTGGTCTGGCCGGCGATGTTTTTGATGAGCCCGAGAACCTGATCGGTTTCTTTGACCCGCTGCTGCGATTCCCGGGAGAGGCGCGAGAGGTTGGTGCTGACGGCGGCTATCTCTTCCGCCTGGGCGGAGATTTCTTGGGTGGTGCTGGCGAGGATGCTGATATTGTCGCTCAGTTTGGCGGCCATTTCCTTGAGGGCGTCCTGGCGGTCGGTCGGTTCGATGACCACCGCGCCGCCGACCACACCGCCGTCGGCGCCGATTATCGGGTAAGCGGTGGCGATGTACGGCAGGCCGAAGGTCGCCTTATCCCCCCGCACGACGACGCGGCGCTTTTCTTCCATGGCCTTGACGATCGCCGTTCCCGCTTTGAGGGGCGCCCCGGGAACGATTTTCAGGTCGAGCTTGTTCGAAGGCCGGTAGTAGAGGTATTTTTCCCGGTCGGTCACGGCTACGCCGATTTCGCCGGCATGGAGGTCGACCATCACCGGCATGACGTGCAGGAAGTGGTCGAGGGCGGAGTTCGTTTCGCTCAACTGTTATTCCTCCTTGCGATTTATGAGGAACAAGGGGCTCCTACCGGCGAGCCAAGGCTGCCCGGTAGTATTCGCGCATGACTATGGCGTCGGCGGCCTGGGTACCGGCCGATTCGCAGACGATCCGCGGCGCGTAGCCGCGGGCAACGATGGTATCGAGGAGCGGTTCGTGGGGCGGCCCGTAGTCGTCGCCGAAGGTCCAGTGCCGTTTTTCGCCCGCTTTGGTGAATTCGATGCGGCTGAAGTGGATGTGGACGGCGGCGGCTTTCCGTTCGCCCAGTTTTTCGGCGACACGGTCGAAGGCGGCCTCGTATTCGGCATGGGTGGTGTAACGGCCACCGGTGACGGCGTGCAGGTGGCCGAAGTCAATGGTGGGGATGGTCCATTCGTTCAAAGCGCAGAAGGCCAGGACTTCCTCGAGATTGCCGAGCTGGTTCTGTTTGCCCATCGTTTCCGGGGCGAGGTAGATTCCCTCGAGCAGGCCCTGCTTGTCCGCTTCCTCCAGGATGGCGAGGAAGAGGGCGGCGGCGCGGTCGAGCGCCTGGCTCCTGGGCTGCTTGCCCGGGCCGCCGATGTGGAAGGCGACGCGGTCGGCCCCCAGCCAACGGGCGGCTTCGAGCGATTTGAGGATGTGCCGGGTAGTGTTGGCAGCGATCGTCGGGTCTTCGGTGGCCAGGTTGATATAGTACGGGGCGTGAACGCTGAGCTTGACGCCGTGCCGCCGGGCGGCCTCGCCGATGGCCCGGGCGGTTTCCTCGCGGATGGTGACGCCGCGGCTGCACTGGTATTCGTAAGCGTCGAGCCCCATGGCGGCCAGCCACGCCGGCATCTCGACCGAGGCCTTATGCCCCGCGGCGTAGAATGCGTCCGGATTCCCGGCCGAACCGAACTGAGCTTGCGACATGTCCTAATCAACTCCTGCAAAAATTATGCCAGTTTTCACTTTTCAAACGAAAGCGCTGAAGCCGTTCTGGCGGAGAGCTTCGTATACGACGACGGCGACGGCGTTGGAGAGGTTGAGCGATCTGGCGCCGGCCAGCATCGGGATGCGTACGCACCGGGAACGGTTGGCAGCAAGGATGCTGTCCGGCAGCCCGGCCGTTTCCCGGCCGAAAACGAGCACGTCCCCGGGGGTGTAGGCGACTTCGTGGTAGAACCGGTCCGCCTTGGTGGTGTTGAAGTGAAAGTTCCGGCCGGCGTACAGTTTCTCGACGTCGGCGAAGGAGTCGTGGTAGTGGACTTTGACGAGGTGCCAGTAATCGAGACCGGCCCTCTTGAGGTAGCGGTCGTCGGTGGAGAAGCCGAGCGGCCGCACGAGGTGCAGTTCGCAGCCTGTCGCGGCGCACAGGCGGGCGATGTTGCCCGTGTTGCCGGGTATTTCCGGTTCGACGAGGGCGATGTGCATGAGATCACCTCTGCGGGGACCGCCTGGGCAGCAAGGCCTGCGGTCTTGTCCATTATTATGTACACATTTGTCCGCATAAAAGTACAGTTGCGACGGTCGACTGCGGTACGGCCGCCCCGCCTGTCACAGGTATTCGACGCTGAAGGCGGCGACCTCGGCTTCGCTGCAATCGTCGAGGATCCGCCGGACGAGTTCGGCCTGCCTGACGAGCACGGCCCGGCTGCCGCCGGCGATGGCGACTTCGAGCGCCGCGCGCTGCCAGGTGTCCTGGTGCCCGGTCTCGGCCACGGAGGCGCCGCAGCGGGAACGGATGCGCCCGACGACGCTGCGCACGACCTGGCGCTTGGCTTTGAGCGAGCCGGCGGCGGGGATATGGAGTTCGACGGCGCATACCACGACCGCCATGGCTAACGACCGACCAGGGTCACGCAGACCGTCCGGCGGCGCGGACCGTCGAACTCGCCCAGGTATATCGCCTGCCAGGTGCCGAGCACGAGACCGCCGCCCGTTATCGGCACGGTCGCCGCCGCTCCCAGCAGGGAGGCTTTTATGTGGGCCGGGGAGTTGCCCTCGGCGTGGCGGTAGGGCAGCCGCGGCACGAGTTTGTCGAGGCCGGCCAGCATGTCGGCGACGACGTCGGGGTCGGCGTTTTCGTTGATGGTGACGCCGGCGGTGGTGTGGGGAACGAAGACGTGGCAGACCCCTTCGCCGACGCCGCCTGCTCTGACAATGGCCGCTACCTGGGCGGTGATGTCGAGGAACCCCTCGGCGGGGGTGGAGATGACGAATTTGTCCATAAAGCTCACCTTCTTCGTTGTTATAGTTCCATAGCGGCCAAGAAAAATCCTATGACCCACCTATAAAACAAAAACGCCCCGCTGGGGGGATGTTCTATTGCCCATTAAGATAAGTCGAGGGACGTTCAGAATCCTCCAGATGCAAGGCGGCTTCGCCGGGCGCTTGCTAGCGTACTCGGTCGTACACCAGCAAGCGCCCGGCGAAACAACGCAGCAGATGGGGGGTTATCAACGTCCCGACTAGCCGTGGATGAGGCGAGGGATGCACTTCATGCACACCCAATCGCTCTCGCCTTTGGATTTGATGGGCAGCAGCGGCCGGTCGTACTCGGTGGTGCCGCAGAGGTGGCATTTCATGGTAACGTTGTATTCCGGCTTGTCGGTCAGCGTTTTCTTGTGTTCGTGGACGGCGTGTTCGTCGAAGGGGACGGTTTCGCGTTCTTCGAGGGTCAGGGCTCCGGTGGGGCAGACGCCCAGGCAAAAGCCGGCCCCGTCGCAAAGCTGTTCGCGGCGGACCTTGGCCTTGCCGCCCACTATTTCGATGGCGCCTTCGGCGCAGGGGGTTACGCATTTGCCGCAGCCTGTGCAAAGGTCTTCGTCGATCTTAACTATTTTTCGCTTAACTTTCTCCATCATCCGCACCTCTTCCGTTGTCGTCTGCTTCCAGTATATCCGCGGGTTGAGCGGCCAGCAGTGATATCCGTCACACTTCGGCGCTTTTTTCGCCGGCCGAACCTCTTCGCTCACCTTACTTAATTTGCTTCTGTGCGGCGGCAGCCGTTTCCTGTTTCTTTCGCCGGTAGCGCAGCAAATCGACGAACGCCTCGAGGCGCGTTATCGTCCCCGCTTCGCCGGTCTGCTCGTCGAAAGCCAGCGACAGCACGGGGATGCCTTCTTTTTCGCTCACCGCGGGCAGGATGTTCTTGGCGATGATTTCGGGCATGCAGGTGAAGGGGAACACGTGGATTATGCCGTCGAAGCCGGTCTGTCCCAAGGCGGCGGTATGACCGATGCTTTTGATGCCGTGGCCGCCGACGTAGTGGCCGAGGAAGGGCGCCGCCGCGGCGATCACGGCCGCTGACCGGCGGAGGGCGGCCCTGTCCCTGAGGATGTGGGCGTCTACGTAGTCGCCCAGGAGCATGGTCGGGCGGACTTCGACCCCCATCCGCCCCAACCGGCGGATGAGGCCGCCGTTGACGCAGCTTTCGAGCATTACGTAAACTTCCCCCACCAGGCCCACCCTGAGGGGCTCCGGCCCGCTCCCAGTCGGCAATGATTCCAGCCTCCGCAACAGCGCGGCAACCGCTCCGTCGACGGCGGACGGGCTGGCGGCGGCGTCGACGGCGGCTATCGCCCGGAGGCGGGCGGCATCGACATCGCCGGCCGCAGCGGCACGCGGCCGGGCGCGGCAGGCCGCATGTTCGATGGCGTCGAGGGCCCTGAGCTTGGCGCCGGCCAGCCGGAAGGCGGGCCAGACGGGCCGCAGACCGCCGGGGGTGAGCCGCCGCAGGGCCTGCCAGACGCTGGCGAGGTCGGGCTCGACGATGATCATGGCGAATTTATAGCCGAGGTCGTGGAGGATGTCGCCCTGTACGGTTGCGTAATAGCCGAGGCGGCAGGGGCCCACCCCGCCGCAGGTGAGGATGGTGTCGGCGCCCGCCTCGAGGGCCTGGATGAAGTTGCCCAGCGTCGTTTTGAACGGCAGGCAGGCTGTTTCGGGGGAAAACCTGGCTCCGATCTCAATCGTCGTTTTGCTGATGGGGGGCGGCGGCATCGCCCGGACCCCCAGCGTCGTCAGCAGGGCTTTGAGGACGATGTCCAGCGTCCCCATGTGAGGAAAGGTGACGTTCATGGGCGCCTCCTGCGAAGCATATCGGTGAACGCCTCCAGCCTTGTGACAAGGCCCGCTTCGGCGGTATGTTCGTCGAGGGCGAGGAGCAGGAAGGGGACGCCGCGTCGACCGGCCTGCAGGCGCAGTTGCTCGCCGATCAGGGAATCGGGGCCGCAGGCGAAGGAGGTAAGGAAGATCATACCGTCCGGCGGCGGGCTGGCCGCGAGGAACGCCAGGGCCGCCCCCGCCAGGCTGCGGCAGTAGTGCCAGAAGATGTTCTTCGGCAGCGCGGACGCAGCTTGGTCGGCGGCCCGCGGGTCGGCGCGGTCGGGGGTTACGACGTCCATCCCCATGCCCGCCAGTTTGCCGATAACGTCCATGCTGATCTGCCGGTCGTAGAGGATGTAAGGGTGCCCTACCAGGACGATGCGCGGGCGGTCCGCCGTATCTCCGGCAACGGCGCCCGCATTGGGGCGGCAGCACTCCCGCCAGGCCCTCTGCCAGGCGTAGAGGCTGTAAAGGGGTGAGCGTCCGAGGGTTTCGCCCACGCCGGTTATCGCGTGCAGTAAGCTGCGGCGGCTGGAGCGTAGGTCGACGGTCGGGGCGACGAGGGGCGGGCCGCCGGGCAGAGCGGCGCGCATGATGTCGGGCAGACCGATGATCTTGGGGCATGAATAGTGCCCGGCCGCGGCGCTGACCACCCGCGGCAGGAAAAGGAGATCGACCTTGTCTGCGAGGGCGCGGGCATGGCCGAAAAAGGCCTTGACCGGCAGGCAGACTTCGTCGATGCAGCCGCCGGCCTCGATGACCGACTGCGTCGTTTCCGGCGATACTACCGGATCGGCGCCGAGCCTGCGGAAAAATCCGTCCCAGACGTCGCCGTAATAATAGTAGAGAAGCCCGCGGGGGATGCCCACCGTCGGCGGCAAGGCTCATCCTTCCTTTCGCGCCGCCTGTGGCGGCCTCGTGTTTAACTCTATTATTATCACCGCCGTCGCCTCCGGTTATAAGGATGTGAAAAAAATAACTACTTTTCGTCACTGCACTCTTCTCTCTTGGCCGAAATCGGTGTATAATAAGGGAAACAGTTTCTGACGCAGCGGGCCTCCGGCCTGCTGGGGAGGAATCGGCACCCTGTCGAATCTGCACGCAAGGGCCGCGCGCCTGCGCCGAGGATGGCGAAGTTTACCGTACGGTGACGTCCGCCTTTTTTTGCCCTTGGCAGAAGAAGGTTTTTTATTTTTGGTTTTGCCGGCGGGAGGAATGGAGAATGGCGAAGCGCATCGGGGTCGTCGGCATCGTTATCCACGAGCCGAAAAACGTCGCGGAAAGAGTCAATACGGTGATTTCGGGCTACGGCCATATTGTCATCGGCCGCATGGGCATACCGAAGCCCGAGGCCAATGTGGGCGTTATCGCCCTGATTATCGAAGGCACGACCGACGAAGTCGGCGCCCTGACCGGCCGACGCCTTTATCGATGACGCTCTCATCGAAAGACTGCTGACCGAGGCCAAGACGAAGGCCGGCGACAAGGCCGGCGTGCGGCGCATCATCGCCAAGGCCGGCGAGTACAAGGGGCTTACCGCGGGCGAGGTGGCGGTGCTGCTCGAGGTGAACGATCCGGAGCTGCTGCGGGAGATGTTCGCCGCCGCCGCCGCCGTGAAGGAGGCGATCTACGGCAAGCGGATCGTCCTCTTCGCTCCCCTGTACATTTCCAGCCACTGTATCAATAACTGTGTCTACTGCGGATACCGGACCGGCAACAAGGAGCAGCTCCGCCGCCGCCTCGCCCTGGCGGAGGTCAAGGAAGAGGTGGAGATCCTCGAATCGCTCGGCCACAAGCGGCTGGCGGTCGAGGCCGGCGAGGACCCGGTCAACTGCCCGATAGACTACGTTACCGACGTGATCAGGGAGATTTACAGCATCAAGGACGGCAACGGGAGCATCCGCCGCGTGAACGTCAACATCGCCGCGACAACTGTCGAGGATTACCGCAAGCTGAAAGAGGCCAATATCGGCACCTATATCCTCTTCCAGGAGACGTATCACCGCCCGACGTACGCCGCCCTGCATCCCAGCGGCCCGAAGCGGGATTACAACTGGCACACCACCGCGATGGACCGGGCGATGAAGGCCGGCATCGACGATGTCGGCATCGGGGTGCTGTACGGCCTGTACGACTACAAGTTCGAAACGGTGGCGATGTTTCTCCACGCCGAACACCTCGACCGCGATTGCGGCGTGGGTCCCCACACGATCTCGGTGCCGCGCCTGCGCCCGGCCGGCAGCGTGAACCTCGACAGTTTCCCCTACCTGGTGAGCGACGAGGATTTCAAGAAGATCATCGCCATCATCCGCCTGGCGGTGCCTTACACCGGCATGATACTGTCCACCCGCGAGGAACCGGAGTTGCGCGACGAACTGATCACCTACGGCGTCTCCCAGATAAGCGCCGGTTCATGCACCGGCGTGGGCGGCTACCAGCAGGCCTATCACGAACATACCGCCTGCGGTCCGAACAGCGGTCAGCAGTTCGAGCCGAGCGACCAGCGGTCGCCGAACGAGATCATCCGCATGTTGTGCGGGAAGGGCTACGTGCCCAGCTATTGCACGGCCTGCTACCGCCAGGGCCGTACCGGCGACCGTTTCATGGCGCTGGCCAAGAGCGGCGAAATCCAGAACGTCTGCCTGCCCAACGCCCTCCTCACTTTCAAGGAATACCTGCTCGACTACGCGGACGAGCGAACCCGCGCCATGGGCGAAGAGCTGATCGACCGGTCGCTGGACGATATCCCTCAGGATAATATTCGGGCCGCCACGGCCGAGCGGCTTAAAGAGATCGAGGCGGGTGAACGGGACCTGTACTTCTAGAGTGTGGCACAAGGCAAAAGAGCCGGTTGGTTTGAACCAACCGGCTCTCGTATTTTCACTCTGATACCGCCGGCGCCGTCAGTTTTCCCCGCAGCCACAGTTGGTAGAGGAAGGCGTAGGCCAGGGTGTATATGCCGGCGGCGGCGAAGACGGTCTGATAACCCCAGGCGGCGGCAACCGCCCCCATGCCGATGGCGCCGATGCCGAAGCCCACATCGACCGCCATGGTGAAGAAGCCGAAGGCGGTGCCCCGGTTGGCCGGCTGAACGTTGGCGGTGATGATCGTGGCCATGGCCGGGAAGGCCAGGCCGTAGCCGATGCCGATCCCCGCGCCGCACAGCGCCGCCACCCAGCCGCCGGTAAAATTCCCGGCCGTCAGCATGGTGAGGCCGAGGACGGCGAGGACGTAGAAGGCCAGACGGTCGGGCCGCAGGACGATGCACAGCCGGCCGATCCACATGCGGGACAGGACGACGACGACCGAGTAGGCCACGTAATAGGAGTTGAACTCGGTTATTCCCCGGCTGAGCATGAGCAGAGGCAGGAAGGTCATGATGCTGGCGTAGCAGATGTTGACAGCCGTCAGACTGATGGTGGATATGAACACGGCCGGTGTGGTGACAACTTTTATGAGCGGCAGGGACTGGCTGGCCGCGGCGGTGATTTTAAGCTTGACCCGGCGTGGGAATAATACCAGGGAAAGTGAGGTCGCTAAGGCGCCGACGCCGATGACCAGCGGCATGCCGCCCACGGCGTACAGCCAGTTGGCGGAACTGGCGGCGATACCTATGCCGATCATGGTGGAGAGGGTGTAAAAGGCTACCGCTTCGGTGGCGCGGTGTTCTTCATGCATCATGGTGACGGTGGTGAGGGCGGAGGCGCTGTAGCCCGAGATGCCCACGCCGTGGAGGAAACGGGCCGCGGTAGCCGTGGCGAGGGTTACGGCAAGATGGTAGCTGCCGATGGCGGCTATGGAAAGGATAACGCCGGCGGTAAGCACGGGCAGGCCGCCGTAGCGGTCGACCGCCTTCCCGGAAAATAGTCGGAACATCAGTGAGCCGATGGAGAACGCCCCGACCGCGAGCCCGATCTGGTGGTCGTCCATACCCAGACTGTGGTAATATATTGGTAGCACCGGCAGAAAGAAGTTGACACTCATCCAGAAGAACCCGTTGGCGGCAACCAGACTCAGAAAAGGGCGGCTGTAGAACGAACGATCGAGCAACCAATCATCTCCCCCGAATTAGGCATACAAAGAGTGTTCGGTGCAAAACCGTTCAATACCTGTCAAAAAATCGGCCAAAGTGAGGCAATCTTATGAAGCGCTTTTTCCTGCCGATTGTCATCGCACTTGTTTTCATTTATGCGGCGGAAACGGCGGCAGCCGTTATTATGGGCGACTACAAGCCCAAATTGGAGGCGGCGTTCGCCGCCAACGAATACGTCCTCTCCTGGCAGCGGATGCCGTACCTGGGCTACTACGAGGTGGAGGTGCTGAAGGTGCCGCCGGGCCAGTTTCCCGTGCCGCCGGGTGAGCGCATCTTTTCTTTCCGCACGTGGCGGAACAGCTTCACGATCAACGAGAATTATCCTTTCCGTACTTACTGGCGGGTGTCGGCCTACGGCTTTTTCCGCCACCCGCTAGGCGCCTACTCCGATCCTCTTGACCTGGCGGCGCTGACGGGCTGGTCGGTAGTCGACTTTCAGCGCCTCAAGCCTGTGGCGACTTGCGCCTACCCCGCCGCGGCGCCGGCCGCGGACAAGCCGATGCTGACGTGGACGGTGGTGCCGGGGGCGGTGTATTATGAGATCGAGTTTCTGGATGCGCCGCCGGAGAATCCGGGGGGGGTCGAACCGTCCGAACACCGCTTCACCCATTCCCGCGAGGTGTTCACCAATGGCTTCAATGCCGATTTTTCGCGGTATGACTTAAATCGCCTCTGGTGGCGGGTGCGCGCCCTCGATTACGACGGCGACCCGCTGGGGGTGTTCTCGGATGCCCAGGAGATATTCGTCGACCACGGCAAGGAGCAGGTGCTGCGGCCGCTGCCCACAACCGTCTTCAACCGCAACGGGCTCCCAGCGCCGCTATATCCGGCCTATTCCTGGATCCCTATCGTCGGGGCCGTGAGCTACGAGGTCGAGGTTTTAAGCGCGCCGCCGGAGCTCCCATCCGGCACGGCGCCGTCGGTGTACCGCGTGTGGAGCAAGGAGGTGGCGGGGTTCGCGTGTTACGACGAGGAGCCTCGCGTCACCCCCGGCACCTATTATTGGCGGGTGAGGGGCTTGGACGCCGCCGGCGGGCCGGTAGGCGTTTATTCCGAGGCCGGCAGTTTCGTGGTCGACCTGAAGCGGGGCAATTACGCGGCCACCCTCGGCGACAGCATCACCCACGGCGGCGGCGCGGTCTCGTATTCCCCCGGCGACTGGGAATACAGCTTTCAGACTTACCTCAACTTCCCGGTCGTAAATCTCGGCCGCAGCGGCGACACTTCGGAGACGATGGCGGCGAGGTTCGAACGCGACGTGCTACCCTTCCGCCCGAAATTCCTCCTGGTAATGGGCGGCACGAACAGTCTGCGCGGCGGCACGCCGGCCGAGGAGGTCATCGAGGATCTGGCCGCCATCCGCGCCAAATGCCAGGCGCGCGGCATCCGCCCGATTTTCCTCACTCTGCCGCCGATCAATCCCGAGGCGATCAAGAAGGTTTTCAACGAAGAAACGGCGTCGAACTGGCGGCAGGAGTTCGACACCGTCAATAATTTCATCAGGCAGCAGCGCTACCATATCGATCTTGACCCCTACCTGGCGGACGCCGGGCGGGAATTGCCCGATTACTACGCGGTCGACGGCCTCCACCCCGATATCGAGGCGAAGAAGGTTATCGCCCAGATCATCAACGCCCATTGGTCGCGAGTGACGCGATGATGTTGTCCCGCCGGGTTTTGGCGGCGGCGAAAAAGGCGTGGACCGCCTCCCGGTCGCCGCGCCGGATGGCGGCGACGATGTCGCCGAGCAACGCCTGCAGTTCCTCGAGGCCGACGGTGATGGCGGCCGGGTTGGTGAGACAGATGTCGGCCCACATGTCGGCGTTCGAGGAGGCGATGCGGGTGGTGTCGCAGAAGCCGCCCCCCGCGAGCGCCCCGATGTTTTCCTCCTCGCCGGGATAGCGGCCGAGGAGGTTGACGAGGCCGGCAGCGACCACGTGGGGCACGTGGCTGATGACGGCGGCGCAGTCGTCGTGGTGGGCGATGTCCATGACAGTCACCCTGGCGCCTGTTTTGCGAATGAGGTCGGCGACGACCGCCACCGCCGCCGGCGGAGTGGCGGCGCCGGGGGTGAATATATAGCGTTTGTCGCGGAAAAGGTCGATGTCGGCGGCGGCGACGCCGCTTTTCTCCCGTCCGGCCATGGGGTGCCCGCCTACGTAGTGGACGCCCCGTGGCAACAGGCGGGTTATTTTTTCGCCCAGGAATTTTTTGGTGCTGCCGACGTCGGTGACGATGGCCCCGGCCTTGAGATGGGGGGCGATACGGGCGACGAGCGCGGGAATCTGCAGCACGGGGGTGCAGAGGAAGACCACGTCGGCCTCTGCGGCCCCGCCGGCCAGGTCGGTCGTGCCACGGTCGATGGAGCCGCGCTCGACGGCGATGCCGAGGCTGTCCGGGTCGCTGTCGACGCCGGTGACGTCCAGGCCGGCGGCCTTGAGGGCCAGGCCCAGCGATCCGCCGATGAGGCCGACGCCGATGATGGTGATCCGCGGGTTTTTCATGCCAGTCTCCGGCCCATGAGGCCGGCGATGCCCGTTACTTCCCGCATCAGGCCGGCGAAATTCTCCGGGGTGAGTGATTGCTTGCCGTCGGATAGGGCTTCGGCCGGGTTGGGGTGAACCTCGATCATCAGCCCGTCGGCGCCGGCGGCGACCGCGGCCCGGGCCATCGGCCGGACGAGCTTCCATACCCCCGTGCCGTGGCTGGGGTCGACGATCACCGGCAGGTGGCTGACGCTCTTGACGGCGGCGACGGCGCTGAGGTCGAGGGTGTTGCGGGTGAAGTCCTCGAAGGTGCGGATGCCGCGTTCGCACATTATGACGTTGTAGTTGCCCTCGTTCATGACGTATTCGGCGGCGTTGAGCCATTCGTTGATGGTGGCCGCCATGCCGCGCTTGAGCAGCACGGGTTTGCCGGCTTTGCCAACCGCTTTGAGGAGCTGGAAGTTCTGCATGTTGCGGGCGCCGACCTGCACGATGTCGGCGTAGGCGCACACCACCGGCACCGACTGGATGTCGACGACTTCGGTGACGATTTTCAGGCCGGTTTTTTCGCGGGCCTCGGCCAACATCTCCAGGCCTTTTTCCTCCAGGCCTTGGAAGGAGTAGGGCGACGTCCGCGGCTTGTAGGCCCCGCCCCGCAGGAACTGTGCCCCGCCGGCCTTGACGGCCAGCGCCGACTCCAGGAGCTGCTCGCGGCTTTCGACCGCGCACGGCCCGGCCATAACGACCAGGCTTTCGCCGCCTATCGGCACGCCGTCTACGTCGATTACGCTGTCCTCGTGCTTGAATTCGCGGCCGACAAGCTTGTAGCTCTCCGTCACGGCGACGACTTTCTCGACCCCTGGCAGGACTTCGATCGGGAATCCGTTGATGACTTTTTTGTCGCCGATGACGCCGATGATGGTGCGGTATCGTCCCTCCGAGAGGTGGACTTTGAGGCCGAGGCCGGTTATTTTCTCGACGACGCGGTTGATGTCGGCTTCGCTGGCGTGGGGCTGCATTACGATAATCATGATCTGTTCCCTCCCGTTGTTCTTTTTGGACTATACGCGACCGTCTCGAAAGCTCCAGCTGCAAAGCGGACCGAGGACGCGCAGCGACGCGTACTCGGAACGTACGCTAGCAAGCGCCCGCAGGACCAACGCCGCAGATGGACTTTCCAGGCGGTCGCCACTGGGAAAATAAATAGAACCCGTCCCTGAAATCAGGGACGGATTATTATCTACCCGTGGTACCACCCTGCTTGCTTCCGGTCTACTCGCACGCGGCTTTCAACCTGCTGCTCACGGGTGTATTTCGGTCAGCGCGTCTGCCGGGTCGCACCACCCCCCGGCTCTCTGGGAAACGCTTCTAACTTACTTCTCCCGCTCATCGCATTTCGATGTGTTGTTGATAGTTACTATAGCAAAAGTAGTTTGGTCATGTCAAGTTAATTTTATGGGTGCCGGCGTTATTTTCCGGTAGGCGCCGGCCCGCCGCATTCGCCGGCCTCGCCCTTCATTATCGCCAGCCCGTGCTCCAGGGCCGGCAGGACGACTTCCAGGCACTCCTTGACTCCCTTGGGGCTGCCGGGAAGGTTGATGATGAGCGTGCGGCCACGGACGCCGGCCACCGCCCGCGACAGCATGGCCCGGGAGGTCACTTCCAGCGATTTGGCCCGCATGGCTTCGGGAATCCCCGGCACCTGGCGGTCGATTACGGCCAGGGTGGCCTCGGGGGTGACGTCCCGCGGGCTAAGGCCGGTGCCGCCGGTGGTCAGGACGAGGTCGACCGCGAGCGCGTCGGCCATATTGACTATTTCCCTGCTGAGCGCCTCGCGCTCGTCGGGCACCACGACGTAGTGCTTGACTTCGCCGATGCCGGCCAGCATGGTAGCTATGGTCCGCCCGCTGACATCCTCGCGCTCGCCGCGGGAGCCTTTGTCGCTGGCGGTGATGATGCCGATGCTAAACATTTTCCGTCACCACCTCGAGAGTATCGCCGACCGCTACCAGTCCGCCGGCCAGCACGGTCGCGAAGATGCCTTCCTTGGGCATAACGCAGTCCCCGGCCTGGTAGTAGATGGCGCAGCGGGTATGGCATTCCTTGCCGATCTGGCTGACTTCCAGGAGCGCATCGCCGATCTTCAGGCGGGTACCGACCGGCAGCGATACGAGGGATATGCCCTTGGTGGTGATATTTTCCGCGAAGTCGCCAGGGCCTACGTCCAGCCCGGCCTGGCGCATCTTGTCGATGCTTTCCATGGCGAGCAGGCTGACCTGGCGATGGGCGAAGCCGGCGTGGGCGTCGCCTTCCAACCCCAGTCCCGGCAGCAGTTTGCCGCGGCCGACGTTGGTCTTGCGCTCGCCTTTGCTGGCGCTGGTACATACTGCGATGATTGTCCCTTGCACTTTTGTCCTCCTAGCCGCGCTCGCTCCGCACGTAATTGCCGCTCTTGCCGCCCGATTTGGCGGTCAGGCGGACGTATTCGACCACCATGCCCTTATCGACCGCCTTGGCCATGTCATATATGGTCAGGGCGGCGACGGACACGGCCGTCAAAGCTTCCATCTCCACGCCGGTCTTGCCGGTTGTTCTCACTGTGGCGACAATATCGATCGCGCTGGCCGCTTCGTCGACGGCGAAACCGATATCGACTCCGGTCAGCAGCAGGGGATGGCACATCGGGATAAGCTGCCAGGTCTGCTTGGCCGCCATGATGCCGGCTACCTGGGCCACGCCCAGGACGTCGCCTTTGCCGACCGCCTCTGCCTTGATGAGCGCGAGCGTGGCGGGCTGCATCTTGACCCGGCCCTCGGCCACCGCTTCGCGCTGCGTGTCGTCCTTGACCGATACGTCCACCATCCGCGCCCGGCCGGACTGATTGAAATGGGTTAGTTCCACTCCTGGCCCCTTCCTTCGGCGGATCAGGCTTTGGTGGCGAAATCGCGGGGGAATAGCTCCACCCGGTCGCCGTCGAACAGCACCCGCTCCGGATTGCTGTCGTTGCCGTTAACCGCCGCCAGTTTTATCTCGTCGGTGTCGATCTCCAACTCGGAGAGAAGTTCGCCCAAGGAAATACCGTCCGGAACGTCGACGGCCACCATGCCGGTATCCGAGCCCGACGGCCGGTAGCGCCTGAGCGACGCATATAAGCGCACTTCGATAACCAAACCTGCCCCACACCTTCCCTGTATGCATTCGGTCTTACAAGGCTACGTATAATATTCGGGCAGTTCGGTCAAACTCCTGCCATGTTTTTCCAAATATTGTAAACAGAATTCTTTACCCGCCGATCTGCGACATACGGCGCCCGAAGCCGGGGTAGCCGCTGGTGCGGCAAAGGGAGTGACCTTGGGGCTTGGCGCGGATGGCGGCGGCGAAAAGCTCGGCCAGGTCGGCGTCGCTGGCACCGGCTCTGAGCGGTGTCCTGACGTCGATTTCCTGGTCGCTCAGCAGGCAAGGGCGGAGCCGGCCGTCGGCGGTCAGCCTGAGGCGGTTGCAGGCGTTGCAGAAATGTTCGGAGATCGGCGTGATGAAACCGAAGGTCCCCAGCGACTTGGGAAGCCGCCAGTAGCGGGCCGGACCGTTGCCTTTGATGGCCGCCGGCTCCAACCGCCCGTGACCGGCTTCCTCCAGCAGGCGTTTCACGGCGGCGATGTCGGGACCCGACCCGAGACCGCCTCGGCCGCCCAGCGGCATACGCTCGATGAAGCGCACCGCGATGGGGTAACGGTGGACCTGGTCGATGAAGAAGGCCAGGTCGGCGGTGCTCAGGGCTTCGGTCAGCACGACGTTGAGCTTGACGGGCGTGAGGCCTGCTTCGAGGGCGCTCCTTACCCCCTGCAGGGTGTCTTCGACGCGGCCGCAGTAGGTCACTTTGGCGAACCTGGCCGGATCGACGGTATCGAGGCTGATGTTGACCCGGTCGAGGCCGGCCGCCTTCAGCGCGGCGGCATACTGAGGCAGCAGGCTGCCGTTGGTCGTCAGCGACAGGTCTTCGATCGTCCCAAGTTTCTTGACGGCGGCGACGAATTCGACGATGCCCTTGCGTACGAGGGGCTCACCGCCTGTCAGCCGCACGTTCCTGATGCCTTCGCGGCTGAAAACGGCGATAAGGCGCAACAGTTCCTCGTAGGTGAGAATTTCAGCGTGGGGCAGCCATTTTACACCCCGCGGCGGCAGGCAATAAGCGCAGCGGAAGTTGCAGCGGTCGGTGACCGACACTCTGAGGTAATGAATCGCCCGATCATGGCCGTCGTGCATTGCCACGCCACCTTTCGTCATCCCCTCACGGGGGCCGTAGGTAGAGTATTCGCCGCCCCCGCCCGATAACCTGCCGCGGCGGCGGATGAAAACGAAACATTGAAATCATACCTGAAGGCGGGAGGTTTTTTTCGCAGGAGCGATAATATTATTACTGGATATTATTTGCAGAACCGACGAGAGAAACTATAAGCGAGGAGGTATTGCGATGAAGACCCTAAAATATCTCGGTCATGCCTGTTTTCTTCTTTCCGACGAGCGGACGTCGCTCGTCTTCGACCCGTTCCTTTCCGACAACCCCTGCGCGGCCGCGACGGCGGACGATATCGCCTGCCAGTACGTACTGCCCTCCCACGGCCATGCCGACCACCTCGGCGATACGGTGAAGATCGCCAAGCGCACG
This sequence comes from Sporomusaceae bacterium, assembly GCA_022839045.1. Next base: position 20,498 of record JALHDI010000022.1, read on the forward strand.
GGGGCCACCGTAGTGTCCACCGCCGAGATGGCCGGGTTGTGCGGGGGGCAGGGCTGCAAGGCGCACGCCATGCACCTCGGGGGCAAGCATGCCTTCGATTTCGGCTACATCCGCCTGACCCTCGCCTTCCACGGCGCCGGCGTCCCGGGAGGCCACGCCTGCGGCTTCGTGGTCAATTTCGGCGGCACGACCGTGTACCACGCCGGCGATACCGCGCTGTTCGGCGACATGGCCCTTCTCGGCCGGCTGGAGAAGATCGACTACGCTCTGCTGCCGATTGGCGACAACTTCACCATGGGGCCGGCGGACGCCGTCGAGGCCGTAGCCATGCTCAAACCGCGCTTTGTCGTACCGATGCATTACAACACCTGGCCGGTTATCGCCCAGGACCCGCAGGAATTCAAGCGGGATGTGGAAAAACGCCTGGGTATTCCGGTGCTGGTCGCCAAACCGGGCGATACACTGAATCTCGAGTAGCGCAAGGAAAGATCCCGGCACACATCTGCCGGGATCTTTTTTGTTTCTTCATGTGAATCTATTATCAATTACCGCCTGAAAACAGATGCCCGGGCGGTTTTCGCGCCCTCCACAGCCCCCGCAAAACGTCAAAATGTTACAAGAATATCATACTCCGGTAAATAAGTAAGTTAATAACGTAACTATTCCGCGGTAAGTAAGTTAATAACGTAACATTTTATAAGTTAATTATTTAACTTGGCGGTATTTATTGATTTTATTAAATTAGGCTGTTATACTTTAATCAAGAAGTGAAAGGAGGGTGTTTTTTCATGTACGACTGTAATGCCTTCTGTCTCGGGCCGGGCTGCGAAAACTGGACCGCGTGCGAGAAGTGGCATGGCGAAAACACCGCTTCCCGTCAACCGCAGCCGGAAAATTGAACGCGTTTAGATAGCCCCAAAAACCCCGCCGGGAACCCGGCGGGGTTTATCTGTCCCTCCCTATTACGGTCTGTAGCCGCCGCACAGCACGCGGTAGCCGCAGTGCGGGCACCAGGCCGTGTTGACGGTGAAGTCTTCTTCGCGGTCGTTGCCGCGGATGTGGCGGCACACCGTTACCAGTTCGGCCGTTGCCGCCGCCCGCGTCGCTTCGTCCACCGGTACCGCTACGGTGACGTCGGGCCGTAGGAAGTGGAGCCGGGCGTCTTTCACGGTCCCCCGCCCGGCCGCTTCGGCCGCCATGGCATAGAGCGCGAGCTGGAGGGCGTATTCGTCCGCTTTGCCGGCCGCCTCGCGGGCGGTTACCTTGTCGGTCTTGTAGTCGACGATGCCGAAGCTGCCGTCCCGGTAGTCGAGCAGGCAGTCGACGCGGCCGGCGAAGGCGTAGGGGGGCTGCCCGTCGGGGTCGGGGAGGTGAAAGGCGAACTGCCACTCCCGGCGCACGGGATGGGCGGAAATTTCCCGGAAAAGGTCGCCGGCCGTGTAGCGGGCCAGCAGCGGCCGCACTTCGGCCATGGCCGCCCGGCGCCAGCGGAGGGGGGCTTTTTCCGCCGCCGCCCTGACCAGCCACTCGTCGGCCGGCAGGCCGGGGTCGGCCAGCTCCAAAGAACGGTGGAGGACATCGCCGATGATCCGCCCCGGCGGCCTGGCGGGGTCGGCCCGGAAGGGCGCCGGGGCGGCCGGTTCCGGCAGGACGGCGACGAAGCCGTAATAGAAGGAGCGTGGGCAGAGCCGGAATTTGCCGATGGCGCTGACGGTGAAGACGGTCTCCGGGCGCACGGGCGGCAGGGCGGCGATCCGCCCGGCAAGCCCCGCGAGCCAGCCGTCTGTCACGGTGTCGGCCGCGGCCCCGCCCAGGGCAGCGCAGGGCGGCGACGGTGGCGGCGGCAAATGGCCGGCGCTGACCGCGATGGCGGCTTTGTCGACCGCCAGCCGCTCGGGGAGGGCGGCGAGGTCGCCGAAGCCGTAAACCTTGCCGAGCCAGCCCAGCCACGTGCCGAGCGCGGTGAAATCCTTGCCGGCGGTCACCTTGTTGCCCGCGGCCGACAGGACAAGATAATCCTTGGCGCGGGTAAAGGCCACGTACAGCACCCGTTTGAGTTCGAGCAGGGAAAGCTTCTTTTCCCGGGCGGCGACCGCCTCGTGTACGGAGGTTGCGGCGAGTTCGCCGCCGGCCCCCGGTACCTTCAGCCCCAGTTCGTGACCGGCGCTGAACAGGACGGGGCCGGTTTCGTCCCGGAAACGGCGGTGAAGGTCGGGGAGGAAAACGACGGGGAACTCCAGTCCTTTGGCCTTGTGGATGGTCATCAGCTTGACGGTGTCGCCGCCCTCGCTCTCGACCTGGGCTTCGCTTTCGCGGACCTCGCCGGCGACAAGCTTGGCGACGTAGCGCAGGAAGTCGCCGAGGGTGGCGGCCCCTTTGCTCTCGAAGGCGTCGGCTACGGCCGCCAGCTTGAGGAGGTTGGCGTATTTCTGCTGGCCCATGAACTGGGTGAGGACGAAGTTCAGGTAGCCTGTTTCGTCGAGAGCGAGACGGATGAGGCGGGAAACGCCGACCGCCCCGCGCAAGCCGCGGAGGCCGGCGATGATCCGCCAGGCTCTCGCGGCGGCCCGGCGCTGCTCTGCCGGCAGTCCGGCGACGGAGGCGTAGCGCTCAAGCCCCTGCCACAGGCTCTCACCGCCCTTCTTCAGCGCCAGCAGGGCGGCGTCGGAGAGCAGGAAGAGGGGCGAACGCAGCACCCCGGCGAGGGCCGTTTCGTTGCCGCGGTTGTCGACCACCTGCAGGAGATTGAGGATATCGACGATTTCCTGGCGGTGATAGAAGCCCCGGCCGCCGACCACGTAGTAGGGGATGCCGGAGGTCTGCAGCGCGGCGGCGTAGGTGTCGAGGTCGGTGACGGTGCGGAAGAGGACGGCGATGTCGCCGTAGCTAACCGGCCGCGGCACAGCGTCCCTGTCGATGAGCGCTTCGTGGCCGGCCACCATCGCGCCGATCCGCCGGGCGACGGCCGCGGCCTCCGCTTTTCTCGGGTCGCCGGCCTCCCCGTTCCCGACGATGGCCAGGAACTCGGCGCGAGCCCCCCCGGCTTGGTCGTCGCAGCGGAAGGCGCCCAGGGGCTGGAAGGGGATGATGTCCTCGGCGGTGCCCATGACGGCGGCGAAGCATTCGTTGAAGAGGGTCAGCAGGCTGTCGAGGGAGCGGAAGTTGACGTCGAGGTCGATGATTTCGCCGCCGCCCGCCTCGATGTCGCCGCGGACGCGGGCGAAAACGGCCACGTCGGCACCGCGGAAACGGTAGATGGATTGCTTGGGATCGCCGACGACGAACAGTTTGCCGCCCCGCAGCTTTTCGGCGTCGCCGCCGGCCACGAGGTAGACGATCTGGCGCTGCAGGTCGTTGGTGTCCTGGAATTCGTCCACCATTATGTAGCGGATGCGGCTCAGGTATCTTTGCCTGACCGCCGGATACTCTGTCAGGAGGCGGGCGGTGCGGACTTCGAGGTCGGTGAAGGTGAGCACCCGCTGCTCGCGCTTGTGCGCGGCCAGGACGGCGTCGAGCGCCGTCAGCAGGCGGCAGAAATCGGGGATGAGGCCGAGGGCGGCCCGGTCGCAGGGCACCTGGCGCAGGCGCCTGAGCGTTTCCCTGATGGCGGCGACGATATCCCGGTCCCCGGACCGGCGGTCGAGGCTGTCGAGGTAGTCGCGCAGCACGGCGTCGGCGGCGGCGTTTTCGTCGGCGGCGGCGATGGCGGCCGCGACTTTCGGCCAGTCGCGGGCCAGCCTGTCCACGCGGGCGAATTGGGCCCCCGTTTTTTTGAGGTTGTCTTTGTAGGCGATGAGTTCGCCGCACAGCGCCGCGAGGTCGTCTTTGAGGCCGGCGGCGGCGGTGACCGCCTGTCGGTAGGGCGCGGCCAGCCGTTCGGGCAGGCTGTCGTCGAACAGGCCGGCGGCGGCGATTTTATCGTAGAGGTCGGGCACGACGGCGGTGAGGAGCGCCTTGTCGTAGGCGAGGAGGAGGTTATCGAGCCACGGGGCGCCCTCGGCCAGCGCGGCGGCGAATACTTCCGCCAGCGCCTTTTCCGTGAGGAGGGCGGTTTCCGCTTCGTCAAGCACCGCGAAGTTGGGGTCGAGCGCGGCTTCGACGGGATTTTCGCGCAGTACGCGGGCGCAGAAGCTGTGAAAGGTACCGATGGGGGCGTACTCGAGTTCGCCGAGCACCGCGCGCCACCGGCGTCCGTCTTCGCCGTCGGCGGCCGCGGCCAGTTCCGAGGCCCGTTTGCGGATGCGTTCCTTCATCTCCTTGGCCGCCTTGTTGGTGAAGGTGATGGCCAGTATACCGTCGCACGCGGCCTTGTCGTGGGCGAGGATGTTGAGGTAGCGTTCGACGAGGACGCGGGTCTTGCCGGCTCCCGCGCCCGCGGATACGGCGACGTTGGCGTCCAGGGCCCCGATGGCGGCTTGCTGGGCGGGGGTGAATTCAGCCATCGGTCTCACCTCCCCCGGGGCGTCCGTCCTCGGGCCGGTAGCGGCATATGGCGCGGGCTACGCAGTATGAGGGACATTCGGCCGCCGGCCGTACCGGGAACTCCCCTTTGCGGATGCCGGCGCAGTATTCGCCGGCCAGGCGGCGTATGTCCGCCTGCAGGGCCTCCCAGTCGGCGGCGGCGAGGTTGCCGGCCTCCTTGGCGGCGCGGTGACCGATATCGCCGGCGAGCTCGGCCCGCCACATGCCGCCTTCCTTCCGGGCGTTCTCGACCGAATAGTAACCTCCGCCGGCCACTTCGCCGCCTTGCGGGCAAAGGAACCGCTCGGCCGCCATTATGTAGAGGGCCGCCTGCAGGTCGGTGCCGGCCGCCAGGTCGCGGAAGCGGGGCGCGTGCTTGCGTTTGTAGTCCATGACCGCCAGTTTGCCGCCGACGGTGTCGATGCGGTCGATTTTGCCGATGATCCGCAGCAGCCGTTCTCCGGCGGCGATCTCCAGCGGCTCGGGCACGGAGGCGGCGTCCATCCCTTCGGCGAGCGGCAGGCCGAATCCCCATTCCAGGTAGGCGGGGGTGAAGGCGAGGCCACCGCCGTTCTGTTCGGCGATTTCAAAGTCCAGCCAGCGGCCAAGCGTCGCCTCGAGACGGCGCCGCCGATAGTCCCACGCTTTGGTGCCGAAGGTTTTGTCCTCCGCGGCGAGGCGGCGGCATACGCCGTCGAGGACGGCGGTCAGTTCGGCGCGGTAATCCCCGGCTTTGGAAGGGTCGAGAGTTTCGCCGCGGTGGCGGCGCAGGAAGGTGGCCAACACCTCGTGATAGATGTTGCCGATAACGTCGTAGCCGGCCTCTTCTTCCTTTTCTTCCCACTCCTTGAGCTTCAGGCTGCGGGTGGCGAAGTAGCGGAACGGGCATTGGGCGTAGTCTTCGAGGGCGGTGATGCTGAACACGGGCGGCCCGTGCTCTTCGCCGTCCGTACCCACCAGCCCGTCGTAAGGCCCGTGGCCGCGGCCACGGTCTTTTTCGGCCGCCACCCGCCGGGCGAAATCGCCGTCGGTGAGGTTTGCGAGGACATAAGCGGCGGCGGCGCAAGCCTCGGGATCGGTGTTGTCCCGGGTGTCGATGAGGGCCTTGCCGGTTAGCTCGCGGGCCGAGAAAACCTCGTCGTAGGCGGCGGGAAAAAATTCGCCGGCGCTGTACTTGTCGGTGGTTACGGCGCCGGACGCGAAGAGGCGCGCCACCTCGGCGATATAGGGGGAAGGCAGCGTCTCGGCGTCCTCGCGGCCGCTGAGGGTCAGCGTTTCTCCGGCCAGGGCGACGGCTACGGCGAAGAATAATTTTTCTTCCTTGATTTTGTCAGTTAAGGTGGCCAGATACAGGCCGCCATCTTTTTTCAGGCAATCGCGTTCGCGGTCGTCATAGAGCCAGTTCTCCCGTTCCCGCAGGGGGAACTCACCGTCGGTCAGGCCGAGGATGAAAACGGCCCGGAAGGTGACGCCCCGCACCCCAGCCGGGCTGACCACCTGCACCGCCTGTTCGTTGTGGCCTTCCAGCCTGATCGTCTGCCCGGCCAGCGCCTGGCGGAAGAAGCGTAGGAAGTCGGCGGTCGTCAGCGGCCTGTCCTCATGTCCGGCAAGGGTGAACCCTTCCGCCATCGCGTCGAGCGTTTCGCCGCATTTTTGCCAGGCCAGCAGCCCGGCCTGAAGGGCGGGCAGGGGCAGGCGGCCTTCCCGGTAGGCTTGCCCGAGAGTGGCGGGAATGCCAAGAACATCGAGGACGGTCTTCAGCGCGGCCGCGAACGCGGCGCACGTCCCCTGCCGGGGCAGAGTCGTCACCAGGCGGCCGAGCTTATCGAAACCGCGCCGGGAAATGGCAAGGTTTTCCGGGGAATTTTCGCCTCTGAAGACGCCGAACCAGTCCCGCCAGGAGCGGATGATGCGCCCCAGCGCGGCCTGCTCGACGGCGTCGGCGTCGAGGCCGAGGGCGTCGGCGACCAGCGGCGACTTGATCAGGTTGAGGACGGTGGGGCGCGAACCGCCGTCGGTTTTGGCGGCGAGGGCGTTTATCAGCAGGCGGGCCGGCGGCTGATCGGCCAGCCGTGCCTCGCGGGCCAGGCTGACCGGCAGGCCGAACTCGCCGCATATGTCGCGGAAATCGGCCCACGCCCCGGTGTCGCGCACCACGACGGCGATTTCCACCGGACGGCAGGTACCGGACAGGAGCAGTTTTTTGATGCGGGCGGCGGCCACCGCCATCTCCTTGGCCCGGGTGGGGCTGCTGACGACGGCGATGCCGGGCGCTACGGCGTGGATTTCCGGTTTGGCGGCGAGCAGGCTGCGGCGGATGTGGGCGAGACCGGCGGACGTCTGTCGGCGGGCGGCGACGAAGACCGGCGTGAACCCCATGCCGACCAGGTCGGTGTAGGTCTGTTCGGCGGCGGCGTACACTTCCGGGCGGTTGGGCTCGTAAACGATGCCGATGTCGATCGCCGCCACCCGCTTGAGCTCTTTGACGAGGGCGAGCTGCAGCGGCGTGAGGATGTAAAATTCGCTTATATAGATCTTTTTGTACGGCAGGGCCAGCCCTTCGCCCAGGGCCTCTATCGCCAGAAAATACTGTTCTTCCAGGTCGGCCAGTTCGTGCGCCGCCAACACCTCCTGGTACGCCGCGTAGATGGCGTGGACCTCGGTGTCCTTGGCCTGGCTGCCGCTGGCGCCCACGGGAAATTCCTCGGGCGGAGCGGCCGTACGCTTGATTTCGGCCAGGAGGCTGGTGACCGTGCTGATATAGCCCGGGAAGGAGGAGATGGCGCTGAAGTAGGGCAGAGACTGCTTTTTGTCAAGGCGGTCGAGAACGTCGGCCACAACCAGCTCCTGGGTCATCCGGTCCATCAGCCGGTGGGGATTGCCGGCGAGGGCGACGATTTCGCCGACAAGGTCGTCGAAGGCCAGCAGGCCGGGCTGCTCGTAGCCTGCCGGGCCGAGAGCCCGCAGATCGCGGCGGACGGCGCCGAGCAGATGGGCGCTGGGCAGGAGAAAAGCCTGCTCGCGGCCGTATCCCTGTCTTACGGATTCGGCCAGTCCGGCGGTGAATTCGTCCCGCATCGTTTCGCCCAGCGGCGTGCAATAGAGAGTGTGCATGGCGGACCTCCCGTAACGGATGGGTATATATTGGCGTTGAGGGAAGCATTGTCCTGCTAAAACAAAAATGCGCCGGTCCGGCGGGGTTGTTATTTTTTGCACAAATTCCCTCGGGTAGAGCAGGAAAAATGTCGAAAAAAGTTTAATTCACTATACAACTTGTCAATCAATAAACCGGAGGGCTAATCGTTCTATGCTTAAGGCGATTATTGTCGGCGGCGGCAACGGCGGTCAGGCGATGCTCAGGCTTTTCAGATCGGTCTGTGAACTAAGTATTATCGGCGTGGTGGATATCAAAGTCGATGCCCCGGCCGTTGTCGAAGCGAGGGAGGCGGGTATCCCGACCTTCACCAGCCTTACCGACGCTTTAAAGCTGGCCGATTTGGATTTCGTCTTTGACGTTACCGGCAACCAGAAAGTCGCGGAGATAATCGCCGCCAACAAACCTCCCCATGTCCACCTGGCCGATTCCAACGTCTGCAATATCATGTATTTACTTGCCCAGCACCAGGCGGAGCAGGCCGAGAAACTGCGCGGCCAGATCGAAAACCTCGCCGATTCCGTAGCCGACGCCAAGCAGAGCATCCAGAGCACCGGCGAAGTAATCGACTTTATAAAGCGGGTGGCGGCCCAGACCAACCTGCTGGGCTTAAACGCCGCCATCGAGGCGGCCAGGGCCAACGAACACGGCCGCGGCTTCGCGGTGGTGGCCAACGAGGTGCGCAAGCTGGCCGACGACAGTGTTAAGGCGACCGAGAAAATAGGCCAGATTCTCGGCAAGATCGGCCACGCGATGCAAACGATCATCGACGGCATCGAGAAAACGATGGCCCTGGCCAAAGGGTCTTACAAAGGCTGAGCGACAAAAAGCACGGAGCGGCGGCTCCGTGCTTTTTCTTGTCACAGTTCCTTGATCATGGCGATTTCGTCGCAGTTGGGGAACTTGGGGCAGTTGATGCATTCTTTCCAGACCTTGTGGGGGAGTTTGTCTTTGTTGGCCTCGGCGAAACCTTGTTTAGCGAAGAACTCCGGTTGATAAGTGAGGGCGAACAGTGTTTTGACGCCGAGTTCTTTGGCTTCTTCCGTCAGCTTGGCTACCAGGATGCGGCCGATGCCTTTTCTGACCGCTTCCGGCGCGACCGCCAGGGCACGCACCTCGGCGAGCTCGTCCCAGACCAGATGGAGCGCGCCGACGCCGACGATCCGTCCGTCCTCCTCGGCGACAATCATATCCCGCAGCGTCTCGTAGAGGACGTTGCGGGACCGGGCCAGCATGAGGCCCTTCTCGGCGTAGTCGTTGACCAGTTTATGAACACCCTCGACATCTCTGAAGGTAGGCTTGCGAAAAATCATAATGATTTCATCTCCCCTCTTTCGTATAATTATACTAACGCCCTAATAATTATTCAACTTCTTTTTTGTTGCGGCTTTTTACTTATGGAGTTATAACTATTTTTTGTATCCGGCGGCCCTGTTTTACATATTACCAAATAGAATCATTGTCGGTATTATGTTAAAATTTAGACAAAGTATTTGATTATGTCTAAATAGCGAAAGAAGGTGTTGTTTTTTTGGACGCTCAAATCCGTTTGGCTACCGTCGGTAGTTCGCAGATTGTCGCCGATGAACTACTCGACGCCGCCCACCACCTGCTTGGGACCGAGGTTGGCGGCCGAGCCTACGCAATCGGAGACGTAAGCGACCACAGCATCGCGGATCTTTTCATCTGCCTGCCCACCCGGGTGGAAGAAGCGGCCAAGAAAATTCCCCGTGACAAGATCGTCTCCCTTGAGCTCGTCCCCGACGCCTTTTTTTATGTTAAGGTGGCGATGCTGCCTCCCGGAAGCCAGATTTTCGTCTTTAACAACAATACCGCTCAGGCGGAAAGGATTGCGAAGTACTGCCGGGAACACGGCGTTACCCACATAAATTACGATTATCTGCCGTACAGCGAACTGCCGCAGGAGGAGATCGGCGCCAAACTGGAGACGGCGCGCTATGTCATCGGCGCGGAGCGTATCGTCGGCGCCGGCGGCGTTCTGCCGACGAAATACGGCGCCTATCTTAGACCCGACGCGACCGTCATCGGCGCCACCCGCATCGCCACCACGGACTCGGTCTGCGCGCTGATGCGCTGGATAACCCTTTATAACCACAAGCGCGTGGCGAACGAGGTCGCCGCCCTGACCGGCCATCTCAACAGCCAGTTGCAGGAATTTGACGCCGCGGCTTCCGAGGTGTCGCGCTCGATCACCGCCAATTCGGCCACGATCAACGATGTGGACGCCCGGATGAACCTAGAACTGGCCCGGGTCGACGAGACCAGCCGCCAGTCCGAGGCGCTGGTGGCCGCCACCCGCAATATTGGCGGCATCGCCGAGACGATCAAGAATGTCGCCGATCAGACCAACTTGCTGGCGCTCAACGCCGCGATCGAGGCGGCGAGGGTCGGCGAACACGGCCGCGGCTTCGCGGTCGTCGCCCAGGAAGTGCGCAAACTGGCCGAGGAAACCCGTGGCTCGACCGATACGATCCGTCAGTCGGTCAGCGAGGTACAGTCGATGGTCGGCAAGATTACGCCTACGCTTGGCACCCTGTCGGCGGAGATGAGCGCCAATCAGCGGCAGATCGCCAAGATCGCCGCGACTGCCGCCGAGGAAAGCCGCGCGGTCACCGACATTGCCAAGGCTTTGTCAGGCATCCGCGAAATCAGCGACAAGCTGCAAGCCTCGGTGCTTAAGCTGACGGAATGCTGAATAACTGAATTCAGAAGCCACCGCTGATAAGGCGGTGGCTTTTTAGCTTTCTTGCTTGAAGGCGCTGGGGCACAGTTCCTTCAGCGGACACTCCTCGCATCCTGGCCGGCGGGCTTTGCAGACTTTACGCCCGTGCCAGATGAGCCAGTGATGGGCGTCGCCCCAGTCGCGGCGCGGCACGACTTTCATCAGTCCCTCTTCTACCTGCTCGGGCGTCTTGCCCCTTGCCAGGCCCAGCCGGTTGGCGACCCGGAACACATGGGTGTCGACAGCGATGGCGGGCACGGCGAACAGTTGGCTGAGAAGGACGTTGGCGGTCTTGCGCCCCACCCCTGGGAGCCGCGTCAGGTCCTCGAAGCTGCCTGGGACCTCGCCGCCGTATTCTTGGAGTAGCATTGCGCAGGCGGCGATCAGGTTGCGCGCTTTGCCCCGGTAGAGCCCGCAGTCGCGGATGAGCTCCGCCAAGCCGTCCTCGCCGAGGGCGAGCATTTTGGCCGGTGTGTTGTAGGCGGGGAACAGGCGGGCGGTGATGATGTTGACCCGCGTGTCGGTGCACTGGGCGGAGAGGACGACCGCGACGAGCAGTTCGAAGGGCGAACTGTATTCGAGGGCGGTGGTAGTGCCGCCGTATGTCGCCGCGAGGATGGCGAGGATGCGGTCGCGAGTCGTTTTGTTAGTGCGCAAAGTCAATGGCCTCCAGGATGTATTGCGTCGTAAAGGCGTTTTATTTCTTCGTATTCGGCGGGGGTGTCGACATCGAAGAATACCGCCTCGTCGACGACCGCCACGGCGGTTACCTGCTCGGGGTGGGCGGCGATGATCGCCCTGGCGCCGGCGTCGCCGGCGAGGGTCATGAGCTGCTGCCGCCAACGGTCCAGGTCGAACAGTACCGGGTTGCCGCGCCGCCCACCAGCTACGGGAGCGACGATGGACCCGCCGCCTTTTTGGAAGGCCGATGCCAGCGAATCGAGCAACGCCGGGGTGACGAGTGGCTGGTCGGCGAGCAGGAAAATTACCGCCCGGACGCCGGGGCTTACGGCTCTCAGGCCGGCCTGCAGCGAGCCCGCCTGTCCCGACCGCCAGTCCGGGTTGGGAACCAGCCTGACCGGCAGTCCGGCGACGGCGGACGCGACGGCTTGCCGCCGCGAACCGGTGACCACTATCACTTCGTCGGCGACCGACCGGCAGGCGGCGGTGACGACGTGCCACACCAGCGGCCGGCTGGCCAAGGGCAGGAGCTGCTTGGGCCGACCCATCCGCCGGGCCGCGCCGGCGGCGAGGACGACGGCGGCGATCACGCTTTGCCGAAGGGGCAGTGGGGGTGAGCGCATTCCCGGCAGGACAGGCACAGGCCGCCGTAGCCGAGGGCGGCGACGTCCTCCTTCCGTAGCCTCTCCCTGGCCAATACCCGCGGCAGGATGAGGTCGAACACGGTGGTTTTGGAGTACATCCCGCAGGCCGGCATACCCATAACGGCGGCATCGCCCAGGTAGGCGAGCATAAACATGGCTCCGGGGAGGACCGGGCTGCCGTAGCTGACCACTTCGGCCCCGGTGGCGCGGATGGCGTCGGGGGTGACGTCGTCGGGGTCGACTGACATGCCGCCCGAGGCGACGATGACTTCGGCCCCCTGGTCCCGGTGGGCGAGGATGGCCCGCTTTATCAGCTTCGGGTCGTCTGGCTGGTAGGATACGCCGAGCAGGGTCGCGCCGTACTGGGCCGTTTTGGCCGCGAACACCGGGGCGAAACGGTCCGCGATGCGCCCGTGAAACACTTCGTTGCCGGTGATGACGGCGGCTATCTTCAGGTTGCGCATCGGCAGCACGGAAACGACGCGTCCGGCCGCGGCGATTCTCTCCACCGCTTCCACCGTGGCCGCCTCCACGACAAGCGGCACGACCTTGACGGAAGCCAGCAGATCGCCGGCTTTTACGGGGAGGTTGCTGTGGAGCGTGGAGAGGACGGCGTGTTCGACGCCGTTTATGGCTGTTACCAGTTCCCGGTCGACCTTGAGCAGGCCGGCGGCGGCGGCTTTGAGGTTGACCTTGCCTTCGGACGGCTCGGCCAGCGCGATGCCCGGCCCGGCCACCGCCCGGGCGATGCGGGTGACGGCCTCGTTTTCGTGCACCTGGCCGGCGGTGAGCTCGATGAGGTAGATGTGTTCTTTGCCGATGTTCTTCAGGTGAGGGATGTCCTCGGACCTTATGATGTGGCCTTTTTTGAAGGCCGGCCCTTTGTACTCACCAGGCACGATCTTGGTTATATCATGCCCCAGCACCATCCCGACCGCTTCTTCCACCCGCACTTTTTTGATGGCCATCGTCTCCACCCCCGTAATGAACTAGAATAAGCCTTCAGACCGTTCAGAAACCCCCAGATGCAAGGCGGCTCCGAGGACGCGACGCGACGCGTATACGCCGGTACGGCTAGCAAGCGCCCGCAGGAACAACGAGGCAGATGGGGGTTTATCAACGGTCGGAAAGGCCATTTTCGACAGAAAACGGCCTCAACTTGTCCATATTTAAATTATAGGCTACCCTTTCGGGAAAGTAAAGGCGGCTAGTTGGTCATGCTGCGTACCGGGGCGGGGATGCGGCCGCCGCGGGCGATGAAGGCGTCGGCTTTGAAGCTGTTGACGGGGATTATCGGGCTGTGGCCGAGGAGGCCGCCGAATTCCACCCGGTCGCCGACCTTCTTGCCCGGCACAGGGATGATGCGCACCGCCGTGGTCTTGTTGTTGATCATGCCGATGGCCGCTTCGTCGGCGATGATGGCGGCGATGGTGGCCGCCGAGGTGTCGCCCGGCACGGCGATCATATCGAGTCCGACCGAGCAGACGCAGGTCATGGCTTCGAGCTTTTCCAGGGACAGGCTGCCGCGCTCGACGGCGGCGATCATGCCGGCGTCCTCGCTCACGGGGATGAAGGCGCCGCTCAGGCCGCCCACGTAGGAGGAGGCCATTATGCCGCCCTTCTTGACGGCGTCGTTGAGCAGGGCGAGGGCCGCGGTGGTTCCGGGAGCGCCGCAGCTCTCCAGGCCCATTTCCTCGAGGATGTGGGCCACGCTGTCGCCAACCGCCGGCGTGGGCGCGAGCGACAAGTCGATGATGCCGAAGGGCACGCCGAGGCGACGCGATGCCTCCTGGGCCACGAGCTGACCCACGCGGGTGATTTTGAACGCGGTCCGTTTGATCGTTTCGGCGACCGCGCCGAAGTCCTTGCCGCGCGCTTCTTCCAGCGCCCGTTTGACGACGCCTGGCCCGCTTACGCCGACGTTGACGGCCGTTTCGGCCTCGCCCACGCCGTGGAAGGCGCCGGCCATGAAGGGGTTGTCCTCGGGAACGTTAGCGAAGACGACAAGCTTGGCGCAGCCCAGAGCGTCGCGGTCGCGGGTCAGTTCGGCCGTCTCTTTGATGATCTGGCCCATTTCCCGCACGCAGTCCATGTTGATGCCGGCCTTGGTGGACGCGAGGTTCACCGAGGAGCATACGCGCTCGGTCGCGGCCAACGCGGTCGGGATGGAACGGATAAGGGTGCGGTCCCCCGTCGTATAGCCTTTTTCCACGAGGGCCGAAAAACCGCCGATGAAGTTGACGCCGACAGCCTTGGCGGCCGCATCCATGGCCTCGGCCACCGGCAGGTAGCTGTCGGTGCGGCAGCTCTCGGCGACGATGGCGATCGGCGTTACCGAGATGCGTTTGTTGATGATGGGAATGCCGTACTCGGCTTCGATGTCTTCGCCGGTCTGCACCAGCCGCTCGGCCGTCTTCGTGATTTTTTCGTAGATGTTGGCGCAGAAAGCCTTGATATCGGGATGGTTGCAGCCGCGCAGGCTGATCCCGAGGGTGATCGTGCGCACGTCGAGTTTATTTTCCTCGATCATCCGGTTGGTTTCGAGGATGTCCTGGACCGATAGCATTGGCCGCCTCCTTCACCATGAGCCGAAATTAGATACGGTGCATGGCCTTGAATATATCCTCGTGCTGCACCTTGATCTCGAGGCCCATGGCCTGTCCCTTTTCCTTGAAGATCTGCTGCAGATCCTTGAGGCTTATCGTCGCCCCGCTCATGTCGGCGATCATGACCATGTTGAAAAAGCCGTTGACGATGTTCTGGTTGATGTCGAGGATATTGACGTTGTTGGCCGCCAGCGTAGTGCTGGCCATGGCGACGATGCCGACCCTGTCCTGGCCGATGATGGTTATAACGACTTTCATAAGACCACGCTCCACCCGCTCAAATAATAGTCCGCCAGGCAAAAACTTTTGTCTGGCGGTTATAGTATTGACTAATATTATACCTTTTTTCGGCAAAAAACCAAGGGGTTGGCCGATGTTTCTATTTTCTGATAAAGGCGAATTCCTGCTGCCGGATACTGCCGACGACGACGCCGTCGACGGCGGGGTGGCCGGCTCCGAGCACGGCGGCCGCCAAATCCTCCGCGGGGCGCATCGTCGCTCCCTCGGCCTTGTTGATGAAGGGGACGACGCGCGCCGCCGGCGGGCAGTTGTGGAGATAGCCTTGGGGGTGGAGCAGGATTCTGGCGACCATGACCGCCGTTATGTTTTTCCCCTCGGCGGTGCCGGCAAGCTCGGCCGCCCGCGCCGGCCGATGGACGCAGTCGGCGGCGAGCGGCCGGCCGACTGCGTCCGCGCCGATGACCGGGACGAGGAGTCGGGTGGCCGCCGGCACCACCGGGTCGTGGGGGAGATGGCCCTTGAGCGGCAAACCGGCCGAGCCGTCCCCTTCGACGATGAAACGGACGGCGGGGTATTCTCCGGCTAGCGTGTCGAGCCATTCCGGCGCGAGGCCGGTCAGCTTGCGCTGGGCGCCGTCCGCCACCCCGCGGGCCACGGTCACCAGCGCCGGGCTGGGGCGCAGTTCTTCGACCGCCCGGCGGAATTCGGCCAGAGAGTTGACCAGTACGGCGCGGTGGCCTGCTCCCTCGGGCATGAACAGCTTGGCGGTGGCGGCGGCGAAGGCGGCAATCCCGGCGGCCTTGAGGCCGGCCACCAGGTAGTACATGAGGCTGGTTTTTCCGCCGCCGCCGATGAGGGTGACCAGCCCGGAAGGAGGCAGCGAGGCGAGAAGCTCGCGCCAGACCGGGTGCAGGCCGCCGTTATTCTTCGTCATAGGCGACGATGCGGCAGATCGACGATTCGCCGCCTTCGAACCGCCATGGATAGCAGCCGATTATCAGGCGCTTGCCGAGCACCTTCTCGATTTCGCCGCCGACATTCTCGGCGTGGATGATGTCGTAGGGGAAGAGGTCGATGTGCATGAGCTGGTAGTGGTCGGGCGGGAAGATGTCGTCGATGCCCTTGCCGTACTTCGCCCGGAAATATTGCTCGCACTCGGCCGCCTGCCGCGGGCACCATTCGCGGATCTTGGTGTTCATGGGATGGTCGGCCGAGCCGGCGTCGACTCCCAGCCATTTGAATTTCATTTTCCGGCACCAGGCCGCGAATTCGCGGGTCGGGCCGGGATGCTTGACCATGTAGCGGACCTCGTCGGCGGCCGGCTGGTCCCAGGAGTATTTGTGGTAGCCGGTGTAAATGAGGAGGATGTCGCCCTCGCGGACGTCGGCCCGTTCCATGATGTCCTTGGAGGTGTATATGCCGTAGTCCTCGGCGATGTCGCTGACGTCGACCACGACGCCGGGGCCGATTAGATCGGCGAGGGGGATGGCGGCGATGTCGCGGCCGTGGGTGCAGAAGTGGAGCGAGCCGTCCAGGTGGGTGCCGACATGGTTGGAGGTGGTGATGACCTGGCCGTTGGCGCCGTTGGAGGTCAGTCGCTTGAAGAATTTGATCTGCAGCGGCTCGTAGGTCGGCCACGGCGGCGTCAGATGGCTGAGTTTCTGCGTGAGGTCGTACATTTTCACTTTATCCCAGTTTTTGACCATGAAGCTTCCCTCTCTTTTCCGTATATTTGTTCCGAGGCTTTATTGGTTCTTGATACGGTTGGCCAGGGCCAGCAGCGCTTTGTCGAAGCATTCGCGCGGCGGGCGGACGATTCCGGCCCCCACCTGCCCTATCCCGGCCTCGCGGTGGGCCATGCCGGTGTTAATGACCGGCAGCAGGCCGGCGGCTACCACGCGGCGGACGTCGATGGCGGTGGGCGTGCCGCGGAAGTTGAGGTTGGGGATGGTGTAGCTGGTGTTCTCGGCCAGGGTGATCTCGTACATCTTGGTGGTATATTCCAGCGCGTCGGCGGGAGTGCCGCCCACGAACTGGACGATGGCCGGCGCGCCGCCCATGGCGAAGCCGCCGATGCCGTAGGTTTCGGTGATGGCGCTGTCGCCGATGTCGGGGTTGGCGTCAGCCGCAGTGAAGCCGGGGAAGAGCAGCCCCTGCACCTGCTGGGCCGGCCCGGTGAACCAGGTGTTGCCGGGACAGCCGCTCACCCTTACGCCGAATTCCACGCCGTTGCGGCACATGGTGGTGACGACCGAGGAGCCTTCGATGCCGTGGGCGGCGTCCAGGGCCGCCTTGGCCGCCGGCATGGAGAGGTTGAGGAAGAAGTGGTCGTTGGAGTGCATGAATGCCAGCACCCGGGCGACGACTTCCGGAGCCAGGCCTGCTTTGGCCAGGCCTGGGGCGACGGTGCGGATGAAGAGGCTGGTGCCCGCCTTGTTGCGGTTGTGGCATTCGTCGCCCATATGGAGCGCCTGGGCGATCATTGTCCTGAGGTCGATGCCGCCGGTGACGGCGAGGGCGGCTTTGAGGGCGGGGGCAAGCTCGTCGCGCATCCAGCGCAGCCGGTCGATGACTTCGCCGCTGAAGGCGCCGTAACGCAGCACCTTGCCCAGTCCTTCGTTGAGGGTACAGTAGCTTCGGTTGCCGTGGGTGGCGTTCTCGATCACCCAGATGGGCATGGAAGGAGATACGATGCCGGCCATGGGGCCAACCGCGCCATGCTCGTGGCAGGGGGCGAAGGTTATTTTGCCCGAAGCGGCCAGGCCTTCGGCCTCTTCTTCGTCGGCGGCCAGGCCTTCGTAGATGAGAGCGCCGATGACCGCGCCGCGCATCGGGCCGGCCATCGCCTCCCAGGCGACCGGCGGACCGGCATGGAGGATGGTGGTGGGCGTCATGCCGGGAACGGCGTCTAAAGCGGCGAGGGCGACGTCGGTAAGCACCGGCCGTGCGGCAAGGACGGCGGCCACGGCGGCGGCGTTGGCCTCGTCGGTCGCCGGCCGGTCCTGCAGGGCGTCGAGGGCGGCGATGAGTTCGGGGCGTCCGCCTGCGGGCGGCCGCCAGTCGAGTTGAGCGACCGCGACCTTCTGGGCGGCGAGGTCGTCTTTGAACACTGGCGCCCCGATGTTTATGACGGAAAGTTTCTTGGCGAACAAATCGTTTATCGGTGACACTGTCACACCTCCCGAGACACGACGGCGGCTGCCAGGTATGCGCCGCGTGCGTTGCTTTTCGCCAGTGTCGCTCCGGCCGCGGCCAGTTTGCCTTCCTGGTCGGCCTTGCCCTGGGGATCGGCGTCCGTCCCGCAGACATAGGCGATTACTTCGAGGTGGCGACCGGCGGCGCGGGCGATCTCCCGGGCCTCGACGACGGCCGGGGCGGTGACGCCCGCGGGGTCGGGGTGGGCGCCGTACCCCAGGACAATGTCGAGAAGGATGACGGCCACCGACGGATCGCGGGCGGCGTCGAGGATGTGGGGCAGGCGCAAGGACGGCTCGATCATCGGGTGGGGGTTGCCCATGGTGTAGACGTCATCCCCCAGGTCGATGAAGACGTGCCCTTCGCCCGGCGCCATCTGGGCGGCCTCCTGGCAGAGGGTGCCGCCGCAGAAGAGGCCGCGGATGGCTTTCTGTTCGGGGGCGAGCTTGGCTCTCGCCACCGCCGCCATTGTCGCCAGTTTTTCGTGCCGGCAGGACACCGGCGCAGGTTTTTTCCCCGCGGCCAGTTCCACGGCCGCCCGGGCCGCTTCTTCCAGGGTGGCGGCAAAATAAGCTTCCTCCGCGCCGGCCGCTTTCGCGCCGCCGCCGAGGAAACAGATGACCACCGGCTTGGGGCAGGTCTTGATCGCCGCCACGATTTTGTCGGCCACCGCTGGTGCCGGCGGCTTGGAGATGAGGACGATGACGGCTGTGGCCTCGTCTTCGCTCAAGGCCGCCAGGCAGTCGAGCATCATGATGCCGCCCACCGCCGCGCCGAGATCTCGTCCGCCGGTGCCGAGGACCTGCGAGACGCCGCCTCCCAGCCGGTCGATATGCACGGTCACTTCCTGGGTGCCCGTGCCCGACGCACCGACGATGCCGATGTTCCCCCGCCGCACGGCGTTGGCGAAACACAGGGCGACGCCGTTCACGATGGCGGTGCCGCAGTCGGGTCCCATTACCAGCAGGCCCTTTTCGTGGGCCGTTGTTTTCAATTCGATTTCGTCGGCCAGCGAAACGTTATCGCTGAACAGCATGACGTGAAGGCCGTTGCGGAGGGCGGCTCTGGCTTCGCGGGCCGCATACTCGCCCGGCACGGAGATGACGGCGAGGTTGGCGTCCGGTAGATGGCGCACCGCGGTGTCCAGAGATGAGAAGGTGGTGGCGGCCTTTTTATCCTCGGCCCTCCTGGCCGCAGCCCCGGCGAACAGCGCCAGCGCCGCTGCGCAGGCCGCGTCGCCGTCCGCCCTGATGGCGACGATCAGATCGTCGGCGCCGCCGGCGTCCACCTCCGCGGTCAGCAGGCCGACCCCGGCCAGCAGGTCTTTGTTCATCGGGGTGGCCATCACGGCCACCGCTTCGGCCACACCGGGCAGGGCGGCCATCTTCTGGGTCAGCGCCATCAGCGTGACCGAGTCGTAATAGGTGTTTTTTCTTACCTCGACGTGAACAGTCATGTCATTCCTCCCTTTCGCCGGCCAGTTCCAGCCCGATCGCCAGGCCGTCGGCGATACCTGCCGCCAGGTCGGTGCCGGAGGTGGCGCCGCAGTCCAGCACCCGCCGCGCGGCGGCGGCGATATCGCGTGCTGCCGGATCTGTCATCGCTTCCAGCAGCGCAACGACTCCTGCCCGCGTGCGGCCGCGGGCGGCGTTCTGCAGCATGGCCCGACTCACTGTCCCTGTTTCGGCGCCGGCCGCCAGAGCGGCGGCGGTTTCACGGCGGCGACGGCCGAAGGGCCCGGCCGGCATATTGATAATCACCATCAATCCGGCGAGAAAGTCGTCGCCGGAGGGCGTCAGGCCCGTTCCCAGGCCGATCAGCTTTTCCCCGGCGGACAGCGCATCGGCCATGTCGCCGGCGACGATGGCGCCGGCCAACGCCGCCGCCCGTTCCGCCAGACGGTGTTCCAGCAGGGTTCGGGCGTTGCCGGAGATATACGCCTTCAGACCGCTGTCCTGTCCGGCGGCGATGATTTCGTTCCTCAGTACGATGAGGCTGGCCGCCAGGCGACGCCTTGCGGCCGGCCGCGACGGGAAAGCCGGCAGGGCCGCCGACCATGGCCGCACCCCCACGGCCTTCACCGTTACCGGACCGCAGGCCAGGCCGCCGCCGATGGTCGCCACCTTATCGCCCGGCTTTATGCCGAGGCTGTCCAGCGCCGCGCCGCTGGGATGCCGAACCCGCACCGTCCCCGGCGCGTCGTCGAGCTGCTCGTCCACAAGGGTGTAGAGCTTCCCTCGGGGGCCGGTGAAATTGACCGCTTTGGCGAATACGCTGTGCACGCTGCCGCGGAAAGGCCGCCCGAGCAGGGCTTCTTTTGCCGCCGCGTCTACCGACAATGCCTCCAGCAAACCTAAGCCCTCCCCCAAGAGCGGAACGCCCGCACGGGCGGGCGTTCTACTGCTGTTTTAAAGGCCCATGTTGTATATCCCTTGATAGCTATAATCAGCTGAATGTTGTTGTCGTTTAACCCTTGGTTTTCTCGTCCACGACATGGATGGTGGGGACGCTCGGCTCGCTGTCGTTGGAGATGCCGAGCCGGTTGAAAAGTTCGAACACCAGGCTGATGACGATGGCGACGATGGTGCCGAGGGCCATACCCTTGAGCTCGACGGTGCCGAACTTGACGGCCGCGCCGCTGATGCCGCTGACCAGGACGACCGAGGTAAGGATGAGGTTCTTGGAGTTGGTGTAGTCGACTTTCTTCTCGATGAGCATGCGGATACCGGCGGCGGCGATGACGCCGAACAGCAGGATGCACACGCCGCCCATAACCGGCACGGGGATGCTGCGGATGAGGGCCGAGAATTTGCCGATGAAGGACACGCCGATGGCGATAATGGCCGCGCCGGCGATGACCCAGGTGCTGAAGACCTTGGTGATGGCCATGACGCCGATGTTTTCGCCGTAAGTGGTGTTGGGGGTGGCGCCGGCGAAGCCAGACAGGATGTTGGAGATGCCGTCGCCGAGAAGCGATTTGTGGAGGCCGGGGTCTTTGACCAGGTCGCGCTCGACGATGTTGCCGGTGACGACCAGGTGGCCGATATGCTCGGCGAGCACGACCAGGAAGGCCGGCATGATCATCAGGATGGCGGAGAGGTTGAACACCGGGGCGTAGAAGGCCGGCATGCCGAACCAGGGGGCCTTGGCGACCGCGCTCAGGTCGACGATGCCCATCGCTAGCGACAGGCAGTAGCCGGCGATAACGCCGATAAGCACGGGAATGACGGCCAGGAAGCCGCGAAAGAGCACCGAGCCGAGGATGGTCACGCCGAGGGTGAACATCGAGACGGTGACGGCCGTGGCGTAGGGGATCTTGAGCTGCTCGATGAGCTTGCCGGTGAGGCCGGCCATGTCGGTGGCCACCGGGGCGAGCTCCAGGCCGATGATGGCGACGATGGCGCCCATGGCGGCCGGCGGGAAGACGATGTCCAGCCAGCGGACGCCGGCAACTCTGATGATGAACGAGACGATGACGAAGAATACGCCGAACATGATGAATCCGCCCTGGGCAGCCGCGTACCCGCCCAGGCTGGGGACGGCCATAACGGCGAAAACGGGGGCGATGAAGGCGAAGCTGGAGCCAAGGTAGGCCGGTATGCGCCCCTGGGAAAAGAAGAGGTACACGAGGGTGCCGATGCCGTTCATCAGCAGCGATGTGGCGGGGTCGACCTTGAACAGAAACGGGACGAGGACGGTGGCGCCGAACATGGCAAATAAGTGCTGCAGGCTGAGAGGGATGGTCTGGGCGATGGGCAGTCGTTCTTCAACTTGAATGATCCGTCTTTCCATACCTTGAGTCGCACCTTCCTATTGATGTATTTTTGGCCGCCGCCCGGCGGCGACCATGGCGAACACGCGCAGATCAGTTGCCGCGTGCCTGCTTCTTCTTAAGCGCCGCGAGCACCTTTTCCGCCGACAGCGGCAGGTCCGTGATACGCACGCCCGCGGCGTTGTAAACGGCGTTGGCGATGGCCGGCGCGGTCGGCACCATCGTCGGCTCGGCGATGCCTTTGACGCCGAAAGGCCCGTCGGCCTGGGGCGACGTCTCCAGAAGGATGACGTCCATTTCCGGGGTATCGGTGGCGGTGGGGATCTTGTAGTCGACGAAGTCGCTGTTGAGGGGCTTGCCCTCGGCTAGCGCCAGGTGCTCATAAAGCGCCGATCCCAGTCCCTGGACGATGCCGCCCTGCACCTGCCCTTTGGCCATGGCGGGGTTGATGACCTTGCCCACTTCGTAGGCGGCCGTCACTTTGAGGACGGTTATTTCCCCGGTCCTGGCGTCGACCTCGATGTCGGCCACTTGGGTGCCGTAGGTCCAGAAAGCCGCCGGCTTGTCGCCCTGGCCGGTGTCTTTGTCGAGGCCGGTGATGCCGGCGGGGATGAACGACCCCCGGCCGATTACCGGGCCGCCGATCGCGCCCCCGGGCAGCAGGTAACCCATGGCGATATCGCTCACCGCCAGTTTGCGGGCAGGGTTGGACGACGGGAAAATTTGCCCGTCCTCGATGACGAGCTCGGCCGCCGGTGTGTCCAGCACCTGCGCGGCTACGGCGAGCAGTTGGGCCTTGGCGTCCCTGGCCGCCGCGAGCACGGCGTTGCCGGCTGAGTAGCTGATGCGGCTGGCGACCGTCTGCCACTCGTAGGGCGTATAGTCGGTATCCGGGAGGGTGACGACGACTTTGTCGGCCGCGACCCCCAGTTCCTCGGCGGCGATCTGGGCAAGCGCGGTGAGTGCTCCCTGGCCGATTTCCATCGCGGTCGTCAGGACGTGTACGGTGCCGTCTTCATTGAGTTTGAGGATCGCCGACGACTGGGCGTTGGGCGGCATGGAGGGCGCCTTGTACATGCAGGCCATCCCCCGGCCCCTAAGCTTATGGGCGGCCGACGCCGGCGGCACCGGACCGCCCCAGCCGCATTTCGCAGCCACGGCGTCGATGGTGTCGACGAGCGTCGCCCCTTCCATTGGCCCGCCGAACGCGCCCGGCCGTCCTTCCCGCAGGGCGTTCATCCGCCGGAAAGCCAGCGGATCGATGCCCAGTTTTTCGGCGAGGATATCCATCTGCTGCTCGATCCCCCAGTGGATTTCGGGCATGCCGAAACCGCGCATCGGCCCGCCGACCGGGTGATTGGTGTAAACGCAGTAGGAGTCGGTTTTGATGTTGGGTATCTCGTAGGGGCCTGACGAACAGTAACCGCCGCTGCGGGTGATGTTGACCCCGTATTCGGTGTATGCGCCGCCGTCCCAGTAGAGTTCGGCCTCCATGGCGACAAGGCGCCCGGTTTTGTCCGCCCCCGTCTTGAGCCTGGCCACCAGGCCCTGGCGGACGAAGGTGGCCTGGAAGACCTCCTCGCGGGTCAGCGTCAGTTTGACGTGATAGCCGGGCAGCCGCATGGCGAGGGGCACAACGAGCGCCTCGCAGGTCACCCCGGCCTTGCCGCCGAAGCCGCCGCCCACATAGGGGGTGATAACGCGGATTTTGTTCATCGGCAGTTCGAAGGCAGTGGCGATGAGTTTGCGGACCGCGTTGGGCGACTGGCTGGAAGCCCAGAGCGTCACCTTGCCGGCCCGGTCGACGTGGGCGACCGCCGCGTGGGGCTCGATCTGGGAGTGCTGGATATGGGGCAAGGTGTAGACGTTCTCCACGACGACGTCGGCCGCGGCGAAGCCCCGCTCCACATCCCCCTTGCGCAGCTTGAAATGATTGGAGATATTGGTGCCGGGCACGGGATGGATGAAGGGCGCGCACTGGTATTCGCCGAGGTGTTCGTGGAGCAGCGCCCCGGGCGCCTTGGTGGTGATGCAGGGCAGACCCTGCCACCATAGGTCGCCGGACTCCGGGGTCTCGTGCACCAGGCCTTCGCGGCCGAGAGCGCCCGATACCGGATCGAACACGCCCGACAGAGGCTCGTATTCGACTTTTATGAGGCCGACCGCTTCGCTGGCGGCCGCTACGCTGGCGGCGGCGACGCCCGCGACCGGCTCGCCGACGAAGCGGACTTTATCGGTGGCGTAGACCGTCCGGTCGGCCAGATAGAGTCCGATATAATTCCGGCAGTCACGGCCGGTGACGATGGCCTTCACCCCCGGCACCTTTTCGGCTTCGGCGGTATCGATGGCGATTATCCGCGCGTGCGGGTGGGGACTGCGGAGAATCTTGACATGGAGCAGGGTGGGACCGAACTGGATGTCGTCGACGAACTGCGCCGTACCGGTGACCTTATCGACCGCATCCTGGCGCGGCACGCTTTTACCGAGTACCCGGTGTTCAGCCATCCTGCTCACCTCCTGCGGCAACGGCCATAATCGCTTTGACGATATTCTCGTAACCGGTGCAGCGGCAAAGGTTGCCGCTGATGAATTCCTTGACCTCGTCCTCGCTGGGGCGGGGATTTTGGGCCAGCAGCGCCTTGCCCATGAGAATCATTCCCGGGGTGCAGTAGCCGCACTGGAGGGCGAAATTATCGACAAAGGCCCGCTGCAGCGGGTCGAGCCCCGCGGGTCCGCCGAGGCCTTCGATTGTCAGCACTTCGGCGCCGTCGAGCTCCACCGCCAGCACTAGGCAGGAGTTGACCGGCCTGCCGCTCAAGATGACGGTGCAGGCTCCGCACTCCCCGGCTTCACAGCCGCGCTTGGCGCCCGTAAGGCCGAGATCCTCGCGCAGCACGTCGAGCAACGTGCGGTGGGGTGCCAGGGTCAGTTTTTCCGGCCGGCCGTTGACGGTCAGGGTTATCGTCTTCATGCCCTCACCTCTCCGGCCAGCGTCAGCAGCGCCTGCTCGGTCAGGGCGGCCACCAGTTCGAGCCGGTATTCGTCCGAGCCGCGCACGTCGGTTATCGGCCTGGCCGCCAGCCTGGCGAAACGGGCCGCCTCGGCCGCGGAGGACGCCGTAAGGCCCTGGCGGGCGAGCAGGCGCTCGGCCTCGCGGACCCGGATAACGGTCGGCCCTACAGCGCCGAGGGCGATGCGGTAGCTCCCCCCCGCGGCGTATACGGCGATGTTGGCGGTCGCCAGATCGAGCGACGGGCGGCGGGCCTTGCGGAGGAAAACGCCCCTTGCCCCGCCGTTTATCCGCGGCAGCACGATGGCGCTCACCACCTCGCCGGTGAGCAGGACGGTGCGGCCAGGCCCGGTGAGGAAGCGCTCCACCGGCACGAGGCGGTCGCCGTGGGTGCCGTGGATTTTAACGTTGGCGCTAAGCACGACCAACGCCGGCACGGTGTCGGCGGCCGGCGAGGCGTTGCAGACGTTGCCCGTCAGGGTCGCCCGGTTGCGGATCTGGCAGGAGGCCACGCTGTGCATCGCCTGGCAGAGCACGTCGTATTCGGGGTAGGCGGACAGAAACTTCTCCGCGTCGTGGAGCGTCACGGCCGCGCCAATTTCCGCGCAGTCTTCGGCGACGCTTATCTGATCGAGCCCGGGGACGGTCTTGATATTCAGCAGGTGGCGTGGCTGGTGTCGACCCTTGCGCATCTGCACCAGAAGGTCGGTCCCGCCGGCCAGTACCCGGGCCGCCTCGCCGTAAGCGGCGAGCAGCGAAGTGACCTCGGCCAGCGATTGCGGCTCATGGTATTCGAACATGCCATCACCTTCCTCGGAATAAATATACAGTCTATATAATATTTATGCAACACCTTCCACAAAAAGCAGCCTCGGAACAAGGCTGCGATTTTGTAGTGAATATACCCCAGATGTCAATATTGGCAGGCTTATATTAAGTTAGTCCATACAATATATTGGTATTCGGAAACGGAACAAAAAATCCTGCTGTCGTGATGGCGGTTTAAAGGAAAAAACGCGCCCTCAGGGCGCGTTTCCCGTTAATAGTTGTGGAGCAGATACTCGTACGCCACCAGTGCCGCCTTGGCGCCGTCGCCGGCGGCGATGATGATCTGTTTGTCCGGCCCGCTGGCCACATCCCCGGCGGCGAACAGCCCAGGCACACCTGTCGCCGTGCGGCAATCCACCACTACTTCCTTGTATTTGTTGAAGTCGGCTACGCCGGCGGCGAACTCGGTGTTGGGGTCGAGGCCGATCTCCACGAATACCCCCTGGACCGCCAGTTCCCTTTCCTTCCCGTCGCCGGCGGCCACCACGAATTTTTCGACCGTGTCGCCGCCGTAGATGCCTCGGGCGACATAGCCCCGCAAGACCTGAACCTTCCTGGAGGCCTCCAGTTTCCCGACGACGACCGGATCGGCCTTGAACCGGCTGCGCACGACGAGATAGACCTCGCTGGCGATGGCGGCCAGTTCGATGGCCGCTTGCAGGGCGGAGTTGCCGCCCCCCACGACCGCCACCGCCTTGCCGGCGTACAGCGGTCCGTCGCAGGTGGCGCAGTAGCCGACCCCGCGTCCGGTATATTCCGTTTCCCCCGGAACGCCGAGTCGCCGGGGCCGCTTGCCGGAGGCGACTATCACCGTTTTGGCCCGGTATTCCTTGTCGCCGCAGCGCACGAGGAAGGTGCCGTCGGCTGATCGTTCCAGCCTGGTGACTTCTTCGTAAACGATATTCGTCGGATAGCGCTTGACGTGTTCTTCGAATTTGCCGATCAGTTCCGGCCCGCTGATTGCGGGCGGCGTAAACCGCGGCCGTCATCCCGGCCGGCCCGCCGCCGATTATTATCAGGTCGTGCATATCCTCTCACCGCCTGTGTCGCCCCGGCCCGCCGCTTGCGCACCGGCCGAGAATTTGTTAGTATTAGACATGATTTGGAAATACCGAGGTGAAACGCAGTGATTACTCCGGAAGTCATCGCCCGTATCAACGAGTTGGCCCGCAAACAGCGCGAGGGGTCTCTGACCGAGGAGGAAAAGGCCAAGCAGGCCAAGCTCCGCCGCCTTTACATCGACCATGTCAAGAGCCAGGTCAAGGCCGCGCTGGACGACGCGGTCAAGCATTCCCACCCCGAGGGCTGCGACTGCGGCTGCCACCATAAGCACTGAACGCGGCCGCCGATAATATTCGCCCGTATTTCTCGGCCCGTGGGCGGCTCGCCGCCGGCTACTCCATCATATGCCGCCAGGGGCCAAAAAGCGAAAGAGGTGCCGCCCGTGTCGCAATCCCGAACGTGTGCCTCTCCTCTGACCTTGCTGACTCTCGGCCATTTTTTCAGCGATTTCTACAGCAACTTCCTGCCCGCCCTGCTGCCGGTGCTGCTGTCCAGCCTGGGGCTGTCCCTTACCGCCGGCGGCTTACTCGTCATGGTCTACTCCTTCACTTCCTGCATCCTCCAACCCCTGTGCGGCTACTATATCGACAGACGCGGCTATACCTGGCTGATCCTCGTCACGCTGCCCGCCAGCGCCCTCACTATTTGTTTCAGCACCTTCGCCCCCAGCTATGCCGTCCTGGTCGCTTTTGTGGCCTTTGCCGGGCTGGGTTCGTCGGTGTTCCATCCCCTGGCTTCCAGCCTGGTCAACAAGGTGACCGCGCCGGATAAGCGGGGGCTGGCGATGTCGATCTTCATCGGCGGCGGCAACATCGGCTTCGGCCTGGCGCCGGCGATCGTGATTTACTGGCTGCTCGCCTTTGGGGCCGGCAGCCTTCCCTGGCTTGTCGTACCCGCCGTTCTTCTGGCCGCGGCCTACTATTTTTCCCGTCTGCACCGCATCAACCTGACGCCGCCGGTCCTGCCCGCCGGCGAAGGCGTCGTCTGGTACAAATCGGTGAGCCTGCTGAAGCTTAACGCCGTGATGGCCCTGCGCTCCTGGTCGCAGATGGCCCTGCCCAACTTCCTCGCTGTCTGGCTGGTCCAGCAGGGCCATTCGCCCGCCCTCGCGGGCGGACTTCTGACCGCTTATCTCCTGGGCGGCGCCGTAGGCGCCTTCGTCGGCGGCGCGCTTGGCGACAGATTCGGGCGCAAGGCCTGCATTATCGGCTGCCTGGCGGTTTGTCTGCCGGCGATGTTTATTTTTCTCCGCAGTCCGGAAATCGACCTGCTGGCGTGGGCCATGCTGGCGATCAGCGGGGCCGCCATGCAGGGCACCCTTCCTTCTTCCATCGTGTGGGCCCAGGAAATGATCCCCGGCAACGCGGCGATGGCTTCGGGAATGATGATGGGTCTGGCCTTCGGGCTCGGCGGGGTCGGGGTCGCTATCACCGGCGCCCTCGCTGACCAAGTCGGCCTGTCGGCCGCCCTGCTTTGGTCGCTCGCTCCCCTGGCGGCCGCGATCCCGCTGACTTTGGCCATCCCCGCTTCCACGCCCACTAACCGGCCGCCCGCAGCCGCGGCGGAGTGACGACAAACAGTATTAAGAATGGCCGGGAAAGAGCCGGGACTTATGTCCCGGCTCTTTTTTTACCGCGGTTTGAATGTCTCGCAGTCGGTATCGACCGTTTTCGCCGCATACGGCCCTTGGACCTTGATGGCGGATGCGTGACAATAGTTTCCTTTCTCCCAGTATTGGCAGCTGTCCACATAGCACTCGACCGACGGCGTGATTTGGGTCCCTTCGGCGAAGGCCGCCTTTACCGTCCCGCCGACGTTGGCGTTGTGCAGCGCCCCGACGTAGTCGCCGATCCCCTTGCCGGCGTGGAAGGATTTGCATTGGGTGTCGGCCGACGAACGCGAAGCTCCGCCACGTTCGTCATTGTATATGGCGATTTTCGCCGCCATGCACTGATCGCCCGGCATCCAGTGCGTGCACTGGTCAACGCTGCACTTGACGAGAGGATTGACTGTTGACACAAAATCACCTCTTTCTTTTTTGATAGTTTTCGACGTCGGCAATATCTTTATCCATAGGCCTCGCTAAAACGTCCGGCCTAAAAAGCTTGCTTATACCGTTACCGTTTCCCATGCCGCCCGGACATCGTATCCGCACCCCGGACAGTAGAGCAGGTGTACGCAGTGGGTGTTTGGAACGCCCTGCTGCAAAGACGCCACATCCATGTAAGGACTGTACGGCCCGAAATAATTTTCCAGCGCTCCGCCGTCAGCAAGCGGCCGGCCGCAGCGCGGGCAAAGCGCCGTTACCGCGGTGAGGCCGTTGCATACCGGGCAAACTTTCTCCACTTCATAGCCTCCTTCGCCAAACCCCGGGGGCGTTGGCCGCATATCATATAACAGAAGCAGATTATCGTAAACTCTTCAAGGGAGGGTATCGTCTTGGCCATGCAAACTTCCAGCCCCGTCGGCGCCAGACGGGCCATCTTGTTTATCGTCGCAGGACTGTTCGGTTTTCTGATTTTCGGAGGACTGACTTCGCTCACGCTGGAAGCTCCACGGATAGTCGGGCTGCACACCATTCTGGAGGTTAGCAGCATCGCCTTCGGCTGCGTCGTTTTTTTCATCGCCTGGTACAGCACCGGCCCGATCCGCATCAGCATCGCCGTTGTCAGCCTGGTGGTCCTAAGTTCGGTCATTCTTACCCTCGTCCACTTGATTGCGTACCCGAGATTGCCTGTTGCGGGCGGGGAGTCCGGCCACGTATGGGTGACAGCCTGGCTGTTCTCGCGACTCGTGTGGTCGTTTGGCATGCTGGCGGGCATCACCTTGCTCGACCGCAACGGCCCCTCCTGCCAGCTTTCTTCCAGGGGATCTCTCCTTTGCGGCACCCTGGTGGCCGTTAGCGGCCTGGTGGCCGATATCTTCATCGCCCCTGACTTTTGGCCTTACCTCTATAATATCGACAGCTCCGACCATCCGGTTGCCGTTTATAGCCTATACGTGTCCTGCGCCGCGAACGTCGCGACATTAATTATTCTTCTCGGCAGACGGACTAATCATGTGGGCATTCTGCCACATACCGCGGTGCTCTTCGGGGCGCTGGCCGATCTGAGCTTCGGGGTCGCTGGCCACTCCCCGGAGAGCCTCAATATCGCGGCCCATCTCTTCGCGGCCCTCGCCAACCTCTACATCCTGCGGACCCTGTACGTTGTCCTCATTCGCCAGCCGTTCGCGGACGCCATGGCGATGAAGGAGGATATGGAGCAGTTGGCGGAAAATAACGCCCGACTGTTCCGGGAATCTGAAGAGCAGCGCAATATGTTCGAGGATATCCTTGCCAACGTGGGGATGATAATATCTTCCCAGTTGAATCTCCGTGAGACCCTCGACGCCATCGCCGACATGGTCGCCGACATGATGAAGGCCCGGCAATGTGCCATCGCCCTCTTCAACGAGGACCGCTCCGCCCTGAAGGTGTCGGCGACGTATGGCATGAATACGCCGCCGGATTACCTGCCGCTCAAGGACAGCGTAGCTGCCCAGGTGTGCGAGACGCAGACCGCCCTAACCGTCGACGATCTATTGCTCCAGCCGGAGCTGTTCCGGCCACAGCTGGTTTTCACGAGCATCCGGTCCGTCATCGCCGCCCCGTTGGTCAACGATCACGAAATAATCGGCGTCGTCGAAGCATACTCCAGCGAAAAAGGCGCCTTCACCCAGCGGGATGTGCTCCTTCTCAAAGCGCTCGGTTATCACGCCGGCGCGGCGGTGGCCGGCGCGACCCTCCACGAGCAGACCAAAGCCCGTCTCGACGAGGAACAGTACCTGTACAGGATCGCGCAGGCGTCGGCTACCACCGTCGACCCCGATACCATTCTCGAGCAATGTCTGCCTTACGCCGCCCAGGCTCTCGAGGCCGAATTCGCGCTCGCCTTTCTTGCCGACAGCCAGAGCAACGAGTCGCTGGTCTTCAAGGCAGCCGCGGGACTTAGCTTCCGGCCGGCCGACATCGAACTGGGCTCTTATCCCGAGCTCGAGACGCTCGTAGCCACCATGACCCCTACCATGCTGCCGTCGGGAGATTCGCCGCCGTTAAAGGGGTTGTGCGACGGGGCTACGGGGCCGGTAATGGTGATGCCTCTGCCGGTGAACAACCGCCTGCTCGGTCTCATCCTGCTCGGCTGGCGGCGGCGCGTCAATCCGGAAAGGTTCGAACGCAGCCCCTTCGCCACCCTTGTGGCGCAGCAGATCGCCCTCGGTCTGGAGAAGGCCAGCCTGTACAACCAGGTGAAGGCCATGGCCCTGTCCGACGGCCTCACCGGCCTTGCCAACCGCCGCAACTTCGATATGTTCCTGGACGCCGAACTGCGGCGGGCCTCCACCCTCAAACGCCCTCTGAGCCTCATCATGCTCGACCTTGACAAGTTCAAGACGTACAACGACACTTACGGCCACCCTACCGGCGACAAGCTGCTGGCCCAGTTGGGGGATATCCTCCGCCAGAATACCCGGACGATCGATTTTCCGGCCCGGTACGGCGGCGAGGAGTTCTCCGTCATCCTGCCGGAATGCGGCGCCACCGAAGCCACCGCCCTCGCCGAGAAGATCCGCCGGACGGTGGAGGCAGGCGCATTCCCGGACAACGTCGGCACTTACACTGCCCGCATAACGGCCAGCCTGGGCGTGGCGACCTACGATCCGGCCGTGAATACCGCGCCGCCCGACCCCGCCGGCTTCATCGCCGTCGCCGACAGCGCCCTTTATCAGGCGAAGCAGGGCGGCAGGAACAGGGTGGTCAGCACGCCTCTGGTATAAAGGAGCGTTAGCACCTCGAGGCCGCAGGTTTACAGCCTGCGGCTTTCCTATGGGGCGGCTGCATTTTCCAAGGAGGGAAAAAGCGCCAGTCAGAGAATAATAGAGGAAAAGCCAGGGTAGGGGGAGTAAAGTTGCGGAACAAGTTAATCATCCTGACAATAGTGCTCGCACTAGCGGCTTCGACGGTAGCCGGCTGCGCCACGGCCACCAAGCCTGCCGGCAAGTACCTGCGCTACTCGGCGGGCACCGAGCCCGAAACCCTCGATCCCCGCAAGTCGACAGGCTCGCCAGAGGCGATCGTCGAAGCGCAGATCTTCGAGGGCCTCACGGTGCTGAACGACAAGGACGCGCCGGTGGCCGGCGTAGCCGAAAAGTGGGAGGTGTCGCCCGACGGCCTCACTTACACCTTCACACTGCGCGCCAACGCCAAATGGTCGAACGGCGATCCGGTGACCGCTCACGATTTCGAGTATGCCTGGAAGTCGACCCTCAGCCCCGCCCTGGGCGCCAAGTATGCCTACCAACTCTTTTACCTCAAGAACGGCGAGAGCTACAACAAAGGACAGGCGAATGCCGACGCCGTCGGCGTTAGGGCTGTCGACGACCGTACCCTTAAGGTGACGTTGGAAAAGCCCACCCCCTATTTCCTCACCCTCACCGCCTTTCATACCTACTACCCGGTGCACCGGAAAACGGCCGCCGCCAACGATAAATGGGCAGCCGACCCCAAGACGCTGATCGGCAACGGGCCTTTCAAGGTGACCGCCTGGGTCCACAACAGCAGGCTGGAGTTCGCCAAGAACGAGCATTACTGGGACGCGGCCAAGGTCAAGATGCCCAAGATGGAGTTCATTCTCACCGACAGCGCCACCACCGAACTGGCCATGTTCGAGAATAACCAGATCGATCTCGGCGGCAACGTTCCCCCGAGCGAGATCCCCCGCCTCCTCAAGGAAGGCAAGCTCAAGATAACCCCCCTCCTCGCTACCTATTTCTATTGTTTCAACGTGACCAAGCCGCCTTTCGACGACGTCAAGGTGCGCAAGGCTTTCACCCTCGCCATCGACCGCGCCGCCATCGTCAAGAACGTGACCCGGGCCGGCCAGCAGCCGGCCATGGCCTGGGTGCCGCCCGGCCTGGCCGACGCGGCGCCGGGCAGCGACTTCCGCCGGGCCGGCGGCGATTTCTTCGCCGACAACGATGTGGCGACAGCCCAGAGGCTGCTGGCCGAAGCCGGCTATCCCGGCGGCAAGGGGCTGCCGCCCGTTACGCTCATTTACAACACCAGCGAAGGCCACAAAGCGATCGCCGAGGCGGTCCAGGAGATGTGGCGCAAGAACCTCGGCGTCAGCGTCGCCCTCGCCAACCAGGAGTGGAAGGTGTTCATCAATTCCCGCACCAAGGGCGACTATCAGGTGGCCCGCCACGGCTGGACCGGCGACTACCTCGACCCGATGACCTTCATCGATATGTTCACGAGCGATAGCGGCAACAACGACGCCCAATATAACAACCCGGCATACGAGGAGCTCGTCAGGCGGGCCAAAGAGACGAACGACCAGGCTGCGCGGATGAAGCTTATGCATCAGGCGGAAAAGCTCCTCATGGACGATGCCGTCCTGGCGCCTATTTACTTTTACACCAACGCCGTCCTCGTCAAACCGAACGTCAAGGGCTATGTGCGCTCGATCACCGGCGTATTTTACTTCAAGGAAGCCTACGTGGAATAAACCGGCCTCGCCGACGCCACGCCGCCCAGGGCGTGGCGTTCTTTTTCCCCGGGAGCGGCGTCCTGTAATAAAATACATGTCGCAGGACCACGAGGATAAACGGCGCTGACAGAGAACAAGGTAAATAGATAACCGCAAGAGGAGGTCAGCCCCTTTGCTGCAGTATACCGTCAGCCGTTTCCTGTCGATGCTGCTCGTGCTGTTCATCATCACCACCACCACCTTCGTTCTGATGCACGCCATTCCCGGCGGACCCTTCACCGCCGAGAAGAACCTGCCGGAAGCGGTGCTGAAAAATCTCAACGAACGCTATCATCTCAATGACCCCCTCTTCAAGCAGTATACCGATTATCTCGCCAACGTCGCGCGCGGCGACCTCGGCCCCTCCTTCAAGTACGAGGCGCGTACCGTAAACGATATCATCGCCGAAAGCTTCCCGGTCTCGGCCGAGCTCGGCCTGACCGCCGTGGCTGTCGCCGTGGCCTGCGGCATCCCCATGGGGGTGATCGCCGCCCTCCGCCGGAACCGCTGGCCCGATTACCTGTGCATGTTCGCCGCCACCATCGGCATCTCGGTACCCGGGTTCATCCTCGCCACGCTCTTCATCTACGTGTTCGCCCTCAAGCTCGAACTCTTTCCCGCCGCCATGTGGGGCGGCCCCGAATACGTCGTCCTGCCGGCGCTGGCCCTGGCCGCCTTCCCGATGGCGTTCATCGCCCGCCTCACCCGGTCAAGCATGCTGGAGGTGCTGAGCCTCGACTTCATCCGCACCGCCCGTGCCAAGGGCCTTACCTCGTTCGTCGTCGTCTGGCGCCACGCCCTGAAAAACGCCCTCATCCCGGTCGTCACTTATCTCGGCCCGCTGATAGCCGCCATCCTGACCGGCAGCTTCGTCATCGAATCGATTTTCGCCATCCCCGGGCTCGGTCGCCACTTCGTGACCAGCATCTATAACCGCGACTACACCGTGATCCTCGGCATCACTATTTTCTACAGCACCCTGCTCGTAGTTCTCAACTTCCTCGTCGATGTCGCCTACGCCTGGCTTGACCCCCGTATCAAGCTCGGCGGCGGAAAGGGGGAATAGCCGTGGCCGCAGCCCCCGACTTCACCCCCGTCGGCACCGCCGCCTCCGCCGCCGGCCCCGCCCGCCCGGCTACCACCTACTGGCAGGACGCCTGGCGGCGTCTTAAGGAAAACAAGCTGGCCATGGCCGGTCTCGCCGTTATTGTTTTCATCGCCCTGATGGCCGCCGTCGGCCCGCTCTTCTCCCCCTATTCCTATTCCGACCAGGTGCTGTCCGAGGCCAACCAACCGCCCTCCGCGCAGCACTGGTTCGGCACCGACAACCTCGGCCGCGACCTTTTGACCCGCGTGCTTTACGGCGCCCGCATCTCGCTGTCCATCGGCGTCGTCGCCAGCCTGATAAACCTGACGATCGGCGTCGTCTACGGCGGCGTATCCGGCTACTTCGGCGGCCGGGTGGACAGCGTGATGATGCGTCTCGTCGATATCCTGTACGGCATCCCGCTGCTGCTCTTCGTCATATTGCTGATGGTCGTCCTCAAGCCCGGGCTCACCAACATCTTCATCGCCCTCGGGCTGGTCTACTGGCTGGGCATGGCCCGCATCGTCCGCGGCCAGGTGCTGGCGATCAAGGAGCAGGAATACGTGCTGGCCGCGCGCCTCGTGGGCGCCGGCCCGCGGCGCATAATCCTCCGCCACCTCGTCCCCAACAGCATGGGGCCGATCATCGTCACCCTCACCCTCTCCATCCCGGAAGCCATTTTCACCGAAGCATTCCTCAGCTTCATCGGCCTAGGCGTTTCCGCCCCCATGGCCAGTTGGGGCGTGCTGGCGTCGGAGAGCCTCGCCGGCCTGCGCTCCTATCCCTTCCAGCTTCTTTACCCGGCGCTGGCCATCAGCGTCACCATGCTCGCCTTCAACTTCCTCGGCGACGGGCTCCGCGACGCCCTCGACCCGCGGATGCGCAAATAGGACAGGAGGTGCCAGATGCAGCCGCTCCTCAGCGTTGAAAACCTGACCGTCAAATTCCATACTTACGCCGGCACCGTCCAGGCCGTCCGCGACGTCAGCTTCACCCTGTCCGCAGGGGAGATTCTCGGCATCGTGGGCGAGTCGGGCTGCGGCAAAAGCGTCACCGCCAGCTCGCTGCTGGGGCTTATCCCGACGCCGCCGGGGGAAATCGCCGCCGGCCGCATCCTGTTCGCCGGCGAGGACATCGCCGGCATGGACGAGAAGGCGCTCTGCAAGCTGAGAGGCAACGCCATCAGCATGATCTTCCAGGACCCGATGACAGCGCTCAACCCGGTGCTGACGGTCGGCAGCCAGCTTACCGAATGCTTCACGACCCACCAGCGGTTGAGCGGCGCAGAGGCCGCCGAGCGGGCCGTCGCCATGCTCCGCCTGGTGGGCATCCCCTCCCCCGAGGTGCGCCTGCGCCAGTATCCGCACCAGCTCAGCGGCGGCATGCGCCAGCGGGCCATGATCGCCATGGCCCTGGCCATGAATCCCCGCATCCTGATCGCCGACGAACCCACCACCGCGCTCGACGTCACCATCCAGGCCCAAATAATCGATCTGATGAAAAAGCTCAACAGCGAACTGGGCACGGCCATCATCCTCATCTCCCACGATCTCGGCGTGGTCGCCGGCCTGTGCGAGCGGGTCCTCGTCATGTACGCCGGCCAGATCGTCGAGGCCGCCCCGGCCGCCGCCCTTTTCGCCCGGCCCCGCCACCCGTACACCCTCGGTCTCCTCGACTCGGTGCCGCGGCTCGACGCCGTCCGTTCGCGCCTCACGTCGA
The DNA here is from genome assembly GCA_022839045.1 of Sporomusaceae bacterium. The sequence goes on from JALHDI010000022.1 coordinate 56,266, forward strand.
TCGACGGCCAGCCGCCCGACCTGATGGTGCCGCCGGCCGGCTGCGCCTTCGCGCCCCGCTGCCGCTTCGCGATGAAAGCCTGCGGCGAAGCGCCGCCCCTTTTCCCGGCCGGGCAAGATCACCTGAGCCGCTGCTGGCTGTCCCACCCCGACTGTCCCCGCACCCTGCCCGCCCGGGCGGCGAAGGAGGGTCTGCCGGCATGAGCGCGCCCCTGATCGAAGTCAACAACCTCAGCAAATTTTTTGTCACCGACCGCACCCTTCTGGGAGCGCCGCGTGCGGTCGTCAAAGCGGTCGAAAATGTCAGCTTTGCCGTCGCCGCGGGGGAAACGCTCGGTCTTGTGGGTGAGACCGGCTGCGGCAAATCGACCGTCGCCCGCACCCTTGTGGGCCTCTATACTCCCACCGCCGGCAAGGTCCTCTTCCGCGGCCAGGACATTCACGCCGCCCTTGCCGGCGCGGAAGGCGACCAGTTCCGCCGCCGCGTCCAGATGATATTCCAGGACCCCTACGCGTCGCTGAATCCCCGCATGACGGTCGGCGACATCGTCGGCGAGCCGCTCGATATCCACGGCCTCGCCACCGGCAGCGAACGCCGGGACCGCATCGTGCACCTGCTCGATCAGGTCGGCCTCAGCGCCGAGCATGCCAACCGCTTCCCGCACGAATTCAGTGGCGGCCAACGCCAACGGGTCGGCATTGCCCGGGCCCTCGCCGTCGGGCCAGAATTTCTCGTCTGCGACGAACCCATCTCCGCCCTCGACGTGTCGATCCAGGCCCAGGTCGTCAACCTGCTGCAGGATTTGCAGGCGGAATACGGACTCACCTACCTCTTCGTCGCCCATGACCTTTCGATGATAAGGCATATCAGCAGGCGCGTAGCCGTCATGTACCTCGGCACGCTGGCCGAAATCGCCCCGGTCGACGAGCTGTACACCAACCCCCAGCATCCATATACCCAGGCGCTCCTGTCCGCCATTCCCATCCCCGACCCCTTAGCGGAAAAGGGCCGCCGCATCGTCCTAGGCGGCGACGTTCCCAGTCCCCTCAACCCGCCGCCCGGATGCAAATTCCATACCCGCTGCCCCCGTGCTTTCGACCGCTGCCGGATCGAGGCCCCGCCGCTCCTTGCCCGCGGAAACCATTTCGTGGCCTGCCATCTCGTCAACAAGTGAAAAAGCCCGCACCAGCAACCGCGGCCGAAACAGCCGCGGTTGTTTTTATCTGTCGGCAGATGAGGTTTTGTGTCATATTCCGAATTTTGGAATATTTTTATTGACTTTCCGATTTGGCCTGTGGCATAATTTTTGTATACACGTATACATTATCCAGCACGCTCGACCCGGGGCCTTGTACGGTCCGCAAGCAGCCTTCCAGGCATTTGTTCCCGGCATCATGGGAAAGAAAGCTGATACGGCTACGGGAAAAGCGTGTTGATATCGATGATATCGGCACGCTTTCACTGATGGCGCATTTTCCGCCAATAACGGAGCGAAGCTGCGAAAAAAAACAGGAAAACGAGTAAGCCTGGCATAAATAAACTAATAATACTTACAAATTGTTTATGCCGAGGTGATTAACATGCCTATACGGTCCACCACCCTCAACATCAGGCCCCGCATCCTCTACCAGGTGGCCAAGGCCGCCTGGGAGGGGAAGCTCTTCGAACGGCGCGAGGATATCTGCCGCATGGTTCACGACGAGTTCGCCGACCGGGTCACTCGCCGTCAGGTTGCCAACCAAATCCGCATCGCCATGGGCCTCGCCCCCCACGACAGCGACACGGTCATCGGCGAACATGACGAAGAAGCCCTGATGGGTATGGCCAGCGAGCCGTTCGTCATCGCCAATCCCGGCGCCTGCCAGAGCTGCGCGGCCGACGACCGGAACTGCCAACGGGTTTGCCCGGTGGGGGCCATCAGCCGCGACGAGTTCGACCGGGTGCGGATCGACCACGCGCGCTGCCTCGGCGAAGGTCACTGCGTGGAAGCGTGTTCTTTCGGCGCGTTGGCCGAGAAGTCCAATTTCGTTCCCCTCATCGAGCTTCTCCGCCAGAAAAACCAGCCGGTGTACGCCTCGGTCGCCCCCGCCTTCGCCGGCCAGTTCGGCCCGGCCGTCACCCCAGGCAAACTGCGGTCGGCCCTGCTGAAGATCGGCTTCGCCGAGATGGTGGAGACCGCCCTCTACGCCGACCTCATCACGATGAAGGAATGCTTCGAGTACGACGAGCATGTTCAGACGGAACAGGACTTTCTCATCACCAGCTGCTGCTGCCCCGTGTGGATAAAGCTCATCGAGAACAGGTTCCCCGAACTCCTGGCCCACATTTCCCCGTCCGTTTCGCCGATGGTGGCCTCAGCGCGGGTCATCAAGGCGTTCGAGCCCGACGCCAAGGTGGTCTTCATCGGCCCCTGCGTCGCCAAGAAATCGGAAGCCGTTCTCCCCGGCCTCAGCGGCGCCGTCGATTTCGTCCTCACCTTTCAGGAGCTTACCGCCATCTTCGCAGCCACCGGGATCGACCCCGCCGACCAGCCGGACGAAGAGAACTCCCAGGCATCGTGGGGCGGCCGGCTCTACGGCCGCACCGGCGGCGTAAGCGCCGCTGTGGCTGCCACCCTCGCCAAGCTCATCCCCAGGCGGGCGGAAAAGTTCACAGCCCGTCAGGTCGACGGCATCCCCGACTGCCAAAAAATGCTCGAGGAATTGAAAGGGGGCGACTTCGCGGCCAACTTTGTCGAAGGCATGGCCTGTAAGGGCGGCTGCGTCGGCGGACCGGGGCGCATCCTGCCGCCGGAGGAGGGTACCCGCCATGTCAACGCTTATTCGGAAACCTCCGCCAGCCATATTCCCCCGGAAAACCCCCAGGTGTACTCCATCCTCGCCCGACTGAGCCACGAGCCCGGCACACCCATGCTTACCGGGGAGGGCCCCATCGCCACCCTGCTGGCCCGTAAACTCGACCGGACCTAATGTATACATGCCGGCCGATTGCGCGCTGGAAAAGGATAGGGTAGAATTAATTTAATTGCGGACTTTTTTATCAAGGAGGCTGTATTTTGGCTAATAAGAATCCATTAAAAATCTGCGAAACAGTCCTGCGTGACGGTCACCAGTCGTTGGCCGCCACCCGTATGCGCACCTCGGATATGCTCCCGATGCTGGAGCAGCTCGACGAGATCGGCTATTTCTCGCTGGAGGCATGGGGCGGCGCCACCTTCGACAGTTGCCTGCGCTTCCTCAACGAGGATCCCTGGGATCGCCTGCGCACCATCAAGAAGCACCTGAAAAAGACCCCCCTGCAAATGCTGCTGAGGGGCCAGAACGTTCTCGGCTACAACCACTACGCCGACGATGTCGTCACGGAATTCGTCAAACGCGCCGTCGACAACGGCGTGGGCGTCATGCGCATCTTCGACGCGCTCAACGACGTCCGCAACCTGGAAGCCGCCATGCGGGCCGCCAAACAGTCCGGCGCCCACGTTCAGGGAGCCTTCGTGTACACCATTAGCCCCTTCCACGACATAAACAGTTTCGTGAAAGTGGCCAAAGACCTCGTCGACCTCGGCGCCGACTCCATTTGCATCAAGGATATGGCCGGCCTGCTGGCGCCTTACGTCACCTACGAGCTGGTCAAGACCCTCAAGGCAGAGGTCAGCGTTCCCATCCACCTGCACAGCCACTACACCAGCGGCATGGCGTCGATGGCCTATCTCAAGGCCGCCGAAGCCGGCGTCGACATCGTCGACTGCTCGCTGTCCCCCTTCGCCCTCGGCACGTCCCAACCGGCCACCGAGGCGATCGTCGCCACTTTCGAAGGCCATGAGCGCGACACCGGCCTCAAGAAGGAAACCATGTACCCCATCGCCGACCATTTCCGCGGCATAAAGAAGCAGCTGGCCGAAACCTTCAAACTCAACACCGCCATCGACATCGACACCAAGGTGCTGTCCTTCCAGATCCCCGGCGGCATGATGTCCAACCTGCTCAACCAGTTGAAGGAGATGGGCATGGCCGACAAATACCCCGCGCTGATCGAGGAGATGCCCAAAGTGCGGGCCGATCTCGGCTACCCGCCCCTCGTAACCCCCACCAGCCAGATCGTCGGTTCGATGGCGGCCTTCAACGTCATCATGGGCAGATACAAAAACGTGCCCCGCGAGGTCAAGGACCTGGCCCGCGGCAAGTACGGCCGCACCCCGGCGCCGATCACTCGAGAGCCTCAAGCAGGCCCTCGCCGAGAAGGGCTACCCCAACGCCTCGATGGAAGATGTCCTGTCCTACGCCGTCTTCCCCGACGTCGCGCTGAAATTCTTCGAAGCGAACCGGAAGTAGCAAAAACCCCCTGGCCACCACCAGGGGGTTTTGTTACGGATTATAGAAGCAGCTTTTGCCGACGAACTCCCGTAGTATCGAATTGGCAGGAATGTCCTCGTCCGGGAGGAGGGTGAAGTAACGCAGGAAGTTAAGGAGCCGTTTGGCCTCCGAATACATCGGGCTTTCCGGGCCGATCTGCTGCAGCAGTCCTTCGGCGCAGTTGCGTAGCACCCCCAACTCATAGATCAGGGCCGAGTTGAACATGATGTCGGCTTCTTCCTGGAAGGGGAAGATGTTGCGTTCCTCGCCCCGCCGCACCGACGGCCATACCTCCAGGGTCTTGAGCGCGTCATGGGCCCGGAACTGGCTGTCGCGCACGATCCGGCGGATAAGCCGCGTATCGGTCGTGGGGATGCGGTTATGGTTGTCGATCGAAAGCTGGGTGAGAGCGCTTATATAGATTTTTATCTTATTTTCCCGCGGCACCGCGCGGGTCAGACGCTCGTTGAGGCCGTGGATGCCCTCGATGATAAGGGGCTGATCGGGTTCGAGCTGGATGCGGCGGCCGCGGTACTCCCGCTGGCCGGACATGAAGTTGTAGGTGGGTAATTTTACGAGCTCGCCCCGCAGAAGCCTTACGAGATGTTCGTTGAAAAGCTCGAGGTCGATGGCCTCGATGGCCTCGAAGTCGTAGTCGCCTTTCTCGTCCCGGGGTGTATGGTCGCGATCGACGAAATAATCGTCGAGAGAGATGGGCACGGGCCTGACGCCGTTGACCCGGAGCTGGACGTTGAGGCGTTGGGCGAAGGTGGTCTTGCCGGACGATGACGGCCCGGCGACGAGGATGACCCGCACCTCGCTGGTGTGTTCGCTGATGTAGTCGGCGATCTGAGCCAGTTTCTTCTCGTGCAGGGCTTCGGCGATACGGATGATTTCGGCTGCCTGGCCCTGCTCGATGTACTCGTTGAGATTGGCCACATACGGGCAGCGGAGGATTTTGCCCCACTGCTCGGCCTCCTGGAACACCTTGAACAGTTTCGGCTGCTCCACGTACGGCGGCAAGACGTCGGGGGCTTCCTTCTCAGGATAGCGCAGAATGAAGCCGGGCGGATAGTACCTGAGTTCGAATATCTTCAGGTAACCGGTGCTCGGCACCATCGTCCCGTAGAAATAGTCGTACTCGTCGCCGCAGTAGTACACGCTTACGAGTTCGCGCTGCAGCTGACTGAGCAGCTTGACCTTGTCGGTTTGGCCCGAGGCCCTGAAGAGGGCGATGGCGTCGGCCCGCAGCATGCTCTGCCGCACGAACGGCCGGTCCTCGGCGACGATCTGCCGCATACGCTCCTGGAGACGGTCGACATCCGCCGCGATCAGTTCGCGGTCGAGATGGATCTCACAGTAGACCCCTTTGCCGAGCGAGTGCTCGACGGTGACTTCGGCGGCGGGGAAAAGGTCGCGGGCGGCGACGACCAGGACAAAGGCCAGGCTGCGGCGATATACGCGCATCCCCTCTTCGCTGGTGAGATCGAGAAATGATATCCGACCGCCGTCCCTGACGGCGGTCTGCAAATCCTTGACATCGTTGTCGATAGTCGCCGCGACGATGGGCGAGGAATAAAGGTGGGCCACATCCCGGCTGACGTCCAGTAACGTCATGCCTGCTTCGTATTCGCGGCTGGTGCCGTTGATTTGGACTGTAACCAATGAGTCCCCCTCCAGATTAGGCGGGACCGCGCCTTTTCGCGGCGCTCGCCGACCGCCCGTATTTCTGCGACTACAACTTAATAACCATTCTATACATCCCGCCGCCAATTATTCGCCGGGAATTCCGGCTGGGCGCGCGCGGGGGCCGGTAAATACTTTCCCTGTCAATTAGTATATAGGATTTATGCCAAAAATGCCAGATAGCGGCAGCATAATCTCCCTTTTCGGCCTTAAGCGAGAAGGAGTGAACGTCTCGTTCACTCCTTCTTTTTCACCGCTGCCTGAGCATGCGCATGAAGCGGTAGGCCATTATCGACAGCGGCGCGCGGTGGACGGCGAAGCGCATTCCAAGGATAAAGAGCATTACCGCACCGAAAAGGTGGACGATCCAGAAACCGGTCCGCGGAAATTCGAGGGGGGTGTCGTCGATCCAGTTTTCGTTATATTGTCCCACGGATATCATCAGCCTCCTTTGGCGATAGTATTGCCAAAGCGCCCTCTTCTCTCTAGCGGAAAAAAAAGGAAACCGGACCGTCGTCCGGCTTCCCGAGTTTTTTACTTGTCCGCTTCGGCCATGGCCTGCGCGATTTTCGTCGGCATACCCTTGATCTTGCCGGCCGGCAGGGCGCAGACGGCGACCCGTACCCCTTTGGCGAGCGGCACGGCGAAGATGTTGTCGGCGTGCAGCCTGGTGCAGACGGCGTCGGGGTTCTTGGCCGGGATCGACAGGAAGAAGCCGGCGATATACGGCAACATGTTGAGCTTGGCTTCTTTGGCCTCGGCGGTAAAGATGCTTGCCCGTTCGGCGATCATCTTGTAGAAGGAGGCCCGTTCTTTTTCCAGTTCCGCCTGGGTGGCGACGTCCTTGTATATGGCGGACAGCAGGTGCTGGGCGCCGCGGTTGATGTTCGACCAGGTGGCCCGGCTGAGGTACTGGTTGACGTTGGCGAATTCGGTTATGACGTCCTGGCTGGAGGATATGCCGATCATCGCCCCTGTCCGCATGCCGTAGACGGTGTAGCCTTTGGACATGCTGTAGCCGATGATGACGAGAATGTTCTCCGGCAGGCCGCCGAACTTCTTCATGAACGCCCGGCTCTCGTTCTTTTCGCCGGCGTAGTCCAGATAAGCGACATCGACGAGCAGCGTGATCTTTTTGTCCGGTTTGGCCTTCTTGAGAACTTCGATTACTTGATCCCACTCGGCGCCGCTCAGGCTGTAACCGACCGGGTTGTGCGCGGGGGTGTTGAGAATGACGACGAGGTTGGTCTGTTTGGCGAGCAGTTCATTGACTTTGCTCTCGAAGGATTTGATGTTGAACTTGTCGGCGTCGTCAAACAGGGCGAAGGTGTCCAGTTTGCGCATCAGCGCGTCGGACAGGACGCTGTACGGGTCCCAGTACCAATCGTGGGTCAGGATGGTGTCGCCGACCTCGGAGTAATTCCAGATGGTGTGGTGGATGGCACCCGAGCCGCCGGAGGTCGATACGGCCTTGGTGTAAGCCTCAGGTTTATTGTCGGCGAAAGCGGCCACCTGAACCATTTCGAGAAAATCCGGCATGCCGGCGATGCCGGCGTAAGGAACGATTTCCGCCATCGGCAGGCTCTTGTAGACCTTTTCCACCGTGGGCAGGATGACGAGTTTTTCGCTGTTGTCCAGCAACACGCCGATAGTGGCGTCGACGACATTCTCTTTGCCGATTTTGGCTTTGGCGGCGTTGGCTGCCGCCGCGGCGCCGAAGATTTTGTCGGTGGCCGATTTTCCGGCCATGTGGGAAGCTGCGATACCGTAAGGCATATCATTTTCCTCCTCAATCAGTCATGTATCTTTTTCGCCAATATTATCTTTACGTTTGGCACGTTCGCGATTTTTCCTGCTATCGGTCAAGAAAAATCCACTATACAATCAAGGGTACATCTTATGCAGCATCCGCGGGAAGGGAATGGTCTCCCTGATATGATCGAGCCCGCAGATCCACGCGACCGTACGCTCGATGCCCAAACCGAACCCGGAATGGGGGACGGCCCCGTAGCGGCGAAGGTCAAGGTACCACTCGAACGCCTCCCGCGGCAGCTTGTGTTCGCCCAGACGCTGTTCGAGAAGGGCGAGGTCGTCGATCCTCTGCCCGCCGCCGATCATTTCGCCGTACCCTTCCGGGGCGATGAGGTCCGCTCCCAGAACCACTTTGGGGTCGTTAGGGTCGGGCTTCATGTAGAACGCCTTGATAGCGGTGGGATAGCGATGGACGAAGACGGGCGAGGCAAAATTGCTGCCGATAATCGTCTCGTGGGGAGCCCCGAAATCGTCGCCCCAGGTGAATTCCTCGCCCGCTTGCTGCAGCAGTTCGACCGCTTCGGTATAGCTTATGCGCGGGAAAGGCAGCTTGACGGCCTCCAGCCTGGTTACGTCCCTCTCCAGCGTCTTGAGCTCCTGACGGCAGCGTTCCAGCACCCGCTGGATCACGTAATATACCATTTCTTCCTGGAGCCTCATATTGTCGTCGATATCGAAATAGGCCATTTCCGCTTCGATCATCCAGAACTCCATCAGGTGACGGCGGGTTTTCGATTTTTCGGCCCGGAAAGTGGGCCCGAAGCAGTAGACGCGCCCGAAGGCGGCGGCTGTCGCCTCGTTATAAAGCTGGCCGCTCTGGGACAAGAAGGCTTTATCGCCGTGATAATCGATTTCGAACAGCGTCGTGGTGCCCTCGCAGGCGGCCGGCGTTATCACCGGCGCGTCGGCCAGCACGAAATCGCGCTGATAAAAGAAATCGCGGAACGCCTGCTCGATTTCGGAGCGAATGCGCATGACCGCCGTCTGTTTTGGGGTTCTGAGCCAGAGATGGCGCCGTTCGGCAAGAAATTCGACCCCGTGTTCCTTGTGGGTGATCGGGTATTCCTGGGCGATGCTGACAATCTCGAGACCGGTCAGGGTTAGTTCGTGGCCGCCTACCGCCCGTGGTTCCTCCCTGACGACGCCGGTTACCTTCAGCGAACTCTCCTGGGTCAGCGTGGCGGCGAGAGCGAACAGTTCGTCCCCGACCTCTTTCTTCACCATTACTCCTTGCACAAGACCGGTACCGTCGCGCACAATCAGAAAAGAGATTTTGCCCGAAGACCGGAAATTATACAGCCAGCCCTGGACAGTCACCGTTTCGCCCACATGGCGGCCAAGGTTCTTTATAAGTGCCGTTGCCAATCGGTGCCACCCCTCTTTGCCTCATTCTTATTAGTCTATCCGTGATAATTTTTCCTATGACCGCCGGCCGTCCTCAGGGTGCGGCGCCCGGATCGACGTTCCTCTTGCCGCTGATTTTGTCGATGCTGACGGCGACGACGACACAGCTTTCGGCCATCGCGGCGTCCACCGCCCCGAACGGCCGTCCCGCGGCAAAGCGTGCGGTCAGAGTGTTCAGGACGTCGATTTTTTCGTCGGCGTCGTTGACGATGCGGGCTTTTCCGAAAACGAGCACAGAGGTGTAGCGGGTCGAGCAGCCGCACACCTTTTCGCTGAACACCAGGTTGTCTGACTGGCTGACTTCGAAGCAAACGCGGCTGTCGGCGGCGATGTTGTCGAGCTTGTGCCCTTTGGGGGCGCAGTGAAAATAAATGTTGCCACGGTGGAAAACATAATTGAGAGGGGTTATGTAAGGCTGTCCGTCGGCGCCGCACGTCGCCAGCCTTCCCTCCGTCCTCGCTGCGAGATACGCGAACGCCTCACTTTCGCTAAGCCACTTTTTCGGCATCTAATCCCTCCTGAAGATATGGATACTGTTTCATTTCTGTATCTGGCGCTATTTTCCTGTCTACCGGCGCAAACATACGCGAAAAGTGCCATCCTCCCGAAAAGGAAAGCAGGCCTTGCGGCCTGCCCTTCAATCCTCGTTAGTTGCCGATATTGTTCTTGCCGGTAAGAGTCTGTCCGGATTTGCCCTGCTGGCCGCTCTGCGCGCCCGCATTGCCGCTGAATTTGTTTTCCTGAGACTCGATCATTTTGCGGACCATGTGACCGCCGACGCGGCCGTTATCCGCCGAGGTCAGGGCACCCTTGTAGGTGTTCTGGTAATTCTGCAAGCCGAGTTCGGCAGCGGTTTCCACCTTCAGCTGGTCGAGAGCTTTCTGCGCCTGGGGATTAACAGGTTTCCGACTCCTCGACATTAAGCAAAACCTCCCTTTGCGTAATTTGGGGTACCCATTTATAGAATGGCTGAAATGAGCCGCCGCATACATTGAAAAAAATGGGCAAAAAGAAGCGGCCCCGCAAGGGGCCGCACGGCAGCCGTTTAGAAGTTGAAGTCGAGTTCGGCGCGGAACTGGTTCGGTTTGTAGGAAGGGTTGCTGGATTGCTTGGTGATGTCCTGGTATACCCAGAGGATGGTGTTGTTGGTCGGCTTGTACTTGGCCTCGAGACGAACGCCCTTGGAATCGGCGAACGCGCCGTTGGTTACCCAGTCAGCGTCAACAGCGTTGTTCTCGATATCGCGGTAGGATACTGCGTAGCTGAAGTCGCCCTTGTTGGCCGCTTCGCCGACGGTGGCTTTAATCATGTAACCGTCAGCTTTGGCGGTGTTGTTCTTCATATAGACACCGGTCAGGCCTACGTTGTCGGCGACCTTGCCGCCGGCGTTTACGGACCAGTATTTGTTGTCTTCGCGCTTCAGGTAACCTGCGCCCATATCGACTGCTTGCACCTTGGTGTCGATGCTGGCGGCGAGAACGTCATCTTTCACGGAGCGGCCGCCGAAACCATAGAGGTTGAAGTCGCCGGCTTTACCGGTCATCGAGATGCCCTGGATACCGTTGACATCGGCGAGCATGCCCTGGCCTACGGCAACCGGCTGGCGGCCGAATTTGGCGTCAACCTGGCCGATCTTCGAACCGATATACATTTGCTCCATATTTACTTCCGAGCCCTTGGAGCCGGTGCCGGCTTCGGCGTAGTTCAGGCCGGTGCCTTGCATCTGCTGGTCGATGCCCATGAGGCGGGCGTGGGCGTACATGCCTTCGCCCATGTCGAAGTCGAAGTTCAGGCGGATGCGGGCGTCAGAGTAATCGCCGCTGCCTTTGGTGGTCTGAATCATGGTCTGGGCGTCGCCGGTGATCACGGGAGCGGCAAAAGCGGTAGCGGTGGAAATGGTGAGCGCAGCCATGATAGCAGCCGAAAGCAGTCTCTTTTTCATCGATTTTTGCCTCCTCAGTTTTTTGCGGGTGATTTAATTCATGTTCCCAGCCAATAACCCGCTGCTTTCCTGAAGAGCCCTCAGCGTGAGTATCCACGTTTCCTCACTGTCAGGCTCCGCCGTGTCGCCGCCGGTTATCCTATAACGCATTTCCTCCGCGGGCTGAGTAGTCACCCCGCTATCTCTTTTCCGCGTCGGTTGCGATTATAAGCCTTTTATATTTAGCATTATTCTATTATATTTACATAATTCCTTCACGAAATTATCATTGTTCCCATTGTAATTAATTCCATTGCCTAATTACCAAATTATTCATTTAACATAACATTAACGTTCGGGCAGAAAAATAGCGCCTCGCGGCGCTATTTCCAGTACGTACGGATTATTTGCCGTTATCCTCGTCTTTAAAGAAACGGGCGTGGATGGCGGCGACGGCTTCCTTAACCTTGTCGGCCTGAATCAGGCAGGAGATGCTGATTTCCGACGTGCTGATTACCTCGATATTCACGCCGGCGTCCGCCAGGGCGCCGAACATAGCGGCGGCGATGCCGGGGCTGCCGTACATGCCCGCTCCCACCACCGATACCTTGGCGACATTCTCGTCCACGACCACGCCGATAACACCGATCGTTTTGCCCACCTCGTCGATTATCTGCCTGGCTATCGGCAGGTCCGGCTGGGCGATAGTAAAGACTATGTCGTTGATATTCTTATCGGCGTTGCGGATGCTCTGGACGATCATGTCAACGTCGATATTGGCTTGAGCCAGGGCGGAAAAAACCTTATAGGCGATGCCCGGGCGGTCCGGCACTCCAAGGATGGCTACTTTGGCCACATTGGAGTCGTGGGTTACGCCTCTGATGATAAACTCTTTCTCTTCCACAGTGTATCCCTCCCTGATAATTGTCCCAGGCTCGCTGCTGAAGGTCGAACGGACGTGTATCGGCACCCCGTAGTGCTTGCCCATCTCCACCGAGCGCGGCTGCATGACCACCGCTCCAAGTCTGGCCATCTCCAGCATTTCGTTATAGGTTATCTCTTTCATTCGCCGGGCCGTTTTCACCACCCTGGGATCGGCGGAGTACACGCCGTCGACGTCGGTGTAAATCTCGCAGACATCGGCCTGCATGGCGCCGGCCAGCGCCACCGCGGTGGTGTCCGAGCCGCCGCGTCCCAAGGTGGTGATGTCGCCGCCGGCCGTCATACCCTGGAAACCTGCCACTACGACAATTTTCCCCGCCGCGAGTTCCGCCAATACCCTGTCCGGCTTGACCGTCTTGATTTTCCCCTTGTTATAGGCGTTGGTGGTGGCGATACCGGCCTGAAAGCCGGTGAGCGATACCGCCGGCTGACCCAGCGAGGCAAACGCCATCGCCAGGAGGGCGATGGAAACCTGCTCTCCTGTCGCCAGCAGCATGTCCATTTCCCGGCCATAAGGTTTAGCGGTTACCGCTTTAGCCATCCGGATCAGGTCGTCGGTGGTGTCGCCCATTGCCGAAACCACCACGACCACCTTGTCATCCGGCTCTTTATCGTCCAGGACGCGCCGGGCCACCGCCATTATCTTCTCCGTCGTCGCAACTGAACTGCCGCCAAACTTTTTTACAACTAGCGCCATATCCATTACCTTCCTTCTGCTGCACAATAGGAGATATTATTCTCCA
>JALHDI010000143.1:0-3661 GCA_022839045.1 Sporomusaceae bacterium
CAGCAGCACCATATGGAGATCTTGGGCGTAAACCTCGGGAGAAAACTTGTACAGGTAACCGACAATAAGGCCCATGACCACCAGCACGAAAATCGCCAGGCCGAAAATGCGGACCTCGCTGATATTGCCGCGGTGCAGGCCCAGTTCCTCCATGGCATAAATCTGCTCGGCGGTCACGATATCGCCCCGCCGCACCAGCACCTGGCCCTTCTTCACCGTCTCCCGCACCGGTTCGGTGCTGGCGAGGGCGGCCTGTTTGCGCTTATCGGTCTCGCGTACGTTGAGGACGAAATTGGGCTTGACCAGCGTCTGGGCCAGCCCGGCCACCACAGCCTCGCCGTCCTTGCCCAGGCCAAGGCTTTCCGCATCCAGGGCGATGTTCTTGCGGGCGGCGTCCAGGCCGTCGTCGCGGATGCCGCGCTGGAGGTACTTGCGCAGGACGTTCTTGGTGTGCTCCTCAACCTTGGCCAGGTCAGCCTCTTCCAGGGTGGCCAGCCCGTCGACGGCCGGCGCCGGCAACGACAGGGGCAGGGTCGCCTTGAGCTTTTCGAGCTTCTTGCCGGGCTCGGTCAGCGTCTTGTCGGCGGCGACGGCCCTGGCGGCGCGGAAGACGGCGTTGACGCTCTCCTCGGCCTTGGCGGCCACCGTAACGTCAAAATCGTATACGCTGGCCACGCTGGCCAGCACCTCCGCCTCCAGCTTCTTGGTCTTGATCTGGTCGACATAGGAAACGGACCGGGGGGCGATGACGTCGCGGTCGCTCACTTGGCCGACCTGGAAGGAAATCTTGTCCGCGATGAAGTCGGCGGACAGGATTATCATATACAGAGAAAAAAACGCCATAAACAGCACGATACGGCGCGAAAGCGGTCTGGCATGCAAACTGTTCGGCCGGGAAAACAATTCCCGGAGTTTATTCTGAAGGGATGACATTCTTTTTCAACTCCACTGGCCGGGGCGTGCCCTAACCCGGATTTGAAGCCTCGTAACGCTCATAAGCCTTGATGATGCGGCCTACGATCTCGTGCCGCACGACATCGCTCTCGTTCAGCAGGATGGTCTCGATGCCGCGGATGCCGGCCAGCACAGCCTGGGCGTGCTTCAGGCCGGACGAATTCCCCAGCGGCAGATCGACCTGGGTGATATCGCCGGTGACGACCATCTTCGAGCCGAATCCCAGCCTGGTGAGGAACATTTTCATCTGCTCGGGAGTGGTATTCTGCGCCTCGTCGAGGATGATGAAGGAGTCGTCGAGGGTGCGGCCCCGCATATACGCCAGCGGCGCCACCTCGATAATATTCTTGGCCATATACTTCTGGAAAGTATCGACGCCAAAGATGTCGTACATGGCGTCGTACAGCGGGCGCAGATACGGGTCGACCTTCTCCTGGAGGTCGCCGGGCAAAAACCCCAGCTTCTCCCCCGCCTCGACAGCCGGACGGGTGAGGATGATCCGCTCGACCTCCTTGTTCTTCAAGGAAAAAACTGCCATTGCCACGGCAAGATAAGTCTTCCCGGTTCCTGCCGGTCCTATTCCGATCGTGATGAAGCTATTGCGGATCGCCTCCAAATACAGGCGCTGGCCGAGCGTCTTGGGCTTGATGTGGCGGCCGCGGGCGGTTACCAGCACCGTGTCGGCGAACATCTGGTGCAGGTTCTCCTCCCGCCCCTCCTTGACCATGCGGACGCTGTAGCGGACATCGTGGGCGGTTATCTGGGTGCCCTGACGATAAAGGAACGACAGCTCGCTGAAAAGCTTGGTCAGCAGCTCGACCTCGGCCTTGCTGCCGGTGATGACGACTTCATCGCCGCGGGAAACGATGCGGCTGGCGAAATTCTCGCCGATGATGCGCAGGTGTTCGTCGCTGTGACCGAGGATGGCCACCGCCGCCTGGGCGTCGGACAGCTTGATCCGCCTCTCCTCGTGCTCGTTAGGCAAAGACTGCATGCCTCCCTATTGCAGGTTGATGTTCATAGTCTGCCCGATATCCTCGACGGTTTCCACCGTCACCTTCACGCGGACAAACCGGGGCTCGGCCGTCTGCAGCGTGGCGACATCGCGGGCCAGCACCTGAGCCCCCTCGGGGATGCGGTCCTGGACGGCGGCCAGCGCCTTGCCCCTGGCGATTTCGCGGGCCTGCTCGACCGTTATCTCGTACCTTTCGGCAACCAATTCGTGAAAGATATCTATGATAGATTCGACAGCAAAATTGCTATTCCTGCCCCCGGACAGCTTTTTGTGGACCACCTCGGTCTCGAAGCGGGGGAAGGGTTGATCGGCGGCCTTTTTCAGCACCAGCTCGCGCCCGCCGGCCCGCAGCGAAACGGCCACCGCCTTGCGGCCGGTACGGCGGAGGACCTCCTGGGTGAGGCCCGCCTCGCCGTAACTCTCGTACCAGACCCTCGCCTTGACGATCCCGGCGGCGCGGATAAAGCTGGCCGGCACGGTGATGATCGGCGTCTGATCCTTAGCATCCGGCGGCGGCGCGTCGGCGAACCCTTTTATGAGCAGGTCGCCGCGTTTGACGGTGTCACCCTTCTTCACCGCCGCCTGGCCGGCGATGGCGATGACCTCGGTGATCACGCCGTCCTTGGCGGCGACGACATGGGCCGGCGACTTGTCCTCCGCCTTGGGCAACGTCTTCTCGACCACCTCGATCAGCGCCCTCGTCCCGGTGAGATTGACCCCCACCCAGGCCAGCTCCGGCAACGCCAGCAGCAACTCCTTCTCCACCGCCTTGATATCGAGCGCGTCCTTGGCTATCCCCGGCCGCAGCCCGTGGGCCGCCGCGGCCGCCGTGATCCTCTCGGCGGCCACCTCCTTGTGGCCGCTGACATCGACGAACCAAATCCTGGCCGTCAGCAGGTTGAGGAAAACGAAAAACAGCGCCGCCCCGACGACCAGCATCTTGCGCCGCCTGATGCGCTTGAGCGTGAAAGGGAAGCCTGCGTGCCCCACCGCTTCCACCCGGTTATGGCTCCGCCGGGCGAGCGGCCTGATGCGAAAAAAATCGGGCAAACGCAGGCTCGCGTACACGTCTTCGTTATGTTTTGTAATCCCCCATAAAAAAATGCCCCGTGCCAGGCATAGATTGATGAACCTTTCCGGGATGGCGCCGCTGATTCTCACCCTTACGGTGCCGTGCAGATAGTTGGTCAGCCGCAGTGTCAGCATCTCGGACCACCTCAAGTCTCATACTTAATTTCCGTTACGGTGCCTTCCACAAGCAGCTGCTCGGCCTGGAAATTGCCGATGGTGAGCTCGGTGCCGGCCACGTTCAACTCGCCCTGGCTGAGCTTGATGCGCACGAGGGAGCCGTTATATTCGATGATCCCCTTGTGGTTCTCGACCAGCAGCTGCTTGTTGCCGAGCATGGTGATCCGCGGCAGGTCGAGCACGATATCGGCCGGAATCTCCAGCAGCCCGGCCAGCGTTTGCAGATTGCCCTTACGGCGGCGTTGCATCAGACTCACCCCCATACCACAAATTTATTGCAGTAATCTGGTGTTTAGTACAGTTGAGGCCGTTGATAAGCCCCCATCTGCGGCGTTGTTCCGCCGGGCGCTTGCTAGCGTACGTTCCTAGTACGCGTCGCTGCACGCCCGACGGAGCCGCCTTGCATCTGGGGGCTTCTGAACGGCCTCGGCTATTCGTAGTTTT
>JALHDI010000143.1:3715-10728 GCA_022839045.1 Sporomusaceae bacterium
CACCCCGTGGCGGCGGCCGAGATAATCCTCGAACTTGTGCACCTTGACGGGCGCCGCGAACCGCATATAATTCGTGGCCACCACCATCTCGCCGCAGTCGAGGTTCTTGATCTCGTTGCGCTGCTGGAGGATGTCCTTGCGGCACATCGCCTCCAGCTTGCCGCGGTCGGCCTTCGACGCCAGCCCGAGGATGAACAGCGTGTTGAGCTGCGACAGCACCTTGTCGGCGAGCAGGCGCGGCTGCTGGTCGACCACGCACAGGCCGAGGTTGAACTTGCGCGCCTCGCTCACCAGGCGGGCGAACACGTTGTTGCTGCTGTGCTCCTTCCGACCCAGGAAACGGTGGGCCTCCTCGAGCACGATGAGGACCGGCCTGACAGCCCGGCGGGCCTCCTCCGTCTTGGCCGCGTAATGGCCGAGCAGCTTCTTCGACAGCAGCGTCGACAGCGCCAGCTCGCCGACCGGCGACACGTTCTTCAGCTCGACGAGCACCACCTTGCCCCGCTCGAGCTCGCCCATCATATCGCCCACCACCGATTGCCCGCTCTCCTCGATGTTGAGCTCGTTCTTCACGTTCCAGCAGATGCTCTTGATCTTGCTGATCGTCGGCGACTGGAACTTCTGGCCGGTGCTGGCCTTCAGCTCGTCGACGAGATCGGCGGTATCGTACTGCAGCACGTCGCGCACCCAGTTGTCAGCCAGCACGGACGACAGCTTGTAAATGGCGTCGAACTGCGGCTCGGTGAATGTTGCGCAGGCGGTGATGTCCTCCGGGCCGACCTCGCCGTAGTTCAGCGTCAGCCGGCGGGCGTAGTCGGCCTGGGGATTGGCGTTGTAGACGGCGAGGCGGTCCTTGACCCCCGGGTGGCGGGCGAGGTCGCGGTAATATTCGTTGTGGACGTCGAAAACCAGCATCCCGTAGTTGCCGTTATCGATAACCGAGCCGGCCAACACCTTCACCAGATTGCTCTTGCCCGAACCGGTCGTGCCGAAAATGCCGATATGCTCGGTTATCGCCTTGGAGCCGTAAATGCCGACCGGCAGTTCGAGAACGCCGCGGCCGCTCTTCAGAAAACCGATCTCCAGGTCGCCCTTCATCTCGGCCAGCAGCGCGGTATCGGCGTCGCTCAGGCCGCGCACCTCGCAAAAGAAATCGGGGCAGGTTTTGGGGTTGAACAGGCGGTTCTCGCCGTCGGCATAGCAAAGTTGCTCGGCCATGCCGATCTTCACGGTATGGTTGCCGCCGAGGTAAAACTCCAGCTCCTCCTGGTTCTCCACCTTGCCCTCGCCATCGACTTTGTTCATCAGATAGCCCACATTGTTGATCCCCGACCACCGCGACTTCACCTTGAAGTCGTACGCCCGGATATAGAACCGGTCGCCGCTCTTCCCTTCCACAACCAGGATATCGCCGAAATCGACATCCTGCCCCGGGGCAACGACAAACTCGACATAGGTGCCCTTGGCGTAAATCAGCCGGCCCTTGTAATCGCTCACGCGCACGCCCCCTTTCGCTGCCGCGGAAAATGTGCGGACACTTTTTAGTGTGCGCGGCAGGGGAACAAAAAAAACAGGGATTATTTGCGCCTTGATCTTCCTGATTTTTTTATCTTTTCCAAGGCCTGCCGTAATCTTGCGCCGCGGTCCCGCGACTTGCCCGAATTTGTAACTCATATCGCCTGAAACGCATATCCTATACCGAGGGGACCGCCGGCCATGTTCCGTGGCCATGGCCTCTACGCCTGCCCGGCTTATGCCGGGCTTTAAACTTAGAAAGGGGAATTATTATGAACGTGAATGAGCGAGCCAGCGCATACACCACCCAGATAATTTCCACCATGATCAATTCCGGCTGGTTTGATGCCGGCGACGGAATCGCCGATCAGCAAACCGCGACTGCCAACGTTGCTAACGTGACCGCTGCCTATAACGCTCTTTTTGATGCCGTCTTAAACAGGCTTGTAGTTAGGCGGCAGGTCGTCGCCACTCGCCAGCCCATCCCTGGCGGCGGGACCTCTGACCGCGCCCGCCGCCAGGCTGGTGCCCGCCGCGGGCAAAGCAAACCGCCGGATCTCTCCGGCGGCACACGCTAACCTTAGCGCTGGAACGGACTCCGCAGCGGGCGCTTGCACCGCGGCGGCTGAATAATCTCGGCGAAAATGATGCCGTTCACCACCGCCGCCTGATCGAGCCGCCCGTCCCACGGCCGATCCTCGGCGGCGGGCGCCGCGGCCGGCATCTCCTCCGGCACATGGCTCGGCTCCACGGGCTTGGCATGCGGCTCGGGCGGACGCTGGACGACGGCCACAGGCCAGGGCCGCTCATCATCCGCCGGCGGCAGCACGATATCGGGCACCGGCACACGGGCCGGCGGAGGCGGCAGCGGCCGCTCCTCGCGAGGCGGGACGCGGTCGGAGGGCGGCGGCACCTCGCCGGGAATCTCGGGATATTTGTATTCTTCCTGGCGCCGTTTCTTTTTGAGGATCTCCGGCACCAGATAGAAGACGAGCATCAGTATGATGGGTACGACTATATCCCACATGGCGGCCGCCTACTTCTTGTCGTCGGTCTTGGGCGGCGGCGCGGCCGGCCCGGCTTTGCTGATCGTCTCCCGCATCTGGGTGTCGGCGAGGATGTTGTTCATATTATAGTAGTCCATTACCCCGAGACGGCCTTCCTTCAGGGCGACGGACAACGCCTTGGGCACGTCGGCCTGGGCTTCCACCACCTTGGCCTGCATCTCTTGAGTGAACGCCTTCATTTCCTGTTCCTTGGCGACGGCCATCGCCCGGCGCTCCTCGGCCTTGGCCTGGGCGACGCGTTTCTCGGCCTCGGCCTGGTCGGTCATCAGCTCGGCGCCGATATTGCGCCCGACGTCCACGTCGGCGATATCGATCGACAGGATCTCGAACGCCGTCCCGGCGTCCAGGCCCTTGGAAAGGACGGTGCGCGAGATGTGATCGGGATTCTCCAGCACGTCCTTATGGTCGGCCGCCGAGCCGACGCTGGTGACGATGCCCTCGCCGACGCGGGCGATGATCGTCTGCTCGCCGGCGCCGCCGACCAGGCGGTCGATGTTCGCGCGAACGGTCACGCGGGCCTTGACCTTGAGCTCAATGCCGTTCTTGGCCACGGCGGAAACGAACGGCGTCTCGATCACCTTCGGGTTGACGCTCATCTGCACCGCCTCCAGCACATTGGGGCCGGCCAGGTCGATGGCCGCCGAGCGCTCGAACGGCAGGATGATTTGCGCCCGGTGGGCGGCGATCAGGGCGTCGATGACACGGTCGACGTTGCCGCCGGCCAGGAAGTGGGCCTCAAGCTGGTTGACATTCACGTCGAGACCGGCCTTATTGGCCTTGATGAGCGGCATCACGATCTGGGCCGGAGGAACGCGGCGCAATCTCATGCCGATAAGAGTGAAAATCCCCACATGGACGCCGGCCGCGATGGCCGAAATCCACAGCCCCAGGGGTACGAAATGCAGGAAAAGGGCCAAACCGATGATAAACAGGACCAGGACGAACACGCTGCTGACTAAAGTCGCCATTAGACACTCTCCTCCGATACTATTCTTGGTCTTCGACGGGGCGAACGACGATGCGGTTGCCGCTCACGCTCACCACCTTGACCTTGGTTCCGGCCACTATGTACTGTCCTTCCGACACCACGTCCAGGTGGGTGCCGGCGATATCGATAACTCCAGCCGGCCGCAGGATCGTCAGGACGACCCCCGTCCGGCCGAGATAACCCTGGTAATCGTCCCCGGAAACGAAGCCTGCGGTCGTCGTCTCGGCGTCCCTCAGGACGAGCCGCGCCCACAGCCGGCTTGAAGGCAGTTTCTTCACGATCAGCAAAAAGACGCCGATGGCGATGACCAGACTGACGGCCATCAGGTTGAGGGCGGAAAGATCGCCGCCCAGCGTCAGGAAAAAGCTCGCCAGGATGCAGAGGATGCCTCCCAGGCCGAAAACGCCCATCCCCGGGGTATAAATCTCGACGACGATCAGGACGGCGCCGGCGATGAACAGCGCGATCTCCACCCACCCCGCCAGACCGCTGAGCCACTGACTGGCGAAAAACAGCAGCACCGCGCCGAGGCCGACGAGAGCGGCCACGCCCAGGCCGGCGGTCTTGATCTCGGTCAGGATCGCCAAGAAAATGAGCGACATGAGCGCCGACTTGACCACCGGGTTCGAAAGCCAGCCGGCCAGTTTTTCCGCCCAGCCCTGGTGATATTCGACAACCGGCGCGCCGGCCAGGCCGAAATGCGCGAGCACGTCGGCGCGTTCCGCGGCCACCAGGTCGGCATACCCCACCTTGACGGCCTGATAATCGGTGAGCGCGAGAATCTGCCCCGGCTCAGCGTAGCCGGGCAGACCGAGCGTCTTGTCGACCATCGCCTCCGCCACCCGCGGATTGCGGCCCGCCTTGTTGGCGGTCGCGGCAAACTCGGCCTTGAGGGCGGCGATCGTCTTCTCGGTCGCCGGGATGGGCTCGGCCGCGCCGATGCTGCCGCCGGGGGCGATGGCAATCTTCTTGTGGGCGATGGCGATCAGCGCGCCGGCCGACCAGGCCCTGTTCTTGATATGGCAGATGGTCTCGACCGGGGCTTCGCTGATCTTGTCGCGGATGACGGTGGCCGCGTCCACCAGGCCGCCGAAAGTATCGATCTCCACCAGGACCGCCCGGGCGTTCCTGGTCTTGGCCTCGGCCATCGCCTTATGGACGAGGGCGGCTTGTCCGCCGTCGATCTCGCCCTTGATATTGATGACGATCACCGGCCCCCCGGCGTCGCCGTACGCCGCCGGACCGGCGGCCAGGGACACGATCAGGGCCAGTGCCAGGATGAGTGCGAACCGGCGCATAGCTTTCCTCCCAGCGTTTATTGACTTAGTGTATTCGGCATCGGCCCCGGCCATTCCTGTCTGACGGACGGTGTAAAAAGAACACCAACGCCACCTGGCAATTATTTTTTTAAAATTTTGCAACTCTTTTTAAAATTTTTATTTTTTAAAGGAAGCTTGACCTTTTACTTTATCTATGTTATTTTCTAGGAGCGTAATAGTGAAGCAAACAACCGCAGCAGCATTTTTCTCTTCAGACCGCAATCATCGCCGCAACCCTCGCGCATTCAATGCACCACCCGATGCCACAGCATACCTCTCGCATACGCAGCTTTTTCGCACCAGGAGACGACGCAGCATACGCCGCTTCACGTTACAAGTTAGGCAGGTCATCACGACCTGCCTTTTTTCATTCGCCCAATTCTCCGGGCGCTCCCTCTGCGTACGTTCCGAGTACGCCCCCGGTCGCGTCCTCGGAGCCGCCTTGCATCCGGGGACTTCTGAGCAGCCTCAAGTTTGTATGCAAGGCCCAGCAATTGACAAATCCCCCGTACCGCATTAAAATTTAGAAGAATTCCCTGCGAAAGGAGGTCAGGAGTGATGTCCGCTGTTTCCGGCCGCACACCGGTGCGCGAAGTGAAATCGCCCGTTTGCGCGCGCGCTTTGCGCCAAAATTGGCTAAGTATGTCCATTTTTAAGCAAACAACATACCGGAAGCAGCCGCCGGATTCTCCTGGCCGTATAGCGGAATAGGTTTGCCTTTTTCTCCGCAGTACGCAAAGACGCCGGTTTGTCCGGCGTCTTTTTCGCTTCCGCAGGAGGTTACCCAATGGAATCGATCATAAGCTACAAACGGATCAGCTGGCCCTGCTCCTGTTCGTCTGGATAATCAAACCGCTGGGGCCGGCCGCCCTGGCGGTGCATCAGATCACCCTCCAGTTCTTCAACCTCGCCTATCTTCCCGCCGTCGGCTTCCTGGTCACCGCCTCGATCATCGTTCCGCAGCTGGCCAACAGCCGGGAAGAGCTTCTTCGCCCCTCCGTGGGACGGATATGCCGGGTGAGTTTCGGGGTAATCCTCGTCATAAGCCTCACGCTCTTCTTATTCTCGCCGGCCGTCGCCGCGTTCTTCAGCCCCGCCGACCGGGAGGTCGCGGAGCAGGCGACGCGGACACTCAGGCTTGCCTGCCTGGGCCAGTTGTTCGATTCCGTTTACATGGTCATGCGCGGTGCGCTGACCGGCTGCGACGACACCCGCTTTCTCGTCTATGAAGGCCTGGTGTCGGGCTATCTCGTCTTCCTGCCGCTGGCCTGGCTGCTGGCCGTGAACACCGGCCACGGCATCTACGGCGGCTATGTGGCCTTCCTGTTGTGGTGCGCCACCGATTGCGCGGCGCTTGCCGGCAGGTTCTTCCTCAAAAAAGCGCCGGCCGCATAACGGCCGGTTGTAGCAAAACAAAAGCCGGTACCCTTGCGGATACCGGCTTTTCATCTCATTCACTTGTTCAGCGCGTCCTTGACCATGGCGTTGACAGTCTTGCCATCGGCGCGGCCTTTGATCTTCGGCATCAGGGCGGACATAACCTTGCCCATATCCTTCGGTCCGGCGGCGCCGGTCTGGGCGACGGCCTCGGCCACCAGGGCGCGGACTTCCTCGTCGCTGAGCTGTTGGGGGAGATAGCCCATCAGAATGTCGATCTCCTGTTCGAGGCCGGCCACCAGATCGGGCCGATTGCCCTTCCTGAACTCCTCGAGCGAGTCGCGCCGCATCTTGACCTCCTTGGCCAGAACATCCAGCACTTCCTCGTCGCCGAGCTCCTTCTTGCGGTCGATCTCGACATTCTTGATGCTGGCGCGCACCATGCGGATGACGGAGAGGCGCAGCTTGCCTGCCTCTTTATCCTTCATCGCCTGTTTCATGTCTTCGTTAAGTCTTTCCTTGATCGACATGGCGGAAACCTCCGGAACTCTATCTGGGCCCGCGCGCCTGCATTTGCCTGTGGCGGTTTAGCTCTTGAATTTCCGTTTGCGCGCCGCTTCGGATTTCTTCTTCCGCTTTACGCTCGGCTTTTCGTAGTGCTCGCGTTTTCTCACTTCGGAAAGAACGCCCGCTTTTTGGCAGGTACGTTTAAATCTGCGGAGTGCGCTGTCCAGTGTTTCGTTTTTT
>JALHDI010000336.1 GCA_022839045.1 Sporomusaceae bacterium
TTCAAGGTTCCCAAGGCGTATGACAAAGCTGAAGACCTGCTGGCCGACCCTGACATCCAAGCTGTCTACATCGCCTCCCCGGTCAGCCTCCACTCGGAGCAGATTCTCGCTGCGGCCAAAGCCGGCAAGCACATCCTCTGCGAAAAGCCCCTGACCATGAATTCCGAACAGGCCGTCCAAGCGGTCGCCGCCTGCAAAAAGGCCGGCGTCTTCCTCCAGGAAGGCTACATGATGAAATTCCACGGCGCCCACCAGGCCATCCGCGATATCATCGCCAGCGGCAAAATCGGCAAAGTGGTCTATATGCGCGGCCAGCTGTCCTGCTGGTATCCGCCCATCCCTGGCGCCTGGCGCCAAGACCCTGCCAAGGGCGGCGGCGGCTCACTCATCGACATGGCCACCCCAAGTCCAGAACTACAAATCGGAAGACTCCTCCACCACTATGCTCGAATTTGACAATGGCGCCCACGCCACTGTCGACGCCTTCTTCTGCGTGCCGGACGAGGCTTCCCGCACCCGCCTGGAAATCTACGGCTCGGCAGGCAGCATCTTCACCGAAGGCACCATTGGCCAGAGCCAGGCCGGCGTCGCCGAAGGCATCTTCGGACTGGGCGCTGGCGGCTATGACGCCAAGCAGACCAAGGACGTCGTCCGCGAATTCCGCCCCATCGAGTTCCCGGCCGTCAACCCCTACACGGCCGAATGCGCCTATTTCGCCGACTGCATCCTCAAGGGCGTCGAACCTGCCATCAACAATGGCGACAACGCCATCCGCATCATGCGCCTCACCGAACAGGCCTACGCCTCTGCCCGCGACGGCAAGGTCAAGACCATCTGAAGCATCCGCTTTTCGAATCCATGCGACGCCCGGCCAGCCCAGCCTGGCCGGGCGCCTGCGACCGGAACTGAATGCTGAATGCTGAATGCTGAATGCTGAATGCTGAATGCTGAATGCTGAGGTGCATTTCATAATTCATAATTCATAATTCATAATTCATAATTCATAATTCATAATTCATAAAGGCGTCTCGTAGAGGCGTTGCAGAAGACTGACCGATTACCCATAATCCGCCTCCCTGCCGAAAGTCGCGGCCAGGCAGGAGACAACCTTGAGCGCCGCTGCCATCACCTTCTTTCCTTAAACATACGTCATCCATGAACAACATCTGGATTCTGAGCGGCATAGTCCTGGCGATGCTCGGCATTGAGCGTCTCATCATCACTGCGGCTATCAAGCAGCCATGG
>JALHDI010000023.1 GCA_022839045.1 Sporomusaceae bacterium
TGCCAGGGGAGGAGGGGAGTAGAATGAGCGAGAAGAAGAGCATACAAGCAGAACATGTCAACGAACTGCTGCACAAGGGCAAGAAGCGCGGCGGCATGTTGACTTACGCCGAAATCATGGACACTCTCCAGAACGAGGACCTCACTCCCGACGAAATCGACGATATGTATGAGGTCTTTTCCAACAAAGGGATCGAGATAGTTGACGAGGTCCCCGACGTTGAAGCCCTGGATGACGCCGATATCTCCGAGACGACGGAAGAGGTGGATATCGACCTCACCATCCCGGAAGGGGTCAGCATCGACGATCCTGTCAGGATGTACCTCAAGGAGATCGGCCGTGTGCCGCTGTTGTCGGCGGACGAGGAAATCGAGCTTGCCAAGCGTATGGGCCTGGGCGACGAGGAAGCCAAACGCCGCCTGGCGGAGGCCAACCTGCGCCTGGTGGTCAGCATAGCCAAACGCTATGTCGGCAGGGGGATGCTGTTCCTGGACCTCATCCAGGAAGGCAACCTCGGCCTTATCAAGGCTGTCGAGAAATTTGACTACAACAAGGGCTTCAAATTCAGCACCTACGCGACCTGGTGGATTCGCCAGGCCATTACCCGGGCCATCGCCGACCAGGCCCGCACCATCCGCATCCCGGTGCATATGGTGGAGACGATCAACAAGCTGATTCGCGTGTCCCGCCAGCTCCTGCAGGAGCTGGGGCGCGAACCGAGCCCGGAGGAGATCGCCAAGGAGATGGATGTCAGCGTCGAGCGGGTGCGGGAGATCATGAAGATCGCCCAGGAACCCGTGTCGTTGGAAACCCCCATCGGCGAAGAGGAGGATTCCCATCTCGGCGATTTCATCGAGGACCAGGACGCGCCGGCGCCGGCCGAGGCAGCTTCCTTCATGCTTCTCAAGGAGCAGTTGGAAGAAGTGCTGGAGACGCTCACGCCCAGGGAGGAGAAGGTGCTCAGGCTGCGTTTCGGCCTGGACGACGGGCGGGCGCGGACGCTGGAGGAAGTGGGCCAGCATTTCGGCGTCACCCGCGAGCGCATCCGTCAGATCGAGGCCAAGGCGCTCCGCAAGCTGCGCCACCCGAGCCGCAGCAAGAAGCTGAAGGATTTCCTGGAGTAGAATAGTATAACGGGAGGCGGCTTTAAAGCCGCCTCCATTAATTACTAGAAAGAGTTTGTCCTAAACCCTTGACGGCGGGGATGGCCTGTCTTATAATATATTTTGTCGGTGCACACTCCTCGATAGCTCAATGGTAGAGCACCCGGCTGTTAACCGGGTGGTTGTAGGTTCGAGTCCTACTCGAGGAGCCACTTTCGCTCAGTAAGACAGGTCTTCTTCGGAAAACCTGTTTTATATATCTTTCGGGGCCTATAGCTCAGCGGTAGAGCAGCCGGCTCATAACCGGCCGGTCCCTGGTTCGATCCCAGGTGGGCCCACCAACCTTATATAATCCGGCCCGTTGGTCAAGTGGTTAAGACACCGCCCTTTCACGGCGGTATCAGGGGTTCGAATCCCCTACGGGTCACCACAAGTAAAGAAGCGCGGCAGCAATGCCGCGCTTTTTATCATTTTCCGGGAATAATAGGAAAAATGGCCCCGGATGTCAAACAAGTAAGCAATCGATTCATGGAGGCTAGTCATGCGCCTGTTCGTCGGCATCGAGTTCCCGGAAAACATCATTGCCGCCCTGGAGACCGTCCAGGCGAAGCTGCGTGGCAACAGCCAGCGGGGGCGGTTCAAGCGCCGCGAGAATTTCACATCACGCTGAAGTTTCTCGGCGAGGTGCCGGCGGCGGACGTGCCGCTGCTGGGACCGCCGCTGGCGGCTGCTGCGACGGCCGTGGGGCCCTTCGCCGCCGGCCTCGGCCGGCTCGGCCAGTTCGGTGGCGGCGTGCCCGTGCGGACGGTGTGGGTGGATGTGGGCGGCGAGACGGCGGCGCTGCAGGCGCTGCAGGGCCGGGTGGAGCAGGCGCTGGCGGGGTGCGGGTTCCCGCCCGAGCAGCGGGCGTGGCGGCCGCACATCACCCTCGCCCAGGATGTCGTGCCCTTACCGGGCGCGCCGCCCTGGAGCGCCTACCAGGTCGGCCGGACGACTTTCAAGGTGCGCGAGTTCGCCCTCATCCTGAGCGAAGAGATCGACCGGCGGCGGGTCTATACGCCCATCGAGCGCTTCACCCTGCAGGGCTAGGGCAGGAATTTTTCCCCACCGGGACGAAATAATATAGGCGTGCCGTCCGGCATCTGTGCGGACGGCCGCCGAAAAACTTTGAAGGAGTGGTGGGCGTGAAACTCAGCAAACGCCTGGCGACGATCGCGGCCCTGGTGCCGCCGGGCGGCCGCCTGGCTGATATCGGCACCGACCACGCCTATCTGCCCGTGTACTTGGTCACCGAAGGCATCGTGCCGTCCGCGGTGGCCGGTGAGGTAAACCAGGGCCCTTTCCGGGCGGCCGGCGAGGCGCTGGCCAGGGTCGGCCTCACCGACCGGATCGATCTTCGCTTCGGCGACGGGCTGGCGGTGCTGGCTCCCGGCGAGGTGGACACGGCCGTCATCGCCGGTATGGGCGGCCCGACGATCGTGGAGATACTGGATGCCCGCCCGGAGGTGACGGCGTCGCTGTCGTACCTTGTCCTTCAGCCGATGCTGGGCGGGGGCGTCGTTCGCCGCTGGCTGGCCGCGGCGGGCTGGCATATCGTGGCCGAGGCCCTCGTCGAGGAGGACGGCCGCCTGTACGAGGTCATCGCCGCCGCGCCGGGCGCGGCGGAGGAATATGAAGAAATCCTGTACGACGTCGGTCCGCTGCTGTGGGCCAGGCGTCATCCGCTGCTCGGGGCCCATGTGGCGGCGCTGCTGACTCAGGCCAGGCGGGTGGCGGCGGAGATGGCCGCCAGTCCGCAGGCGGTTTCATCTCCCAAGTACCGGGAATATCTGGCGAGGATCGCCCAGTTGGAGGGTAAATACGCATGCCTGTGAAGTGCCGGGAGATAATGGCGGCGCTGGAACGGCTGGCGCCGCGCGAACTGGCGGCCGGCTGGGATAACGTCGGCCTGCTGGTCGGCAGCCCCGAGCAGGAGGTCGCCTCGCTGCTGGTGGCCCTGGACGTGACGCCGCAGGTGGCGGAACGGGCGGCGACCGACGGGGTCGACCTGATCGTCGCCCACCATCCGCTGATCTTCAAAAGCCTGTCCGCCGTCCGCACCGATACGCCCCTGGGCAGGACGCTGGCCACGCTGCTGGCGGCCGGCGTAGCCGTGTACGCCGCGCACACCAATCTCGACGCGGCCGCCGGCGGCGTGAACGACGTGCTCGCCGCCCGGCTCGGCCTGGACGACCTGCGGCCGCTGGCGGTCGAAGGCCGGGAGCGGCTGCTCAAGCTGGCGGTGTTCGTGCCTGAGGACCATGTGGAGCAAGTACGCGCGGCCATCACCGCCGCCGGTGCCGGCCATATCGGCAATTATAGCCATTGCACTTTCCAGACGGCGGGCACGGGGACATTCCTGCCCCTGGCCGGCACCACGCCGTTTATCGGCGAGCAGGGCAAGCTGGAGTACGCCGCCGAGTACCGGCTGGAAACCATTATGCCCGAGGGCGTCGCCGACGCGGTCGTGGACGCCATGCTCAAGGCCCATCCCTACGAGGAGGCGGCCTACGATTTGTACGTGCTGAATAACCCCGGCCGGGCCTTCGGCCTGGGACGGGTGGGCCGTCTGGCCGCCCCCGAACCCTTCGCCGCTTTCGCCCGCCGGCTGAAAGACGCGCTCGGCCTGACAGAGGTCAGGGTTGCCGGCCCGACCGACCGCCCGGTGGCTAAGGTGGCGGTGTGCGGCGGCAGCGGCGCCAGTTTGCTGGCGGCGGCTTCCGGGGCCGGGGCCGACGTGCTGGTGACCGGGGACGTCAAGTATCACGAGGCGCTGGAAGCGGCGGCCGTCGGCCTGACGCTGGTCGATGCCGGCCATTTCGCGACCGAGCGCCCGGTGGTCGAGGCCGTCGCCGCCCATCTCGGGGCTTGCGCCGCGCAGAACGGCTGGGCTGTGACCATCAGGACCGAAAACTTTTCCCGCGATGTATTCCGCGTTTGGTGAGACAGGCGAACGAGGCCTGTCTTTTTCTATGCCAGCAGCAAGAGGAGGGTTTGCCGATGAAAGACCAGCTATACATGCTCAGCGAGCTGCAGGCCCTGGAACGGCAGAAACGGGAGGCGGCCGGTCGCAAGGAGAAAATCAGCGTCGACGAGGTGCGCCTGCTGTGGCAGGAGATCAGGCTGCTGTTGCAGGGGGTGGCCGCCGGCCGGGAGAAGCTGGCCGGCCTGGAGAAGGCGTGCGCCGGCCATGAGGCCGAGTTGACCGCGCTCACCAGGAACTGCGAGGAGCTGGAGAAGAAGCTCTACTGCGGAGAGATAACCAACATCAAGGAGATCGAGCAGGTCCGGACGCGGTGCGAGGCCCTCCGCCGCGATATCGCCCGCCGCGAGAACGACGCGGTCGCCGGCATCGAGGAATGCGAGCGGCTGGCCGCCAAGATCGCCGGCGACGAGGCCGCGCTGCAGGCCAAAAAGCGCCTCCACGCCGAGAAGCAGCAGCGCGTCGCCCAGGAGGCGGCCCGTAGCGACGCCGAACTGGCCGGCCTGGAGGAGCGCTGCCGGACGCTGACTGCCAAGGTCGACCCCGCTCTGCTCCGTCTGTTCCGCGAGCTCGCCCGCAAGCTGCCCCAGCCGGTGGCGAGGGTGGCGGGCGGCGTGTGCGGCGGCTGCCGACGGAGCATCCCGACCGGGCAGGTGACGCAGGCGCAGGGGAAGCTGCTCTATTGCGACAATTGCGGCCGTATACTTTTAGTCGAGTAACAGGGCAGCCGTAGATGGACCTCTGAGGCGGCTGCGTGTAGAGTTTGACGAATAGGTCTAATAGCGGTAAAATATTCGTGTTTGCAGGCGCCCGTGGGGCGCTGGAGGGAGAGGGAATATATGAATCAGCGTAAAGGGACGGTTAATTTTCTCGCCGGCGGGATTTACGGCATTACGGACGACGCGCTTTCCCGCGGGCGAAGCAGTATAGAAGTCGTGCGGCTGATGCTGGATGCCGGCGTAAGGGTGATACAGTACCGCGAGAAGGATAAATCGACCCGCAGGATGTACGAGGAATGCCGGGGAATCCGCGATCTGACCGCGAACGCCGGGGCGACCTTCATCGTCAACGACCATGTCGCCCTGGCGATGGCGGTCGGGGCGGACGGCGTCCACGTAGGCCAGGACGATCTGCCGCCCGAAAAGGTACGCGAGCTTGTCGGCCCCGACATGGTCATCGGCCTTTCGACCCATTTGCCCGAGCAGGCCAGGGAGGCCGAGAAACTGGCCGGGGTGATCGACTACATCGGCGTCGGCCCGGTGTTCGCGACCGACACGAAAAAGGACGCCGCCGCCCCGGTGGGGCTCGCCCTGCTGGAATACGTGGCCGCGAACGTCAGCCTCCCGTACGTCGCCATCGGCGGTATCAAGCAGAGCAATATCGCCGAAGTGCGCCGCCGGGGCGCGGGTATGATCGCCATCGTGTCAGATATCGTCGGCGCGGACGACATCGTAGCCAAGGTGGCCGCCCTGCGCGCCGCCATGGCATAAAATACCGCGCCGTTTCCGCCTTGACGGCGGCCGGTGTTCGTGGTATATTATTAGTCCAGACAAATGAACAGGGTCAGTGAGTACGAAAGATGATCGCGAAGGCCGCAGGGCCTTCGAGGAAAGTCCGAGCTCCACAGGGCAGGGTGCTGGCTAACGGCCAGCGAGGGCGACCTCAGGGATAGTGCCGCAGAAATGTAGACCGCCCGGCATGCCGGGTAAGGATGGAACGGTGCGGTAAGAGCGCACCAGCAGCCAGGCGACTGGCTGGCTAGGTAAACCCCACCTGGAGCAAGACCGAATAGGGAAGAGATGAGGTAGCCCGCCGATCCTTCCGGGTAGCGTCGCTAGAGCCGGCAGGCAACTCGCCGATCCTTCCGGGTAGCGTCGCTAGAGCCGGCAGGCAACTGCCGGCCGAGATAAATGATCATCACCGCGCAAGCGGGACAGAACTCGGCTTATCGACTGCTCACCGACCCTTGTCAGGAAAACCCGCAGAAAACTGCGGGTTTTGTTTTTATGAAAAGGACTTTGCGGGACAATAACGAAAGATAGTATTTCGTACGTCTAAGCAAAGGTGGTATGACGATGATAAAAGCGGACCGGCTGGCGGCTGCCATGATCGTGATGGACGACGAGGAGCTGTTCGTGGTCGGCTATCATTCCGATATCCAGCGCCTCAGCGACGCCGCCCTGGTGGAGCGGGCCTGGGAACTGAAGCTCGATAACGGCCACCGGCCGTACGCCTCCCTGAAGAAGCGCGTGAACTACAATATCGACGAGGAACCCGGCGACGCGGCCGGCAACGAGGTGACGCGGCTGATCGCCGCCCGCACCGGCCTCCGCTTCGCCCATGAGCTGCATCTCGTTACTCAGACGTACCTCTTCCGGCCGACCGCCGCTTTCTGGGCCGACCTGTGGGCCGACTTTGCCGACGGCCCCGGATTGCCGCGGGGCCGGAGCCTGGAGGATTATTACGCGGTTTACCGCGGGCAAGTGAGGGCAAGTATCAGCAATATCAAATTTGTCCGCCTGTAACGGCTTTCACTCTTTACGAAGGAATAAAGCGGCCGCAATGCGGCCACTTTATTCCTTCCAGAACAATATTTCCGGTTCGTCGCGCGTCAGCTGCGGTATCCTGCCTTGGGGGTAGCCGACGATGATCGGGGCGACAAGGCTGTACTCGGCCGGTACGCCGAGCCCCTTTTTCGCCTCCGGCGTATCGAGCAGCGTTCCGGCGAAGCCTATCCAGCACGTGCCGAGGCCGAGGCCGTGGGCGGCGAGCATGAGGTTCTGGGCTGCCAGGCAGCAGTCGCCGTAGCTGTGGCGCCCCAGCGGCTTGGCGTAGATGACGATCAGCGTGCCGGCGGTGTAGAAGATGTTGAACCCGGGATTTGACAGCATGCTGCGGTATTTCTTGTGTGGCGAGTTCTCCAGGTCGATCGTGCTCAGCAGCAGGCTTTTCGAGCGGTCGGAATACTCCTTGAGCAGCGCGGCGTCCTGGATGACGCCGAAGGCCCAGGGCTGGGTGTTGGAGGCGCTGGGTGCCTGAACGGCGGCGTGGAGCAGCTTGGCGACGGTTGCCTTGTCTACCTTCTGCGCCGTGTAGTTTCGCACCGACCGGCGGTTTTCGATCGCTTCCGTGAGATCCAAAGGGCATCTCCTCCTGGCAGGGATTGTTACTAGTATGATAGCAAAAGGCCGGGCGGCTGTAAAGTTTACATAAATTGTCAGCCGGCTTCTTCGGGCGGCGGTTCGCCGGTGAGGTCATAGATGGCGGCGATAAATGAGGCCACATGCTCCTTCTCGTCGTTCATAAGATGGCAGAAGTGACGGCAGCAGGCCGAGTCCGACGCTTTCTCCATGTATTTCTGGTACTTGTTGATAGCCTCGAGCTCGCCGGTGAGCGCTTTGGTGAGCAGGCAGAGGGGGGTTAGGTCGCTTTCCGGCTCATGCTCCGGCGGCATGGGCGCCATCGTTTCCTCTTCCAGCGGGCAGGCGCAGTCGGGCTGCCAGCCGGTCGCCCACTTCGGCGCCATGCCCCGCTGCATGAGAAGGGCATCGAGGCCGACCTCTTCCAGCGCCTCGGCCTGGACGCTGTCGAGCGCGGAAATGTGGCGCATGGTCATGACGAAATGCTCCATTTCGTCTTCCGCCGTGTCGAGGAAAAGCTGTCTGAGGTCGCCGCAGACCATGGCGGCCGCCTCAAGGTAGAAAAGGATGGCTTCGCGTTCGGCGATGGCGGCGTCTCTGAGCATCGGCAGGCACGGGTCGGCTGAGTTGCCGTGGTGATCGTCGTGGTGGTGATGCTCATAATGCGGGGGGCCGGTTTTCTTGGCTCGGGTTTTCTTCATGGTCGATACCCCCTATAAATAAATTGTTCATTTTATGGTATGTAAGTTTACGGAAAAAGGTTCATAATGCCTTCCCGGGTCGCTGCCGGTTCGGGCGGCCGCTTATCGGCCATACTAACAACAGCCGAATTAAGGGGGGATGGTGTGACTGCGTTTTTCGCTTCGCTGTTTCTCGTCCTGCTGGCCGAGATGGGCGACAAGACTCAGCTCCTCGCGATGGCCTTCGCCGTCCGCTACCCGTGGACGAAGGTGCTGGCGGGCGTTTTCGCCGCCACCGTCGTCAACCACCTGCTGGCGGTCGAGGCGGGCAATTATCTGACCAGGGTGGTGCCGCTGCAATACATCCAGATCGCGGCTGCCGTGTCCTTCATTATTTTCGGCCTCTGGACCCTCCGCGGCGACGAGTTGGCCGGCGAGGCCGACGCCGTCCGCCGCAGCCCTTTCTGGACGGTGGCGATCGCTTTCTTCTTCGCCGAGATGGGCGACAAGACCCAGCTTGCCACCCTGGCGCTGGCCGCCCAGTACCAGACGGTCGTACCGGTATGGCTGGGGACGACCGCCGGCATGATGGTCGCCGACGGCATCGGCATCGGCGTGGGCGTGATCATGGGGCGAAGGATACCCGAGCGCCTGGTGAAATGGGGCGCGGCGCTGATCTTCATTGTGTTCGGGCTCGCCGGTCTGTACCGGTACCTGCCGCCGGGCCTGATATCGCCCGCCGTCGCCGTCGCCGGTCTCGTTATTCTCGTGCTGGCCGCGTATTTTGCTGCCCGGATGCAAGGCGGCCGCCTGCCGGGCGACTAGGTCGCCGCGTGCCTTGACTTTGACGGGGAAATATTTTACAATAAAAACGAACCCCCCCCGAGGGGGGGGATAGCAGGAAACATTGCACAGGAAGGAGAATCTGCATGTCAATAGTGAATATTGCCGATCAAGCCGATTTTGCCGACAAGGTGTTGAAATCCGCCCAGCCGGTGCTGGTCGATTTCTGGGCGCCGTGGTGCGGACCATGCAAGATGGTGGCGCCTGAACTGGAAGCCGTGGCCGCCGAATACGACGGCAAAGCGGTTGTGGCCAAGGTCAACGTCGACGAGCAACCCGAATTGGCCGGCCAATTCAAGGTCATGGGCATTCCGACCATGGTGGTCTTCAAGAACGGCGCGGAGGTCAACCGCATCGTCGGGTTCCGTCCTCGCCGCGATATCGCGGCGGCCATCGACGGAGCCGTGTAACACTTGGCAGGCAGAAAAGGCGGGGCACCCCCGCCTTTTTGTTTTCGGCTGTTTGAAAGCCTCGCACTTCGTGAAAGGAGGTGGGCCGATGTCCGGACCGCTGGTGCTTATCGCCGACGACGACGCCCAGATAAGAGAACTGCTGAAATTGTATTTTGCCAAGGAAGGCTTTGCGGTGGCCGAGGCGGCCGACGGCGCGGAGACGATCGTCAAGGTGCAGCAGCTGTCGCCCAGCCTGATCATCCTCGATATCATGATGCCGGTGCTCGACGGCCTGGAGGCCTGCCGCCAGATCCGCAAATTTTCCCGCGTGCCGATCATCATGCTCACCGCCAGCGCCGATGACGACGACCGTATCCTCGGCCTCGAGACGGGGGCCGACGATTATATCGGCAAGCCTTTCAACCCCCGCGAGGTGGTGGCGAGGGTCAAGGCGGTGCTGCGCCGTTCGCCCGGGGCGGAGGCCGCCGCGGGCGACATTCTCAGGTTTCCCCACATGGAGATCAACCGCGGCGAGTACACCGTAACCGCCTTCGGCCGCACCGAGCCCCTTACCGCCAAGGAAATGGAGCTGCTCTGGCATCTGGCCGCCCATCCGGGCCGCGTTTTTTCCCGCGAGCAGCTGCTGGAATCGGTGTGGGGCTATACGTATTGCGGGGATACCCGCACCGTCGACACTCATATCAAGCGCATCCGCCAGAAGATCGGCGCCCAGGACAGCACCCCCTGGGATATCAAGACGGTATGGGGGGTCGGCTACAAGTTTGAGGTGAAAGCGTGAGAAACTCGCTCCAGCGCAGGCTGCTGTATAGCTACATAATGGTCGTGGTGCTGGTGCTGGCCGGCGTGTCGGCCGGCATTTCCCTC
Source organism: Sporomusaceae bacterium (assembly GCA_022839045.1). Next base: position 10,066 of record JALHDI010000023.1, read on the forward strand.
CTGCTGCGCGAGTACTTCCTCGCCAGCAAGCAGCAGGAGCTTGCCAACAAGGGCTACGAGCTCGGCCGCCTGGTCGAGAGCTATAACGAGGGCCGCATCGACCAGGCCCAGTTCACCAAGCTGATCGACAGCGTCGACGCTTTCCTGGACGCCCGCGTGTGGGTGATCGACGCCTCACGGCGGGTTGTCGCCATTTCGACGCCGCCCCGCAGCGGCATGGGGCGCGGTCCCGGCATGATGGGCCAGGGCGGCTCCGGTATGGGGCGTGGTCCTGGCATGATGGGCCAGGGCGGCCACGGCATGGGCCAGGGGAACGTAATGGCGCGGGGGCTGGCCGAGCGGCTGGAGCCGGTGTTCGGCGGCCAGGTCCTGACGAGGAGTTTTTACCACCCCGCTTACGGGGAAAATATGCTGATCGTCGGCGTGCCGCTTTTCAGGGCGGACGGGACGGTGAACGGCGCCGTCATCCTCAACTCCCCGGTCCGCGGCGTCGACGAGTTCCTTCAGCGCCTCTACTTTTATATCGGCGGCCTCGGCCTCGCGGCCCTGCTGCTGACGTTTTTCCTCGTCCGCCGGCTGGCCAGCGGCATCACCCGCCCGCTCCGCGACATGCAGGAGGCGGCGGCCACGATGGCCCGCGGCGATTACGCCATCAGGGTGAAGGCGGACGACGGCGACGAGGTCGGGGAGCTTGGCCGGTCGCTCAACGCGCTGGCCCAGGAACTCGGCCGGTTCGTCGCCGGCACGGCGAGGATGGAGAAGCTGCGGCGCGATTTCGTCGCCAACATCTCCCACGAGCTAAGGACGCCGCTGACCGTCATCCGCGGCTATACCGAAGCCCTGCTTGACGGCACCGTCCAGGAGCCGCGGGAAGCTGAGAAGTACCACCGCGTGATGCGGGACGAGACCGTGCGGCTGGAGGGGCTGATAAACGAGCTGCTCGATCTCAGCCGCCTGCAGGCCGAAGGCGCCGTCCTGACGATGGAGAGGATCCCGCTGGCGGCCATCGCCGAGAGCGTCGTGTCGCTGCTCACGCCCCGGGCCGAGCAGGCCAGGGTGGCCCTGGCGCTGGAGACGGACGGCGAGACCGCCGTTAACGGCAACGGCGACCGGCTAACCCAGTTGCTGCTCATCCTGCTCGACAACGCGCTAAAATTCACCCCGGCCGGGGGGAAGGTGACGGCCAGCGTCGTCCGCGCCGGCGGCGAGGTGCGGCTGCAGGTGGCCGACACCGGCAGCGGCATCGCCCGCGAGGACCTGCCCTTCATCTGGGAGAGATTCTACAAAGCGGACAAGTCCCATGGCCGGACCGCCGCCGGCACCGGTCTCGGGCTGGCCATCGCCCGCGAGATCGTCGCCCGCCACGGCGCCCGCGCCGAGGTGGAGAGCGAGCTCGGGAAGGGAAGCAGGTTTACCGTCTATTTCCCGGCCGTCTGAACGGCCGTTACTGATAGACGTTTTAGGAGGATTATCTTATGTTCACCCGGTTCCGACGCCTTGCCGCCGTCCTGCTGATCCTGGCGCTGGCTATGTCGCTCATCGGCGCCACCTCGGCGGCCCAGCCGGGCGTGGTCCGCCTCGATATCCTGGCGGTCAACGACTTCCACGGCGCGCTCGCGGCCGAAGGCAAGAACCCCGGCGCGGCCGCGCTGGCCGCCTTCCTCAAGGCGGAACGGGACAAGAACCCGGCCGGCACGCTCATCCTCAGCGCGGGCGACATGTTCCAAGGCACTCCCGATTCCAATCTGTTGCGCGGCAAAACGGTGGTCGAGGTGATGAACGCAGTTGGCTTCGACGCCATGACCCTGGGCAACCACGAGTTCGACTGGGGGCTGGACGCGCTCAGGGAACGCATGGCGCAGGCCACCTTCCCGATGCTGTCCGCCAACATCCTCGACAAGAGCAGCGGCCGGCGGGCCGATCTGGTCTCGCCGTACGTCATCCTGGAACGCGCGGGGGTGAAAATCGCCGTCGTCGGGTTAACGACCCCCGATACGGCGCTGACTACCAATCCCAGGAACGTTCAGGATTTCATTTTCGCCGATCCGGCCGGGTCTCTGAAGGCGCTGCTTCCCGAGTTGAAAGCGAAGGGCGCGGATGTTGTCGTCGTCCTCGCTCACCTGGCGAGCTATCCCGGCGAAGCGCCGGGCGACGAGGCGGACGATCTGGTCGCGGCCGTGGGAAGCGACCTGGCCGCCGTCATCAGCGGCCATTCCCACCTCAGGGTGGACGACGACGAGGGCGTACCGGTCGTGCAGGGTTATTATAACGGCCGGTCGGTGGCAACCGTCCATATCGCCTACAGCACCGCGAGCAAGGAGGTCCTCGGCGCTACGGCCGAAGTGAGGGACGTGCCGCCCGGCTTCGCCCCCGACAAGCGGGTGGCGGCGATCGTCGCCGCGTCGCAAAGCGAGATCGCGCCGGTGAAGGGGCTTGTCCTCGGCCGGTCGGCGACCGCTTTGCCCCACGACCGTTACCGGCTGTCGCCGCTGGGCCAGTGGGCGACCGACGCGATGCGGCTGGCCGCCCGGACGGACATCGCGTTATGCAACGGCGGCAGCCTGCGCACCGGGCTGGCGGCGGGCCCCGTCACCCTCGGCGATATGTACGCGGTGATGCCTTTCGACGACAACCTTAACGTGGCCGAGATGACAGGCGCCCAGGTGCTGGCCGCCCTCGAGTACGGGATCGCCAATCCCAAGTTCGGCACGCTCCAGTTCTCCGGTCTCACGGTCGAGTACCGCGCCGCGGCTCCGGCCGGCCGGCGGGTGGCGGCGGCGATCCTGGCGGACGGCAGCCCGCTGGAAGCCGGCAAGACCTATCTGGTGGCTGTGAGCGATTTCCTCGTCGCCGGCGGCGACGGCTACGACATGATCAAGGCGGCCGTCCGCCGCACCGATACTTTCCTGACGCTGCGCGACGCGCTGGCCGAAGCAGTGCGGAAGGCGGGCGTGATCCGCTTCCAGGGCGACGGCCGGCTGAAAGAGCTGAGCAGGAGCGCGGCCCCGGTTATCGCGGCATAAAAAAATATTCATTGTCTAAACTCGTCCTGTTTGCGATAATGTAATTATACTGGAGAGGAGGCTCTTTATGTTCAACATCGGCATGACCGAACTGATACTGGTGCTGGTTATCGTTCTCGTCGTTTTCGGGCCCTCGAAGCTGCCGGAGGTCGGCAAGGCGATCGGCAAGAGCATCCGCGGCTTCAAAGAGGAAACCAACGGCATGAAGGAAGAAATCCACAAAGCCACCGCTTTGGAAGCCCCCCCGGCCAAGGATCAGGGGAAGACGTCCTAACCAAGCCTTCGTACGCAAAGCCGGGCAGGAACGACCTGCCACGGAATCGGGCCAACATTCCGAGGCTGCTTTCGTGACCGGAAGCCGCCTTTTCTTATCTATTTCCTCGCGAGGAGGAATACTATGCCGGTGGCTGTCGACCGCCAATTGTGCCTCAACGACAACTACAAGCGCATTGAGTGCCGGCGCTGCGCCGCCACCTGCCCATACGGCTGCATTGACGACAACCTCGCCGTCGACGCTGGTCGCTGCACCGACTGCGGCCTGTGCCTGACGGCCTGTCCGGCCGACGCCGTGAAGGGCGAGAGTTTCCCCCGCGCCCCCCTGGACAAGGTTTTGGATGATCCGGCCTTGCCGCTGCTGCTGGCCTGCCGGCGACGGCGGGAGGACAGCGCCTGGCCGTGCCTGGGCTTCCTCGACGGCCGCCTGCTGCTGGCGATGGCCGGCAGCGGCCAGGACTGCGCCCGGCAGGTTGCTGTGGACGATACCGCCTGCACGGCCTGCAGACCGGAGGTAGCCGCCCACTTGGCGGCAACCCTCGCCGAAGCGAACCGCCTGCTGACTGAGGCAGGGAAGCCAGCCATCCTGCGGGGCGAAGACGCCGCGCGCCAGACGGTGAAGGAGCGGCCCATCTCGCGCCGGGCGTTTTTCGCCACCCTCCTCGGGGCGACGGTCGATACCGTCCGCGAGGTGGTGGCCGCGGGTACGGCCGGCGGCGACCGATTGCCGCGGCAGGAATGGTTTGCCCGCTACGCCGGCGTTTTCACGTCCGCTGCGCCGTCGCCCTTTTTTACCGCCCTGACCATCGGCGAAGCCTGCCTGGCCTGCGGCCTGTGCGTCAGGATCTGTCCCAACAAGGCCCTTACCGCCGAAGACCACGGCGCCGCCCTCGACTTTTACCACCGGCCGGGACGCTGTACGGGCTGCGGCCTTTGCGCCGCCCACTGCCCGCAGGGCGCGCTGGCGGTGGCGGCTCCCGGGCGGCCGGAGCCTTATCACGTAGCCAGACGCGACCTGCCCCGCTGCCAGAGCTGCGGCCAGGTCTACCAGCCGGTCGGCAATCAGCCCGTCTGCATCGAATGCCTGCTGAAAAACACTAGCCGGAGTATATTACCGCAAAATACGGAGGATAACGAATGATAGGCTGTACCAAATTACTTTGCGGCACCGCCACCATCTCCGACATCGTCAAATACGGCCGCAGCTCCCGCGATTTGCCGCCCCACATGCTGCAGTTCTCGTCCGACGCCACCCCCATCGTCGTCTGGAACATGACCAACCGCTGCAACCTTAGCTGCCGCCACTGCTACATCGAGGCCGAGGACCGCGCCTACAAGGGCGAGCTGACCACTGATGAGGCGAAGATCTTTATCGACGACCTCGCGGCCATGAAGGTGCCGGTGCTGCTCTTTTCCGGCGGCGAGCCGCTCATCCGCGAAGACCTGTTCGAACTGGGCGCGTACGCCGTGGCCAAGGGCATTCGCCCCGTCATCTCGACCAACGGCACCCTCATCACCCCCGAGGCGGCCCGCAAGATCAAGGAAACCGGCTTCCAGTACGTCGGCATCAGCATCGACGGCAACGAAGAGGTGCACCGTCAACAAGCTCAACCGCCATACCCTGCCGGAGATCCTCGATCTGGTGGAGCGGGAGAAGATCGCCCGCTTCTGTATGTATCATCTCGTCTACGCCGGCCGCGGCAAAGGCATGGCCGACCTTGATACCACCGCCGAGGAAAAGCGCCAGACCATCGATCTGCTGATCGAAAAGACGCTTGATTTCAACCGCCGGGGGGTGGAGGTGGAGATCCTCACCACCGACAACCACGCCGACGGCATTTATATCCTCCAGCATATCGAACGCACCCAGCCGGAGCGGGTGGAGGAGATAAAAAAACTGCTCGCGATGCACGGCGGCTGCTCGGCCGGCGAGAAGATGGCCAACGTCGACCCGCGCGGCGACGTGCACGCCTGTCAGTTCTGGGGCCACGTCACCCTCGGCAACGTCCGCGAGAAACCGTTCAGCGAGATATGGCAGAAGAGCCGGGACGAATTCCTCCTCAGGCTCCGCGACAAGGCCGGCCACCTTGGGGGCCGCTGCGGCGAGTGCCGCTACAAGAGCCTGTGCGGCGGCTGCCGCATCCGGGCCGAGGCGGCCACCGGCGACCTGTGGGGCGAGGACCCGGCTTGCTATCTGACCGACTGGAAGGAGTAAGCCCGCCATGATTATTTCCTGGAATACGACCCGGGCCTGCAATTTAAGCTGCGTGCACTGCTACCGCGACGCCGGCGCCGCCGAAACCGGCGAGCTGACGACGGCCGAAGGCAAGAAGCTGCTGGACGAAATCGCCCGCGCCGGTTTCAAAATCATGGTCTTCAGCGGCGGCGAACCGCTTATCCGCCCCGATATCTACGAGCTGATCGGCCATGCCAGGAAGCTCGGCCTCAGGCCGGTGCTCGGCACCAACGGCATCCTCATAACCCCGGAGGCGGCCGCCAGGCTCAAGGAAGCGGGGGCGGCCTGCGCCGGCATCAGCCTCGACAGCCGCGACCGGGAGAAGCACGACTGGTTCCGCGGCTACGAAGGGGCCTGGCAAGAGACGATGAAAGGCATCGCCGCCTGCCGCGAAGCCGGCCTGCCGTTCCAGCTCCATACCACCGTCATGAACTGGAACGAGGACGAGGTGACGGCGATAACCGACCTGGCGGTGGAGCTTGGGGCGGTGGCCCACCATATCTTTTTCCTCGTGCCCACCGGCCGGGGGAAGGACATCGCGGAGACCACCCTCAAAACCCAGCAGTACGAAGCCTTGCTGGAAAGGATCCTCGCCAAGCAGGCCGAGGTGCCCATCGAGCTCAAGCCCACCTGCGCCCCGCAGTTCATGCGCATCGCCAGGCAGAAGGGCATCCCGATGCGGTTCTCCAAGGGCTGCCTCGCCGGGACCACCTACTGCGTCATCCTGCCGGGCGGCGACGTGCATCCCTGCCCCTACCTGCCGCTGAAGGCCGGCAACGTGCGCGAGGCGCCCTTCGATGCCATTTGGCGGGACAGCGCCCTCTTCCACGAGCTACGGCATCAGCCCCTCAAAGGCGGCTGCGGCCGCTGCGGCTACGGCGACATCTGCGGCGGCTGCCGGGCCAGGGCGTATTACTATTCGGACGGCGATTATCTGGCTGAGGAGCCGTGGTGCGCCTGCGGCCGGTAATTACGATTGTCGAGAAGGCCCCATCTGCGGCGTTGCTCCTCGGATGGCCTACTCGACGTACGCACTAAGTACGCCGTCGTAGGCCATCCTCCGGTGCGCCTTGCATCTGGGGCCTTCTCGACAATCTTGGTTATGCTATAAATAACAGGGCCGAACCCGGTCATTTGTTTTTTCTTATATCCCCCCTCCCCAGGGGGATAAACAATGCCTATATCACTATAACTTATTGCTGCGTTGAAGCCCGACCATTTCTTTGATACGATTGAGATGAGAATGAAAATTCCCGCTTTTTTTACTTTGGCACCGGACGGAAAACGCGGATGTCCTGGCGGGAACACCTTAGCGGAATCTTACTTAAATTTAGAGGGAGGGGTGCATATGGAACATAGTGATTCAATGTGGGCGTTATTCCGGAAACGGGGCGTAAGCCGGCGGTCTTTCCTGAAGACATGCGCGGTCGTCACCGGTATGCTGGGACTGTCGCCGGCGATGCTGCCCAAGGTGGTGGCCGCGGCCGAGAAGAAGACGCTGCCGCCGGTCATCTGGCTGCACGGCCATGAATGCACCGGCTGCGACGAGTCGTTCATCCGTTCGCAGTCGCCGCTGGCGTCCGACGTCGTCCTGAACATGATTTCCCTAGAGTACAGCGACACCCTGTCGGCATCTGCCGGCGAAGCTTTCGAGCACCACCTGAAGGATCTGATGAAGAAGTACGCGGGCCAATACATCCTGGCCGTGGAAGGCGGCGTGCCCCTCGCGGACAACGGCGTGCACTGCATGACCGGCGGCCGCACTTTCCTGGCGGCGCTGAAGGAAGCGGCCGCCGGCGCCGCGGCGATCGTCGAGTACGGCTCGTGCGCCGCCTGGGGAGGCATCCAGGCCGCCAAGCCCAACCCGACGAAATCGGTCGCGGTGAGCGATGTCATCACCGGCAAACCGATCGTCAAGGTGCCGGGCTGTCCGCCCATCCCCGAGGTCATGACCGCCGTCGTCATGCACTTCGCGCTTTTCGGCCAGTTGCCGCCCCTCGACGCGCAGGGCCGGCCCAAGCAGTTCTACGGCAACCGCATCCACGACACCTGCTACCGCCGCCCGTTCTTCGACTCGGGGATGTTCGTCGAGAAGTTCGACGACGCCGGGGCCAAGGCCGGCTGGTGCCTGTACAAGGTCGGCTGCCGCGGGCCGGTGGCCTACAATTCCTGCGGCAATATGCGCTGGTGGAACGGTCTTTCTTATCCGATCCAGTCCGGGGCGCCCTGTTTCGGCTGCGGCAGCAACAACTTCTGGGATAACGGCCCGTTCTTCGAGCGGCTGCCGGATATACCGGTACCTGGCACGATCGCCGACGCCGACAAGGTGGGCATGGTAGCGGCCGGCGCCGCCCTGGCCGGGGTCGTAGCCCATGGCGCGCTGTCGGCCATGCAGAAAGGCAAGCAGGCCAAGCAGCAAGATACTGATGTGAGGGGGCCTGAGGCATGAAGCGAATCGTAGTGGATCCCGTAACCCGCATCGAGGGCCACCTGCGGGTCGAGCTGAAAATAGACGAAACGACCGGCAAGGTGCAGGACGCCCTGTCGAGCGGCACCGCCTGGCGGGGCATCGAGCTCATCCTCAAGGACCGCGACCCGCGCGACGCCTGGGCGTTCGTACAGCGCATCTGCGGCGTCTGCACCACCGTCCACGCGCTTGCTTCGCTGCGTGCGGTCGAGGATGCCCTGGGCATCGAGATTCCCAAGAACGCCAACTACATACGCAATATCATGAACGCCACTCAGATGACCCAAGACCATCTCATCCATTTCTACCACCTGCACGCCCTCGACTGGGTCAGCCCGGTCGAGGCCCTCAAGGCCGACCCGGCCGCAACCGCCGCGCTGCAGAACACCGTGCTGGAGAAGTACGCCCTGCCGCTCGGCGGACCGATGGATTTCAACTTCGACGCTTATCCGAAAGACTTCCCCAAGGCGACGACCGCATATTATAAGGCTGTCCAGGGCAAGGTCAAGCAGATCGTCGAAAGCGGCCAGCTCGGCATCTTCGCCGCCCACTGGTGGGACCACCCCGATTATCAGCTGCTGCCGCCGGAAGTCCATCTCATGGCGGTCGGCCACTACCTCAACATGCTCGACCGGCAGCGCGAGCTGGTCGGCTCCCATGTCGTGTTCGGCGGCAAGAACCCGCATCCGCATTACATCGTGGGCGGCATGCCCTGCTCGATTTCGATGAACGACATGAACGCCCCGGTCAACAGCGAACGGCTGGCCGTGGTCGACCAGTCGATCATGCTGGCCATCAACCTTGTCAACTACTTCTACCTGCCCGACCTCCTGGCCATCGGCCATATGTACGTCCAGAAAGGCTACGTGGACGGCGGCGGCCTGGCGAAGGAGCGGGTGCTGGGCTACGGCGACTTCCCCGACGAGCCCTATACCGGCATCGCCAACGGCGATTACCACAAGAAGCTGCTCTTCCGCTGCAACGGCGTGGTCGAGAACTTCGGCAAGGGCCTGGCGGCCGCCGTTTACCACGACCTGGCGGGCAAGGACTACGCCGACCCGGCGATTCTCGCCGAGGGCGTCGAGCACTCCTGGTACACCTACCCGCAGGCCGGCAAGGACCTCCACCCGTTCGAAGGCGTCACCGCCCAGAATTACACCGGCCCCAAGGAAGGCAGCAAGACGGAGTGGAAGTACCTCGACGAATCAGGCAAGTACTCGTGGCTCAAGACGCCGAAATGGAAGGGCAAGATGGCCGAGGTCGGCCCGCTGGCCCGCTACATCGTAGTGTACACCAAGGTCAAGAAGGGCGTCATCCAGCCTACCTGGGCCGAGAAGATGGCGGTCGACCAGATCGAGGCCGTCTCCAAGGTCCTCGGCCTGCCGCCGGAAGTGTGGATGCCGACTATGGTCGGCCGCACCGCCGTCCGCGGGCTGGAAGCCCAACTCAACGCCTATATCAACAAATACTACTTCGACAAACTGGTCAAGAACATCCGCGCCGGCGACACCGCCGTGGCCAACACCGTCAAGTGGGAGCCGGCCAGCTGGGCCAAGGCCGCCAAAGGCGTCGGCCTGCACGAGGCGCCCCGTGGCGCGCTCGGCCACTGGGTCGTCGTCAAGGACGGCAAGATAGACAACTACCAGGCCATCGTCCCCACCACCTGGAACGGCTGCCCGCGCGACAGCAAGGCCGGCTACGGGGCCTACGAGGCCAGTATGATCGATACCAAGGTCAAGGTGGCCGAGAAGCCGCTCGAAATTCTCAAAACCATCCACTCCTTCGATCCCTGCATCGCCTGCGCCACCCACCTCTACGACGCCGAGGGCAAGGAAGTGGGCGTCGTTCATACCGACCCCTACTTCAAGGTTTAGGGGGGATGAAGCATGAGTGAGGGTCCTGTGAAGGAATACTACATCTACAGCCCCTGGCTGAGGATATTCCACTGGCTGATGGCCGCTTCGGTGGGCGTCCTGTTCGCCACCGGCCTGTATATCGGCAACCCGTTCTTCATCGGGTCCCAGGGTGTCGAGCCGACCTTCGCCGTCGGGAAATGGCTGTCGATGGAGACCATCCGCTACGTCCATTTCGCCGCCGCCTACATCCTGGTGTCGGCCTCCATCCTGCGGGTTTACGGCTACGTCGTCAACCGCGGCGACCGCCTGCTGCCGAAGTTCTGGACCGCGCTCTACTGGCAGGGAGTCGTGGAAATGCTGAAGCATTATCTCTTCCTGTCCGCCGAGCATCGGCCGTACCTGCGCAATTCCCTGGCGCGCAGCGCCTACCTGGCGGTGTACCTCTTCCTGGCCGTCGAGGCGGTCACCGGCTTCGCGATGTATTTCATGGTTAACCCCAACAGCCTGGGGGCGAAGCTCTTCGGCCCCGTCAACGGCTTCCTCGGGGGCGAGTATACCGTCCACCTCGTCCATCACTATGTGGCCTGGCTGCTCGTCGTCTTCGCCATCATCCACGTATATCTGGTCATCCGCGCCGATTTCATGGAGCGGGAAGGCGAAGCTTCGAGCATGTTTTCCGGCGTCAAATTTTTCGCTCACGAACCTCTAGACATAGGAGATATCGCCGATGACAGCGAAAAACAAACACATTACGGTACTCGGCATCGGCAACATCCTGCTCAGGGATGAGGGGTTCGGCGTCAGGGCGGTGGAACAACTGCTCGGCCGCTACCGTTTTCCCGCCGCCGTCCAGGTGCTCGATGGCGGTACGCTCGGCATGGATCTCCTGCGCTTTCTCACCGGGACCAAGCGGCTCGTCGTCGTCGACGCCATCGACGGCGGCGGGCCGCCCGGCACGTTCTACCGGTTTGCCGGCGACGAAGTGAAGGCGTATTTTCGGGAGAAAGTCTCGCTCCACGAGCTCGGCATCAAGGATGTGCTGGCGGTGCTGGAGACGACTGACCGGGCGGTGGAGGAAGTGGTCGTGCTCGGCGTCCAGCCCCAGTCGCTGGACGTCGGTCTCGAGTTGACTCCCGTCGTCGCCGCCGCCCTGCCGGATACCGTCGCGACGGTGGTGGCGGAACTGGCCCGCTGGCAAGTGGAGGTGACCGCCGTTGACGACTGATGCCGGGTTTTCCGAAAAAGCGAAAGCCGTGCTCGCCGAAATCGCCGCCGCGCTCGAACGCTACGCCGCGGACGGCGAGGGCTGGACCATCTACATCAACAAGATGGGCCTCGCCCAGGAAGAGCGCCAGGCAATCCGCGACTGCCTCGGGCAGGGCGGGATACGCATCAATCTCGAAAACAGCGCCGAACCGGCCGAGTGGCTGGAGAGCGGCGTCGCCGGCGTGTGGTACGGGGTATTTTACGATCAATCCCGCCGCCCCCTGCTTGAGACGATCGAAGTGGGCGGGTTTCCGACCATCGCCGCCGCCCAGCCGGAAGACGTGGCCGAGGGCCTGGCCGCGCTCAGGCAACGACTGGCAGAGCTGTGACCAGGGGTGAAGGCATGAACCTGACGATCAGCGCCAAAGCTCGCGACTACATCCTCGCCCGGGGCGGGGAAGTTCATCTGATTCCCCACGACGGCCTCAGGCTTTGCTGAGCGCGGGTGAATTTATGCCCGTCCGTGGGACTGGGCCCGCCGCGCCAGAAACCGGAAAGATACGAAAAGTGGGATGTCGACGACGTCAGCGTTTATGTTCCGCGGGGGTTTGAGCCGCTCAACCTCCTGACTATCGAACTGAAACGCCCGCTGGGCTTCAAGACCCTCGAAATCGAGGGCTGGAAACTGATATAAACCGGGAGAGATTTCTCCCGGTTTTCCTGTTTGTCGGCATATTTGGGCAGCGGACTGCCCATACTAGAGGCGTATTTTTTCGAGGAGGTGAGAGTGAGTGGCATTGCCGGGAGTCAAATGTACGGTTCAGTCCTGCAAGTTCTGGAAACAGGGCGAGCACTGCGACGCGTCCGCCATCGAGGTCAATGTCGACGGCGGCGGCATGAATGCCCGCCAGAGCGATCAGACCAACTGCCACACCTTCATGCCCAAGTAACAGGGACTGGGGTTGGCCGCCCGCCGCTGACAACACAGGGCAGCATGGAAAAGAGCCCGGAGCACCGGGTTCTTTTTCTTCCCCGCCGCTCTTTCGCCGGATCAGGAAGGAAATAGGCCCCAGGGCGCGAACTAGATAATAATCTGCCAGGAAGGGGGAAAGCTCATGCTGCGCGGCGTACGCGGGGCGACGACAGTCGAAGCCAACGGCCGGGAGGAGATCTTCCGGCGCACTACCGAGCTTGTACAGGCGATGGCCGCAGAAAACGGCATCGTTGCGGGCGACATCGGCGCCGTTATCTTCAGCTCGACCCCCGATCTCGACGCGGCTTTTCCCGCCGCTGCCGCCCGCGAGATGGGGTGGGCGGAGGTGCCGTTGTTCGGCACCCAGGAAATCGCCAGCCCGGGCGGCGTGGCCCGCTGTATCCGCGTCCTCATCCTGTGGAACACCGACAGGGGGCAGGGAGAGATCAGGCATGTATACCTGCACGGCGCCGCCGTCCTGAGGAAGGATCTGGCGCATGACTAGGGAGGCTGTTTTTCAAGTCCATCCGGGGCTTTCTAACAGCCTCCCTAGCTAATAATACAAGGGCTGTCGGCCTTTAGGCCGGGCAGCCCTTGTATTATCTTAATACGTACGGATAATGTTATACACAGAGTCGCGTTCGACAGGCGCCCTTCCCGTCTGACGGATGGTGCTGATCAGCGTTTCCTTGTCGAGGTGCTGAGCGGTCCGGGCCCCGGCGGCGTGGGTAATCTTCTCCTCCGTCACCGTCCCGTCGATATCGTCGGCACCGAAACCCAGCGCCAACTGGGCTACCGGCAGGGTAAGCATTATCCAGTACGCCTTCACATGACTGAAGTTATCCAGCATCAGCCGGGAGACGGCCACCATCTTGAGGTCTTCCCACGCCGAAACCCTCGTCACCTCGTTCGCGAGGCCGGTATTATGAGGGTGGAAGGGGAGGGCGAGGAAGGTCTGGAAGCCGCCGGTTTCGTCCTGCAGTTCCCTTAGAGCCAGGAGGTGGTCGATCCGCTCCTCCGCCGTCTCGATGTGGCCGTAAAGCATCGTCGCGTTGGTGGGGATGCCGAGACGGTGGGCGGTGCGGGCTATGTCGAGCCATTCGGCGGCACTCGCCTTATGGGGGCAGAGGTCCTGACGCACCCGTTCGCTGAAGATTTCCGCTCCGCCGCCCGGCATCGAATCGAGGCCGGCCGCTTTGAGGATTTGCAGCACTTCGGCGACGGTCTGACCGGAGATATGGGCGAAGTGGCAGATCTCTACGGCGGTGAATGCTTTGAGGTGGATGTGGGGCAGGGCATCCTTCAGGGAGCGGATGATGTCCACATAGTAATCGAACGGCCAGTCGGGATGGAGGCCGCTGACGATATGAAGTTCGCGCAGATCGGGATCGCGGGCCGAGCGGCTGGCGATGTCGAGGACATTCTCCTTGCTGAGGAAGTAGGCCTGAGCGCTTTTGGCGTCGCAGCCGAAAGCGCAGAAGCGGCATTTGGCCAGGCAGATGTTCGTCAGGTTTATGTGGCGGTTGACGTTGAAGTATACGCAGTCGCCGCTCAGCCGCCGCTTGACGGTGTCCGCCAGATGCCCGAGCCACGACAGGTCGCTGCAGGCGAGCAGGGCCAGACCGTCCTCGCGCGTCAGCCGTTCGCCGCGGCCGACCTTGGCGGCGATATGTTGGTAGGTTGTCTGCAAATAAGGCCACCCCTTTCGCGGAAGTATTCGCCGGCCGGCGACCGTTTTCCTGTCGGATGCTGCTGCGCAGCTTCGATTCGGTTCCTGTTCCTCCCGGATATTGTTGCGGTTCCGTTCCTTGCCGGTTAAAACAGTCGGCTCGCAGACGGAGGCTTGACCTCCGGGGCCGCAGATGTAATAATTAAGAAGTGGAGGGATGAAGATGAAACTCATTTCCATCGTCGTGCCAGTTTTCAACGAACAGGAAAACATCGATATTTTTTATAAAGAAGTGTGCAAACATCTGGAACCGCTACCGTATCGCTTCGAGATCATCTTCGTCGACGACGGCTCGCGGGACGCCACGCCGGCCATCCTCCACCGCCTCTCCGGGGAGGACCCGCGGGTGCGGGCCCTCATCCTCGCCCGCAATTACGGCCTCCAGGGAGCTTTGTCCTGCGGCCTCGACCACGCGCAGGGGGATGCCGTGATAAGTATGGACGGCGATATGCAGCACCCGCCCGAGATGCTACTCCAGCTGATCGAAAGGTGGGAACAGGGCTCCGACGTCGTGCAGACCATCCGCCTCACCACCGAAGGAGTCTCCTGGTTCAAGAATTTCACTTCCAGCGCCTTCTACTGGCTGATGAACGCCATGTCCAAGGTGCGTGTCCAGGAAGGCGGCTCCGATTTCCGTCTGCTGGACAAGCGGGTGGTGGAGAGCTTCCGCCTGTTCCGGGAAAAGGCCCGCTTTATCCGCGGCATGATCAGCGATATCGGCTACCGCCAGACGCAGATATCGTTCGTCGCTCCCCCGCGCCACGCCGGGGTGTCGAAGTTTTCGCTCCGCAAGATGATGACCTTCGCTCTCGACGGCATAACCGCCTATTCCAAGCTGCCTCTCCGGTTCGCCTTCTACACCGGGGTAATATTCGGGGCGATCAGCGTCGGCCTGACCGTTCACGTCCTTTACATCAAGTTTTTCACCACCGAGGCGGTGCCCGGCTGGGCGACGATCTCGGCAAGCATCCTGCTGCTCGGCGGCCTGCAGCTTGTATTCATGGGTATTATCGGCGAGTATGTCGGCCGCATATTCGAGGAAGTAAAGCGGCGGCCGCTGTACCTGGTCCGCGAGAAACTCAATTGGCCCCAGGAAGGCGGCGGGGAGAACCGCCCCTAGCAGCCCGCGGCGCAAGAAATCAAGCCCAGCGATCCCTTTCTCGGGAACCGCTGGGCTTTGATATTGCCGAAACCGGTTACCTGCCGATGAACTCCTGCACCACGTATACCTGGCCTTTGGCGTTGCGGGCCACGCCGATGCCGACTTCGGTGAAGTTGGGACTCAGAATGTTGGCGCGGTGGCCGGAACTTTCCATGAATGCAACCTCGGCGCTGGCGACGCTCGTATTCACCGCCAGGTTCTCGCCGGCATATTTGTAACTGATCCCCGCCTGTTTCATACGGTCGAACGGCGACTGTCCCTCGGGGTTGTAGTGGGAGAAGAAGCCGCGGTTGATCATATCCTGGGCATAGTTCCGCGCGAGCAGGGTCAACTGGGAGTTGGCTTTCAGCGCCGGCAGGCCGTTGGCGGCCCGGTCCCGGTTGAGTAGCGTGAGCGCCTGCTGCTCCTCGCTGGTCGAACTGGTACCGCCGCTCTGGCCGGAACCGGAGTTCGAGCCCGAGCCTTGGTCCGAGCCTGTCCCTTTGCTGGGCGACGAGCCGCTGTCGGACGAACCGCCGCCGGAGAGGGCAGCGATCAGGCCCACGGCGGCAATGGCCGCCAGGATGCCGTGATTCGCGGACCCGTCTTCGACGGCTTCTTCGCTGGCCGCCGCAGCCGGGGAGGCGAAAGCGCCGCCGAAAGATGTCGTGAGCAGGGTAACCATGAGCAGTAACGGGAGCAGTTTGTTTTTCAAAGTGTGTTTTATCATCGTGCACCTGCCATTCTTAATGATTTATGTAAACTGATTCATGGAGATAATATTCGCGATATTTAACCAGTATCCTGTTTGCATAAGTCAGGAAGGTTATGGGATGGCCGCCATCCCGCCCGCCGCGCCGGTCGGCGGCCGATAGCCAATAATTGCTGAGGTCAGTTGCCGCGAGCAAAAAGGAAGGGCTGCCGTTGCAGCCCTTCCTTTTTGCTTTTTGGGATATCCGTCTGGGATTCGCCGCTATTTCCACGGCAGCCCGACGGTGAAGGTTGTGCCCTCGCCGGGGGCGCTTTGGACCGCGATCGTCCCCCCGTGGCTCTCGACGATCCATTTGGCGATCGCCAGCCCGAGGCCTGCGCCGCTGTCGTTGCGGGACCTGTCGACCTGGAAGAAGCGATCGAAGATTTTCTCGTGGTATTCGGATGCGATCCCTTCGCCGTTGTCGGCGACGGTCAGAAGCGTTTTCGGGCCGGATTGCGTCAATGCCACCTTGATTTCGCCGCCGGCCGGCGTGTGCCGGATGGCGTTATCGAGCAGGATGCCGATTACCTGCTTGATGCGCGCTTCGTCGCCGTAGCCGTTGAATGAACCGTCGGCCGCGTATTGGAGGATGATCCCCTTGGTGGCGGCCAGGGGCTCGAACGGGGCCGCAGCCCTGAGCAGCGCCGTGCCCAGGGAAAAGGGCTGTAAATCGAGGGGCTGCTGGTTGGAGTCGGCCCGGGCGAGGAACAGGAGCGAGTCGACCAGCTTGGCCATGTGGATAGTCTCTTCGCGGATGTTGGTAAGCCACTTGTCCTGACTGGCCACCGTTTCGCCGCCGTTATCCATCACGATGTCGAGGTTGGTCTGAATGACGGCGAGCGGGGTGCGGAGTTCGTGGGAGGCGTCGGACAGGAAATCGCTTTGCTGCTTCCAGGCCGTCCTTATAGGCCCGATCGCCCGCCGGGCCATGAAGTAGCTGGCGGCGAACGAGAGCAGCGCGCAGATGGCGCCGACGACCGTCAGCGCCGTAAGCAGGAGGCGCAGCATAGCGGAATCCTGTTCCAGGTCCCGGAAAACGATCAACGTACCGGGCGGATTGTCCAGCGGAGACTTGTAAAAGGCGTACGTGCCCTGCTCGAAGCCGATTGTTCCCTTAATGCTGCCGGTCATGAGTACGCGCTCGACGAGAACGGCCAACTGGTGGCTTTCAAACGACTGGTCGGTTGACTGAAAAGTAACGATGCCCGTCGGCGATGTCTTGACGAAAAAGAAGTTGGCCCCGGGCGGCGGCCCGGGCGGAAACCCCGGCGGTCTGGATCTGGTCCCTTTGAACAGAGGCAGGTCGGTGATGAGGCCGGCTTTTATGTCCGCCGCCAGCCTCGAGGCGATCGCGTCCGTTCTCCGGTTCATGTCGTGCTGGAAGAAAAAATAGGCGCCGACGGTGAGGATGATGAACAGCAGCAGGATAATCGTCACATTGACGAGGGTCAGTCGGCGGTGCAGTTTATTGATAAGGTCGTTACCCATGGAAGTAGTAGCCTACCCCTCGTACCGTCTTGATGTTGGGGATTTGGAGCTTCTTGCGCAGGTAATAGATGTACAGGTCGACGCTGGCGATGTCGGTGTCGACGTTATAGCCCCAGACTTTTTCCATTATCCGTTCCTTTGGAACCACTTGGCCGTTGTTGCGCATCAGGAGCTCTAGCAGCAGCGATTCCTTGACTGTCAGGTGGATCGTTTCCTCGCCTTTGGTGACTTCGCCCAGCAGCGGCTTGAGCGTCAGTCCGTCGATAGAAATGGTGTCTCCCACCAGGTCTTTGCCTTTTCTTCTCGTCAGGGCGCGCAATCTGGCCAGCAGTTCTTCGGTAAAGAAGGGTTTGACCAGGTAATCGTCGGCGCCGGCGTCAAGGCCTTCCACCCGTTCCTTGGGAGCGTCCTTCGCGGTCAGGATGAGGATGGGGGTATGAAACCCGAGACTGCGAAATTCCTTTAGGAAGGCCATGCCGTCGATAAGCGGCAGCATGCGGTCGAGGATAATGATGTCGTACACCCCGCTTACGGCCATTTCCAAACCGGTTTCACCATCCAGGGCGGTATCGACCGCATACCCGTTCGTTTTTAAAACATGACCGAGGGCATCGGCCAGTTTACGGTTGTCTTCGACCAACAGCAGCTTCATGGAGTACCTCTTGCGATACAGTATTGTGTGACTTCTTTTTTGGCAGAACTTATCATTAACTATTCTAGAAGATTATTCTTTGAATTGCATTTAATATTTCAAATAAAAATCAAAGAAATATCCGTTTTGGACGAAAGGAGACGGAAAGTGTGGCCAAAAGAGTTTTCGCATGCATGAACGCGTTGATCCGGAAAATCTAAGCCAGTCGCCCAGGAAAAGTAGAATGGCTTATGGAAGTAAAATTAGCTAGGGGTTAATTCTGCCAATGACCTGGCATAGATTATGCATATTGGTAAGGAGAGTTAATAAGCCATGAGGTTGGTGGTGATGTAATGAAGGCTGCTGATATCATGAGCTCATTTACACCAGCATTGCTGACGGAATTACCTAAATTGCCTTCCCTGGCGGATTTGCCGGAGGGTATAGATTTTTTGCCGGTCGTTGACTCCGAGCGCCGGCTGATTGGTACAATTGACCTGGCGACCTTTTGCAGCATAAAGAACGGCGCTCTCGGCGCCGTCGCAGACGTTGAAACTTTTATCAGCCGGCAGATACCTCGCATCGCTGCGGACGCGGACCTCGACTCATTGCCCGACGATTTTACCAGGGCGGTGGTCCTCGACGGCTCCGGAAAAGTCGTCGGCGTTATCGGAGCCGGCGGCCTGCTCGACTGTCTCAGAAAAAGCCTGGCCGAATTCAAACAACGGTTTTTCGCTATTATAAACTCCGTGCAGAGCGGTATCCTGGCGGTAGACGACAGCGGGACTATCATGTTGGTCAATAAAGCCGCCGAAGAATTGCTGGGGATTGGTAGAGCCGCCATGATCGGCCGTCATGTGGCCACGGTCATCCCCAACACGATGATGCCCGCCATTCTCAAAACAAAAAAGACACTGATCGGGCGAAAGGTTGAAATTAACGGTATTGCCCTGATGGCCAACTATGCCCCTATCATCGTACAGGATCAGCTCAAAGGGGCAGTATCGGTCTTCCAGGATATCTCGATCATGGATAAGATGTCCAATGAGCTGAGCAATGTCAAAAGCCTGATCAAGGAACTGGAAGCGATCATTGATTCATCATATGACGGAATCTGGATCACCGACGGGCAAGGCAATGTCCTGCGGGTCAACAGGGCCTACGAGCGGATCACCGGCATCAAATTCAGCGAAGTTAAAGGAAGAAACATGCAAGAGCTTGTCGATGAAGGCTATTTTGATCAATCGGTAACTTTACTTGTCATGAAGGAGAAGAAGAGCATAACAATCAACCAATTGGCCAAGGGGGCCAGAAGAATACTGGTCACCGGCAATCCGGTGTTTAATGAACACCGCGAATTGTCGCGGGTGGTGACCAACGTGCGGGATGTTACCGAACTGGTCAATCTGCAGGACCAACTGGCCAAGACCAAGGAGCAGACCCTCAAATACAAGACCGAGCTGTCGCACCTGCGGTCACAGCACATCAAGGACGGCGAGATTGTTTACCGGAGTCCGTCGATGGCCCGCGCTTTTGAACTGGCGCTGAAAATCGCCGAGGTCGACTCGACTGTTCTGATTACCGGGGAGTCGGGGACAGGCAAAGACGTCATCGCGAAATTCATTCACCGCCACGGCAAGGGCATTGCCGCCCCGTTTATAAAAATCAACTGTGCCGCCATTCCCGACCAACTGCTCGAATCCGAACTGTTCGGCTATGAAGGCGGTGCATTTTCGGGGGCCAGAAAGGAAGGCAAGCCCGGCCTGTTTGAACTGGCCAACAAGGGGACGCTGTTCCTAGACGAGGTGGGCGATATGCCGCTGTTGGTGCAACCCAAACTACTGCGGGCCATTCAGGAAAAAGAAGTGATCAGAGTCGGCGGGACCAAGGCACGCAAGGTCAGTGTGCGGATCATCGCCGCTACCAACAGGGATATGACGGCGATGGTCAAGGCGGGCAATTTCCGCCAGGATCTTTATTATCGGCTTATGGTGGTGCCGATTCATCTGGCTCCCCTCAGAGAGCGGAAGGAAGAGATCCCGCTGCTCGTCAAGCACTTCATCGACCGCATCAACAAACAGTATAAATACGCCAAGCGACTGTCGCCGGAGGTTGTCCAGCGGCTGATCGATTACTCCTGGCCGGGCAATGTCCGGGAATTGGAAAACGTGCTTGAGCGCATGATGGTTACGGCCAGTGACGACGAACTGACACTGGAATTGTTGCCTGAGGACATCGGGAGAAAGACCTTTTTGCCCAAGAGCGGCACAAAACTTAGGACCGCTGTGGAACAGACGGAAGCCTACATGCTCGCCGAAGCGTACCGAGAAAACCCTTCATGGCCCAAAGTCGCCGAGATTCTCGGCGTAGACCGCGCGACAGTTTTTCGCAAAGCCGCCAAGTATCGATTGCTAAAAGGGAACAACGGGTAGTCGCAAAGCTGCGATAAGTCCGCTGCGCAGAAAGCCTTGAGAAATCAAGGCTTTCTCGTTTGGGCACGCGAGCGCCCGGCCCGATGGCCGGGCGGAATGCGAACCTTGAAAGCGCAGTTGCAAAACTGCGAATGATGCGATTTTGCGACTACGCACTTCCGCCGAGCGATTGCCGTTGAGAGGATTGCCAGACTATCGCAAATTTGCATCTAGCTGGAAATTGATGGTTGGGAGAAATGTGAACAACCCCGGGGTGTTTCGGTTTTGGCACGCTATATGCAACAGTTGAAATTCCGTAAATACTTCGATGATCGGGGAGGTGAATTTTCAGGTGCCGCGCGGCGCCCGGGGCGAACTTGGGGACATAATCGGGTAGCTCAATTTTGCCCAGCCGCCACTCTTCCTTGCGCCGCATTGCTCGGTGGCGAGGGGAAAGAATCAGTCCGTCAATAAAAGGAGGTATAAGGGTGAAGGCATATGTATTAGACAACGGTTGGCTGGAATGCGACGCAAACTGGATGGTAGGCAACTCGACACTGGCCACTCTTCAACAAAAGGCATGTCAGCATAAGTGGATAAAAATCCCGGTTTATGCGGTGCTCATCGATCATCCGGACGGCAAGATAGCGCAGAGTCGTCGCAACCGGCTCTTGCGGATGCCCTTGCTCTTCTGGGTGCGCCTACTCGTCGGTGCGATCTTCCTTGCCGCCAGTATCGACAAGATCCTCGATCCGGGAGCGTTTGCCCAGGTGGTCTACAATTACCAAATCCTCCCTGACAGCTTCATCAATGACGTGTATGTGCACCGCAAGGATTTCGAATACGGGCAGACCCTTATTCACTTGTCTCCCAACCCGGCCAACCACGGCGCCTACGTCAAGGCGGACCTGGAAGTCCCCGTCAAGCAATATCATCTGGTCGACGAAGATTTCGAACTGGTTCCCGGTGTTGAAGTTATAACCCTGCCTGGCCATACCCCCGGGATTCTGGGAATAATAGTGCACCTGGAGAAGGAAGGGACGCTCATCTTCCCGCAGGACGCTCTTTACACCAGGGAGAACTATGGACCGCCGGCCAAAGCTTCCGGCATCGTGTACGACAGTCTGGCATTTTTCAACTCCGTCGAAAAGGTGCGCAGGTACGCGAAGAAGTACAACGCCAAAGTGATGTTCTCGCACGACATGGACTTTTTCGAGACAATGAAACTCGCACCCGGTTATTACGAGTAGAAAAATCCGGCTTGAAGAACTAGGAGGGAACAGAAATGGCATTAATGACGGGAAAACAGTATGAAGAGAGTCTGCGTAAGCTGAAACTGAAAATTTATCTGCAGGGTGAGCTGGTGGAAAACCCGGTGGACCATCCCATCATCCGGCCGTCGATGAACTCGGTCAAAATGACTTATGAGCTGGCGCTTGATCCGCAGTACGAGGACCTGATGACCGCCACTTCCCACCTGACGGGGAAGAAAATCAACCGCTTCTGCCATTTGCATCAGAGCACCGAGGACCTGGTGAAGAAAGTCAAAATGCAGCGTCTCCTCGGCCAGAAAACGGCGGCCTGCTTCCAGCGCTGCGTCGGCATGGACGCTATCAACGCCGTCGATAGCGTGACGTTTGAAATGGACAAAAAACTCGGTACTGACTATCACAAACGCTTCGTCAAGTTTTTGACGAGGATGCAGGAGGAAGACTGGACAGTTGACGGCGCCATGACCGATCCCAAAGGCGACCGCAGCCTCCCGCCCCACAAGCAGGCCGACCCCGACCTGTTTGTCCATATCGCCGAAAAACGCCAGGACGGCATCGTGGTCCGCGGCGCCAAGGCTCACCAGACCGGCTCGGTCAATTCCCACTGGATCTTGGTAATGCCTACCATCGCCCTGGGTCCTGAAGACGCCGACTACGCGGTTTCTTTCGTTGCCCCGGCCGACGCCGACGGGATATTCTACATTTACGGCCGCCAGTCCTGCGATACCCGCAAGCTGGAGGGCGGCGACATCGATGTCGGCAACAAGCAGTTCGGCGGCCAGGAAGCGCTGATGGTTTTCGATAATGTTTTCATTCCCTGGGAAAACGTCTTCCTGTGCGGTGAAACCGAATTCAGCGGCGCATTGGTCGAGCGTTTCGCCGGCTATCACCGCCAGAGCTATGGCGGCTGCAAGGTCGGCGTAGGCGACGTCCTGATCGGCGCGGCGGCTTTGGCGGCCGATTACAACGGCGCCAACAAAGCCTCCCATGTCAAAGATAAGCTCATCGAGATGATGCATCTCAACGAAACCCTTTACGCCTGCGGCATCGCCTGCTCGGCCGAAGGCTACAAAACCGCTTCCGGCAACTACCAGATCGATCTCTTGCTGGCTAATGTCTGCAAGCAGAACGTCACCCGGTTCCCCTACGAGATCGCCCGTCTGGCCGAAGATATAGCCGGCGGCCTGATGGTGACAATGCCGTCCGAGAAAGATCTGCGTCACCCTGCCATCGGCAAGGTTGTGGAAAAATACTTCCGCGGCGTGCCTTCCGTTCCTACCGAGTACCGTATGCGCATCCTGCGGTTGATCGAAAATATGACTCTCGGAACCGCGGCCGTGGGGTACCGGACGGAGTCGATGCACGGCGCCGGGTCGCCCCAGGCGCAGCGCATCATGATCGCCCGGCAGGGAAATCTTGAGCAGAAGAAGGAGCTGGCCAAAGCGATTGCCGGCATACCGGCGAAGTAAACGGCGCGTTCAAACGATTCCGCAGGGTCAGAGCTTGTGGAGACCGCGCTAAAAGAGGTTCTGTCCGGACTGATGCCGATATTTGTGGCCAGTGAAGAACTCCTTGCCCAGGCCAGAAATGCTTAACCGGGACCGGTCCTAACATAGGCCGGCGGGTCGGCATTAACTTTTGCGGCGGTTGCCGAAACTGAACTGATCGGCGAAATTGTCAAGGAGGTGAGGGATCATTTTGACCGACTGGAGAAACGTTTATAAGGATAAAATCGTCACGGCGGAAGAGGCCGTGCAGAGCATCAAATCCGGCGACCGGGTGGTGGTGGGCCACGCCTGCGGCGAACCGGCCGCGCTGGTGGAGGCGATGGTGGCGCGCGCTCCCCGGGTGCGAGACGTTGAAGTTGTGCATATGGTCGCCATGGGACCGGCCAAATACGCTCAGCCCGGCATGGAGCAGAGTTTTCGCCATAACGCGCTCTTTGTCGGCGGTTCAACCCGAAAAGCGGTCGAGGAAAAGCGCGCCGATTACACCCCCTGCTTCTTCTCGGAGATACCGCGTCTGTTCCGCAACCGGATCCTGCCGGTAAACGTGGCGCTCATCCAGGTAACGCCGCCTGATGACGAGGGGTTCTGCAGCTACGGGGTGTCGGTGGACTACACCAAAGTCGCGGCCGAGAGCGCCTATGTGGTCATAGCCCAGATGAACAGCTTCCTGCCGCGGACCGGCGGCGCCAGAATCCACCTCGACGCTATCAACTACATTGTCGAGGCCGACTGTCCGGTGATCGAGCTGGCGCCCCCGGCCATCGGCGACGAGGAAAGGGCCATCGGCGAAAACGTGGCCAGCCTCATTCCCGACGGCGCCACCCTGCAATTGGGCATCGGCGCCATCCCCGACGCCGTGCTGCTCTTCCTAAAAGACAAGAAAGACCTCGGCATCCACTCGGAGATGTTCTCCGACGGGGTGGTCGTCCTGGCGGAAAGCGGCGTGGTCACCAACCGGAGAAAAACCATCAATACCGGTAAGTTTATGGCCACTTTCCTGATGGGAACAAAGAAGCTGTATGATTTCGTCCACAACAACCCCAACGTGGAATTGCATCCGGTGGACTATATCAACGACCCGGTTATTATCGGGCAGCATGAGAATATGGTTTCGATCAATTCGGCCCTTCAATTCGACCTGATGGGACAGGTCAACGCCGAAATGATCGGTTCACGGCAGTTCAGCGGCATCGGCGGACAGGTCGATTTTGTGCGCGGCGCCAGCCGCTCGCCGGGCGGCAAGTCGATAATCGCCCTGCCGTCCACCGCCGCCGGCGGGAAGATATCCCGCATCCGCTGCGAGCTCGATTGCGGCTCGGCGGTATCCACTTCGCGAAACGACGTTCATTATGTCGTCACCGAATACGGCATCGCCGAACTCAGAGGCAAGAGCCTGCGAGAGCGGGCCAAAGCGCTGATTGCCATCAGCCACCCGGAGTTTCGCGACCAAATTGCCGCCGAAGCCCGGGAAAAAGGCATAATTTGAGCGTTGTACCGATAGCATCGGGGGTTTCCTGATGCCATCCTGTACTAATCTGGCGGGGTTGGGAATTATTTATGGCCGTTATTGACCGGCGGGAAGACGATGTGGTATTATTTACCTGGATATGGTACACGGTATCCGGATAATTTAATAGCTGGGATAGGTGCCCTACGGGGCTTAATAGGGAAGTCCGGTTGAACGCCGGCGCGGTCCCGCCACTGTATTGGGGAGCAAACCCGAGTTTACGCCACTGGGACGAAAAGTCTTGGGAAGGTTCGGGCGAGCGAAGATCCAGAGCCAGGAGAACTGCCTATCTGACAATCGCCGTTATCACCCACGAAGGATGGGGAGGAGATTCTCGACGCAACCTTTGCGCTGAATCCTTCCCGGCATTAATGCCGGGTTTTTTGTCGGAGACAGTTGTGCCGGTTTCTATGAGAGCCTTCCGTTCTGCGGAAGGCTCCTTTTTATTGCGGGCCATCTGGCCAACGTTTCGTTTGCCATTCATGATATGCTTTTTCGTCGCGCCCGGGCGGCAGCGCGACCCCGTCCCTCAAGGGACACTCTTTTTAAAATGTTTTTGGAAAATAGATCATTTCAGTCGCCGGAGGTGATGAATTTGCTGGGGAAAGACCGGCTATGACCGGATAAAAAGTATCGAAGGAGTGATTGCCGTGATAAAAGGGAAGGGGTTACGCCGGGCGATTTGTTCGGCTCTCGCCGTCAGCCTGAGCTGGTCGGTGGCGAATGCGGCGCTGGCCCAGGAACAGACCGAGTACGATTTCGCCCCCGTTATCGTTACCGCGCTAAGGGAGAAGTCCCCCGACCTCAAAACCCCCGCGTACGTAAACGTGTACAGCGAAGAGAAGCTAAAGGCCACCGGCGCGCCCAATCTGCTCGACGCGCTGAAATTCACCGAGGGGATAACTTACGACGGTTATGGAGTCCAGGGCCACCTCTACAGCTCGATGACCGCCAAGGCGGTCATCAGGGGCATGGACCGGGGGACGGTGGTACTTGTCGATGGCGTGCCGACCAACCTGTCCGGTTACTACGCCCTGGAGCATATCCCGCTCGACAATATCGAGAGGGTCGAGGTGCTCAAGGGGGCGTCGTCGGTGCTGTACGGCACCGCGGCGATGGGCGGGGTTATAAACATCATCACCAAGAAGAAGCTCGAAAACAGCATTTCCCTGGAGCAGGGGAGCTTCGACAGCAACCGTCAGGCGCTGTCCCTCCAGCTGGGCAAGGTGGCGCTGTCGCTCGGCCACCGGGAAACGGGCGACATCGGACAGATAAGCGATCCGTGGTCGAGCAACGGGCTTAACCGCAAGTACACCGCCTTCCGGGGCGATAGCCGCGATTTCGTGCGCTGGTCGTGGGCGATCAGCGACAACATCACTTTCACTCATCAGCACGACGCCGACGATTTCAAGATCGACCGCATGAAGGAGGCCGGCGACGTTCTCGACGAGAAGATCCGCCAGAAGGATGCGAAGGATACCGCCATTCTTCAGGTCAGGCACGGACAGTGGACAAGCAAGTTTTACTATAATACCATGGACCGCGATTATAAGAAATTCAGCCCCGCCGGCGCGAGGACGGCGGACAATATCACCAGGTTCGGCAATCACGGCCTGGACAGCCAGACGACCTGGGCGACGGCCTTCGGCAAATATACAGCCGGCGTGGCCTGGCAGAAGGATTGGTTCAAGTGCGACGACAACTTCGCCCCGCCGGCTACTTCCACCGCGTATGTCGCCCGCAAGGAGCGGGATTTCTACTCGCTGTTCGGCCAGGTGACCCGCGCGCTCTCCCCCAAAACCGACCTGATCCTGGGGGCCAGGCAGGAGATGATCGAGCAAAAAGGCGCCAACGATTACAGCGAGTTCTGCCCGCAGCTACAGATCATAACGGCGATAAATCCCGAGCAGTCCTGGTACGTCAACGTCGGCCGGGCTTTCCGCATGCCCAGCTTGTCGGACATGTACGGGTCGACCTGGCGGAAGACGGCCAACCCCAACCTGGAACCGGAATACGGCTATAATTACGAGATTGGCTGGAAGAAAGCCGCAGGGGCGAGTTCGCTCAAGGTAGCCCTGTATTATATGGATTTCACCAACTACATCCAATGGAAACAGGTCGCCACCAACAACTATACCCCCTATAACACCCAGTTCCGCAACGCGGGCGTGGAAGTGGGCTACGAGCGCAAATTGAGCGACCGCTGGACGTACAGCGCGGGGGTGAGCGTGAGCAACCCGCAGGAGAAGGCCGAGGGCGAGGACTGGAAGCTCTCCCTGGCTAGGCTGCAGGTGACCGGCGGCGTTCAGTACCGGTACGAAAAGTGGGCGGCCAACGTGAGCGTGTCTTACCTGGGGGACCGCAAGGACGGTCTTCGGCCGACCTTGCCGGTGAACGCGGAGATAAGGTATAAGGCGACGAAGGACAGCGAGTTCAAACTGCGTATGGAAAATGTCCTTGATCGTCACGACATCGTGTCCAACGGGTCTTCCTACTACCGGGCCCTTCCCCGGACCTACTACCTCGGCGTGACCACCAAGTTTTAGTTGCCGGTGGGCTGGAGGGATTAGGCACAGCCCGGAAAGGAACAGGCATGATAAGATACGCCGCTTTATTGGCCGTTTTGCTGGTCTTTCTCTGCCATGGCCGAACAGGAGCCCACCCGGCGGACGTCACCGTCCGCGCCGATATTCCCTACAAGCTCACCGCCACCGGCGACGGGGGCGTCGGTCCGTCGGTCAGGGCGATGGTGGCGGTCGAGAATACCGGTTCGGCGGACAGGGTCGTCAATGTCGCCGTAAGTTTCCCGGCCGGCTTTGCGCCGCGCGTCGTTCCCGACGGCTGGCAGGCAAGCGCCGGCAGGATCGCCGGCGATGTCCGCCTGCCCGGGGGCTACGGTCAGTGGTTCGAGCTCTTGACCTTCGACGCCCGGTCAATGCCCGCCGGCGAATACGAGGTGGCGGTCACGGTGGACGACGGCGCCGCCGCCGCGACGGTCAGACGTATAGTGCCGGTCGGCCGGGCGTCCGGGAAAGCGGGCGAGGGGCTGGCGATCGGGCGGGTGGTGCTGCCGGTGGACCGGTTCGGCAACCGCGACGAACGGCTGGATGCCAACACGCTCATCCTCCGCGACAAGACGCTGGACTACTACAAGAATGTTCTGAGAGGGAAAGGCGCGTACAGCGATGTCGCCGAGGCGGTGCACCCCCTGGCGCACATGAACGTCGAGCTTGTCAACCCCGCCGGTGAGGAGAAACTGCTGCTCGTCACCTCGCGGCTGTTCGACCGTAACGGCCGGGCGGTGGCGGGCCTGTTCACCCCGGCGGCCAGCATCGACGACCGGGAAATCGGCGGCTTCGCCGGCAGCAAGGACGGGACGGCGGCGCTCGTCGCCCTGAGCGGCGAAGCCAGACAGACGGTGAGGCTGCCCATCTACGTCGACGAGAACCTTTTGTCCGGCGGGCAGTACGTTTTCGGCGTCAGCGTCAGGGAAGGCGGCCGGGAGGTCGCGAAAACCGAGCTGCCGGTGACGGTGATCGCCCGCGACAGCAAAGCGGCGACCGTCACGCTTGCCGCGGGGGGGCTGGTGGCCTGCGGGCTGGCGGCCGCGGCCCGCTGGCGGCGGCTCATCCTCGGCGGGCTGAAAACGCGCTGGCTCATCACGATAACGCTGTTCGGCGCCGCCAGTTTCGCGGCGGTAAACGTTCCGGCCACGCTGCTGAACGACGTGCTGCACGCGCTGCTGGGGCCGCTGGCTTTCCTCGTCACCGGTATGTTTCACGGCGTTATCCTTTACATGCTGCTGGCCGCACTGGTGGTGCTCATCCCCCGGCCCGGGGTTATCACCCTCCTATTGACCGTCAGGCTGCTGCTGGGGCTGCTGGCCTTCGGCCATGCCTCGCCGGTGGCTTTGCTGCTGTACGGTTGCCAGGCGATCCTCCTGGAAGCGGCCCTATACCTGGCGGGGATAACCGTTCCCTGGGGGCGGGACAAGGAAGATGCGGCGCGGACCGGCCGGCGCGGCCGCCTGCTTTGCGCCCTGGCCTGCGGGCTGGCCGACGGCGTGTGTACCTACCTTAATATCCATTCCCTGGCTTTTTTGTACCGGTTTTTTTACGCCGAATGGTACATTTTCGCCGCCGTGACCGTCAACGGGCTGCTGTACTCGGGGATTGGCGGCTATTTCGGCGCGGTGCTGGGCGATAAACTGCGGACGGTGGGCAGCGATTGATGCGAACGATGATAGAGATTGACGACCTCACCTTTATTTATGGCAGCAGGACCGCGCCAACGCTCGCGGGGATAAACCTGACCGTTGCCGAGGGCGAGTTTGTGCTGATAACGGGCCGGACGGGGTGCGGCAAGAGCACGCTGCTCAAAACCCTCAACGGCCTGATCCCCCAGGAAAGCGGCGGGTCGATGACCGGATTGGTCCGCGTGGCCGGCCGCGACACCCGCGATGTTGGCGTGGCGGAGCTGAGCGGCCTGGTGGGGTTGGTTTTCCAGAATCCCGAGGACCAGATTTTCGCCACCAGGGTGTCCGACGAGGTGGCCTTCGTGCTGGAAAACGCCGGGCTGGAGAGTGGCGTGATCGCAGAGCGGGTGAGGGAGGCGCTCGGTCAGGTCGGCCTGGCTGGCAAGGAGGACGCCGCCGTCCACACCCTGTCGGGCGGCCAGAAGCAGCGGCTGGCCCTGGCGGCGGTCCTGGCGGCCCGGCCGCGGGTGATCGCCCTCGACGAACCGATAAGCCAGGTGGACCCCCAAGGGGCGGAAAATTTGCTGCGGCTCCTGGTGAGGCTCAACCGCGAACAGGGCATCACGGTGATCATCGTCGAGCATCGCCTCCAGGAGGTGGCGCCGCACTGCCGGCGGCTGGTGGTGATGGACGGGGGGAAGATTGTCTGGGACGGGGCGGCTGAGGACGCGTTTGCCAATCCGCAGGTGCTGCGGGCACAGGGCATGCGTCTGCCGCAGCCGGTGGCGGTTTGTCACGGATTGCGGGTTTTTCCGCCTGTGGCCGACAGCCGGGGAGCCGTTGCCGCCATCAAGGCGGCCTTCCCCCGCCTCGACCCCGCGGCGGTGCCTGTGCCTGCGGCCGCGGCCCGGGCGCCTGCGGGCGAAGAACTGGTGGGCGTGCGCAATCTGTCTTTCCGCTACGGCGGGCATGGCCCGGAGGTTATCGACGATGTTTCCTTAACCGTGGGCCGGGGCGAGATCGTCGCCGTCATGGGCGCCAACGGCGCCGGGAAAAGCACGCTGCTCCAGGTGATAAACGGCCTGCTCCGGCCCGGCAGGGGAAGCGTCGCGGTGCTGGGCCGCCGGCCGCAGGTCCGGGGCGGCGGCGTGGGCCAGGTGATGCAGAACCCCGACCTGATGTTGTTCTGTCCCACGGTGGCGCGGGAAATAGCCTTCGGCGGCGCCGACCGGGAGCGGTTGAACAGCCTGGTGGCCGGACTGGGGCTTACGGGGCTGGAGGAAGACTTCCCCCTGGCGCTGAGCAGGGGGCAACGGCTGAGGGTGGCGGTGGCGGCGGTGCTGGCCTGCCGGCCGGCGGTGCTGCTGCTCGATGAGCCCACCACCGGACAGGATATCGCCCACATCGGAGATATCGCCAAGGTGGCCGGGAAGTTTGCCGCCGCCGGCGGCGCGGTGATTTTCTGCACCCATGACGGGGAGGTTGCCGCCCGCTACGCCAGCCGGGTGGTGGTAATGGCCCACGGGCGCGTCGCGCTGGACGGCCCGCCGCGGGAAGTATTCGCGCGGGCGGAACGGCTGGCGGCGGCGGGGGTGAAGCAGCCGCCGGCGGCGGCAATGGGGCAGGCTTTGGTTGGACGGACGGCTTTGGCGGCGGAGGAGGTGGTGGCTTTTGTTCGACAGGCAGATGTGGGAAGCGGACGCGGGCGACACCGTCATCCATAGGCTCGACGGCCGGCTGAAGCTTGTCCTGCTGTTCGCCCTGGGGCTCGGCGTCGTTCTGATCGACAGCCCGCGCACCCTGTTCGTGCTTTTTCTGGCCACCCTGGGCGGGCATATCGCGGCGAGAGCTTCGCTGCGCCGCTGGACGCTGCTCGCCATCTTCCTCCTGCTGAGCATCTGGGGCTCGATGGTCAGCCAGGGCATCTTCTACAACCAGGAGCCGCGCAACCCGCTCGTCTGCCTGGTGGCGCCGTCGGCGCCCGTCATCGGCCAGGTTACCGGCGGAATCTACATCTACAGGGAGGGGTTGGCCTACGGGGCGGTGCAGGCGATGCGGTCATGCATAATGCTGACCTACGGTTTCCTGCTGTGCTGGACCACCGACCCCCGGGAACTGCTGCGCAGTTTCGCCTTTCTGCGTCTCCCCTACGAGCTTTCTTTCATGGCTGTTACCGGCCTGCGGTTTCTGCCGGTGATCATCGGCGAGACGGTGACGGTGATAACCGCCCAGAAACTGCGCGGCTATGAGGCGATGAAGACGCTGTCGCCGGCGGGGGTCGTCAGGACGGGCCTTCAGACGCTGTGGCCGGTGCTGGCGCGGGCGCTCAGGCGGGCGGTCACGCTGGCCATGTCGGTGGAAAGCCGCGGCTTCGGCTGTCGCCGCGCCACTGCCCCGACGCAGCCGCTGTCGGTCCGGGGCAAGTTGGCCATGTTCTGCTGCGTCGCCGCGGTAGCGCTAGTGGGGGCGGCGAAAATATTGTATGTTGTCCAGTATAACGGCTGGGCCTATTTCCCGGCCTGCCGGGGCGTTTACGATTTTGTCAGGCAGTGGCTGTGAGGTAGCGGGATGAGAACGAAACATACGATGCGCTGGGTGCTCTTGGCGCTTTTTATCGCAAGCCTGGCAGCGCTGGGCTACTATGTATTTTGCGGCGAAGCGGGGACGAGGCGTACCGCCGGGCCGGAGGCGGCCGGCGGCCGCTACCGCCTGGTGACGCAGTTGGCCTTGGGGCAGGTCGAGGTCAGGAACTACCAGCGCATGGGGTTCACCCGCGGCATCGTGCGGTTTTCCCCGGACGGCGCCAAGCTGGCGGTAGGGACGGAGGACGGCCAGGTGCTGGTCCTGTCGGCCCAAGGCGGGACGCTCTGGCGGCGGCCGCCGGGGATAGGGAAAATCACGGCGCTGGAGTTTGCGGCCGACGGCGGGTATCTGTACGTGGGCGAGACCGGCCCCGAGGGGAGCCTGTACTGCCTGGAGGCCGCCACCGGCAAGGAGCGGTGGAAAAGCGGCCTGGCGCGGGAGCTGGGCGTCGACATCAAGCGCAAGAACTACCCGGGCATCATCCGGATAATCGCCGCCAAGAGCGGACGCATCTACGCCCTGGCCCAGCGGTACGACCGGTCGGTCCGCGGCGAGAGCCTGTACTACGGCAGGATTTTCTGCCTGAGCCCGACGGGCCGGGAGTTATGGCGATACCCCAGCGGCGAGGCCATGGACGCCTGGGTCAACTGGATGGGCGGCGACGACCGGGGGGAACGGGTGGTTTTCGGCACCGCCAACTTCGACGTCGACAGACGGTACCGCTTCGCCAGGAATGTTTACTGCCTTGACGGCCAAACAGGGACAGAGGCGTGGAGCGCCTCCGTCGAAGCGACGCCGCCTTTCAACCGGACGATCATGCGGGGCAGCCCCAACATCGCCGCCGACGGCAGCTATATCGCGGCAATGGCCAGCGACGGCAGGGCGTTCTTATTCGACAGGGACGGCAGGGAGCTATGGCGGCGGACCCTCAGCCAGGCGAAAAAAGTATACGATGTGTACCTGAACGCCGTCGGCCGCGATGCCTACATGCTGGGCGACTATGCCGTTTTCACCACGATAAACACTTATAACAACGCCAACTGGCAATTGCCGACGCCGGTTGAGCACCCCAGCAGCAACAGCATTTTCGTCTTCAGCCGCGCCGGTGATTTCGTCGCCAAATGGCGGGCCGGAGGCAGCATCGAGGAGATCGCCTTTGCGGCCGACCGGCGACTGGTGGCCGCGGTCGGACGCAACACCAAAACGAAGGATCACCGCATCCACGGCTTGTATGTCCTTAGCCTGCCGGACGGGCTACTGGAGGAAAGGCTGGCGACAGAAGGCCCCTGCGTCGCCGCGGCCATAAGCTCCGATCAGCGCCTGGCGGCGGGCATCGAGGCGCCCCTCCAACTGGATGACGGGACTATAGTCGGCGGCTACCGGATATGGTTGTGGGAGAAGAAGGAATAATTTACGCAGCATTGGAGGGATCGGTGTGGAATTCATCGCCAAGGGCGGCTACGTCATATTGGTGATAATCGCCTGTTCGCTGGTAGCCTTCACGGTTATCGTCGAACGCTGGCTGTATTATCGTGCCGTCGACCGGGAGGCGGCCGCGTATATGCCGCGCATCCGGGGCGGGCGAGCTGATTTGCCTACGGAAGCGGCGGAAGGACTTTTCGGCAGGATGTGGCAGGCGGCCTGTCAGGGGGGCAGCGCCGACGGGGCGGCCGCGGCGGCGGTCGTCGAGGAGACGGTGCGGGCGGAAATTCCCCTGCTGGAGCGCAACCTCTATATCCTCGTTACCATCGCCACCATCGCTCCGCTGCTCGGCCTCCTCGGCACGGTGCTGGGGATGATCAAGACGTTCCAGGTTGCGTCCCTGAGCGGGGTTGGCAATCCCTATATGCTGGCGGAGGGCATCTCCGAGGCACTGTACAATACTGCCGGTGGGCTGTTGGTGACCATCCCATGCGTCGTGGCGAACAACCATTATCGCGGCCGGGTGGAGCGGATCCTGCATCTGGCCGAAAGCTGCGGCGGGGCGATGGCCCGCCTGACGGCCGCCGGGAGGGTGCGCGGTGAGAATTAGGCGCGAGAGCAAATACGCCGGTATCAATATCGATATGACCCCCATGGTTGATGTCATGATGCTGCTGGTTATCTTTTTCATGATGTCGACGACTTTTCTCATCGCCTATCCGGGGTTTGACGTCAACCCGCCCCCGGCATCCTCGGCCAGCGACCAGCCCCCGGAGAAGATAATGGTCCTGGTGGCCAGGGACGGGCGCGTCGCCGTGGCCGACCGGACCGTCACCCTCGGTGATCTGGCGGCCTTCGTCGCCACCCAGGCCCATCGCCGGCCCAGCGTCTATATCAAGGCCGACCGGGAAACCAGCCACGGGCGGGTGGTGGAGGTCATGGATACCGTCCGCAGGGCGGGGGGAACCAAGATAGCCATCGCCGTGGAGCCGAAAGAACGATGACCAGGCCGGGCAGGAGATGGGCGGCGGCGCTGGCCTGCTCGCTGGCGATCAACTCGGTCGCGCTGGCCGCTTTTATTTACGGCGCCTCTCCCGCACCCGCGCGCGAACCGATTTACATGGAAGTGTCGCTGGCCGAGCTGTTCGCGCCGGCCGTGGAAGCGCCCAGCCCAGAGAACGCGCCGCCCGCAGCCGTCCGGCCAACCGGGCCCGGGCGCGAGCTGGCAGCATCCGATAATACCGCGCCGGCCTCGCCGCTGGTCGCGACAAACGCCGGCCCGGGGGCCTACGCGCCTGCCGCGGCGTTGCCTGCCGGCGGCAGCGGCGGGAACCAGCCGCGTTCATCGTCGCCGGCGGGCCCCAGCGGCAGGGGGCCGAGGGTTTTGTACAGTCCTGAGCCGATTTACCCGGAAAATGCTCGTAAGAACGGCTGGCAGGGAACGGTACGGCTGCGTGTTCTTGTCGGGGTCAAGGGGCAGGTGGAGGATGTGGTCATGGGCGTCGGTTCGGGTTATCCGGAGTTGGACAGAGCCGCGGCCGATGCGGTGAGAAAGTGGCGATTCGCGCCGGCGGTGCAGGAGGGCAAGGCGGCCGTAGCGTGGATTACGCTGCCGGTAGTGTTTGTGCTGAAGTAAGTTCAATGTCTGATGGCCCAATCTTTAGGGCCCCGGAACAAAGTCCGCCATTTCGCATACAAGCAATACCGGGTTGAAGAACGCAGCGATCTGCGAAGATAGACACGTACTTTTTGCGACGGGTTAAGCATGAAATGAGAAAGACTGCCATATGTAGGCAGTCTTTTTTTAACCGACATTGACCGATATATTGAGTTGCAGTAATATATAGATGTATCGATTAATGTCTATATAATATCAAGAGGAGCAGGTTTATGCCAACAACCAAAAAGAAAGTCCTGTTTTTGTGCACCCATAATTCCGCCCGGTCCCAGATGGCCGAGGGTTTGCTGCGCTCGCTGCACGGCGAAGGGTATGAGGCATTCAGCGCCGGAACGGCGGCTACCAGGGTCAACCCGTACGTTATCAGGGCGATGGCCGAAATAGGCATCGACATCTCCTCCCACCGGTCGAAGACAATGGGCGAGTATGCGGGCGAAAAGTTCGACTATGTCGTGACCGTCTGCGATAACGTTAAGGAAGCTTGCCCTTACTTCCCGGGGGCGGATAAGCTCATCCATCACAGTTTTCCCGACCCGTCCGGATTCGCCGGCGGCGATGAAGAAATCATGGCCGGGGTGAGAACGGTCCGCGATGCGATAAGGGCATGGATAATAGAGAATTTTCGAGGCGGTGAAGTTATATCATGAAGAGCATCAGCGAGGCGTTCAAGGCGCTGGGCGACCCCACCCGGCTTGAAATCGTGAAGCTGCTGGTCGGCAAAGAAATGTGCGTCTGCGACATCATCAATTCGTTTAAGGTGTCGCAGCCGACGATTTCCCATCACCTGCGGGTGCTTAAGCAGGCCGAGCTTGTGAAAGACGAGAAGGAAGGCAAATGGATTTACTACAGCCTCAACTGCGAGACCTTCGCGGCGATAGAGAAGTTTTTCGGGCCCTATAGAACGGGCGGGATAGTAGAAAGAGTCCGTACTTGCGGCGAGGAGGATTAAATAGTGGCCGGTGAAAAGCGGCTGAATTTCTTCGAGCGGTATCTCAGCGTCTGGGTGGGTGCCTGCATCGTCGTGGGCATCATCCTGGGCAAGCTGTTTCCGGGGGCCGTCAGCGCCCTGAGCAAGATGGAGGTCAGCCACGTCAACCTGCCCATCGCGGTGCTCATCTGGCTGATGATCTACCCGATGATGCTCAAGATCGATTTCGGCGCCATCCTTAAAGTCGGCGACAAGCCGAAGGGCCTGCTCATCACTTTGTTCGTCAACTGGATCGTTAAGCCGTTCAGCATGGCGTTTCTCGGCTGGCTGTTCTTCAAGCACGTCTTCATCGGCCTGATCGGCACCGAGCTGGCCAACGAATATATCGCTGGCGTCATCATCCTGGCGGCGGCTCCCTGTACGGCCATGGTGTTCGTCTGGAGTTATCTCACCGACGGCGACCCGGCCTATACTCTCGTCCAGGTGGCGATCAACGACCTCATCATGCTGGCGCTGTTCGCGCCGATCGTCATGTTCCTGCTCGGCGTATCCGACATCATCGTGCCCAAGGACGTCCTCTTCATGTCGGTTTTCCTCTATATCGTCATCCCGCTGGCGGCCGGGTACGTAACGCGCAGATATCTGCTGAACGCGAAAGGGGAGGAGTGGTTCAACAACAACTTCCTCGCGCCCCTGAAGCCTGTAACAATCTTGGCGCTGCTGGCCACCCTCGTCATCATCTTCGCCTTCCAGG
Source organism: Sporomusaceae bacterium (assembly GCA_022839045.1). The sequence goes on from JALHDI010000023.1 coordinate 46,100, forward strand.
GCAAGGTCATCCTGAGCAACTGGTTCAATATCATCATCATCGCCGTGCCGATCACCATCCAGGTATACTTCAACGCCTCCCTGGCTTACGGCCTGGCCAAATGGCTCAAGGTGCCCCACTCCGTGGCCGCGCCGGGCGCGCTGATCGGAGCCAGCAATTTCTTCGAGCTGGCGGTGGCGGTTACCATCTCGCTGTTCGGCCTGCAGTCCGGGGCGACGCTGGCGACGGTCGTCGGCGTGCTGGTGGAAGTGCCGGTGATGCTCTCGGTCTGCGATTTCTGCAACCGTACCAAGCATTGGTTCGACCAGGAAAAATGCCAGATGGGACAGAATTAAAAGAGCAGAATGCGTCAATTGCGGAGGTAACTTATGGCGGAGAATTTCATCGATGCTCTCGGCGATTTTTGCCCTATCCCCAATATAAAGATGCAGGCGGCGATTAAACTGGCGCAGCCCGGGGACAGCATCGTCCTCATAACCGACCACAGTTGCACGGCGACCACGCTGAAAGAGGAAATGCTCCGCAAGCGGTTAAAAACAAAAGTGGAAGAAATTGATAACGGCATCTGGCAGATAACGGTCATGATGCCTGGGCCTTAACAAAAACCATTGGCCGGCGATTTCATCAGCTTGATAAATTCGGACGCCACCGTACGGCGGGCTTTTCTGCGGTAAACAATATGGATTGGTTGGCGGAAGGAAAGTTTATCAATCTGCAGTGGACGAAGAGCTTTATTATAAAGCTCTTTTTTTACTGCCACCCTGGGGAGAATGGATACGCCGTGGCCGGCTTCCACCGCGGCCTTGATCGAGTCGACACTGTCCAGTTCCATGACGGTATTGAGGTTTTCCAGGCTCAGGCCGGCCTCGCGGACGGCTTGCTCCACCGCCCACCGCGTGGCCGACCCCTCTTCCCTCATGATCAGGGGGAGTTTGAGGAAGTCGTCCAGGCTGAATTTGTGAGCGGTTTTCCACTGCTTGCTGTTGGGAGCCACCACGACCATTTCTTCGACGTGGATTTCGCAGGAGACGAAACTGTCGTCAGGTTTGTCGCCTTCAACGATGGCAACATCAAATTTGTCCTCCCGCAGCTGGTCCAAAATGGTGCGGCGGTTGCCGAGCTTCAGCTTGGTGGTGGCGTCCGGATATTTCTTCTTAAAGATAAAGATGCTGCAGGGTACGGCGTAGCCGCCGATCACACTGGTGGCGCCGACGGACAGGGTATCGTTGATGGAAGACCGGTACGCGTCCATATCTTCCTCCATAAGTTCGGCCATCGCTATCAGTTTGACGGCGTGTTTCAAAAGGCGTTCCCCGGCCTCGGTCAATGCTAGGCTGTGGGACGTTCTCTTCAACAGCGTCACGGAAAAATGACCTTCGAGCTGCTTGACGTTTTGGCTCAACGCCGGCTGGGAGATGAAAAGGCGCTCGGCGGCCCTGGAGAAAGAACCTTCCTCGGCTATCGTGACAAACGACTTTAAGAGTTTGATATTCATGGGCGTATCCCTCGCTTAGAATAAGCTAACCTTATACTAGCATAAAAAAGGGGAATTTTACATGCCTTTCAGAGGAGTATAAAATTATAAATGAAGTAAGGTGAAAAAGTTCACAATCAGCTGCCGGAGATATGCGTTTTATCGGATAAGAACATGGGTCAGCGCGCGGCCCGTGCTTTTATGTGAAAGAAATAGCAAGGAGGAGATAAGGTGTCCGAGGAGGTCCAAACAACAACAATAATCAAGAAACGTCCTCAGACTGCGGCCGTCAAAAAAAGCCAAACCGGGTACGTGATCGCCGCATTGGCCGTAATCGTTATCGGCGGAGTGCTTTTGTCGCAGAACAAAGTCCTCTTGAGCCTCATCTGGTTTCTGGGAATCGCGCTCGGCGTAGTGCTGCAAAAATCGCGTTTTTGCTTCACCGCCTCATTGCGTGACCCCATCCTGACCGGCAGCACCTCGCTCACGCGGGCGACGCTGATCGCTTTCGCGGTGGCGACCGTCGGCTTCGCCGCCCTGCAGTTCACCAATATTCTCAAGGGCGGCCCCGTAATCGGCTACGTGTCGCCGGTAGGCGTGCACACCGCCATCGGCGCCGTCATGTTCGGCACCGGCATGGTTATTTCCGGCGGCTGCGCTTCGGGCACCCTCATGCGGATGGGCGAGGGTTTCGCGATGCAGTGGATATCGATTACCACCTTTATTCTGGGATCAGTGTTAGGCGCCATGCACTTCGGCTGGTGGACGGAGAACTTTTTCGCCGCCGCTCCCAAGATTTACATCCCGCAAGTCTTCGGCTGGGCCGGCGGCTTCTTCGGCCAACTGGCCGTGCTGGCGGCGCTGTACGTCTTCGCCACCTGGTACGAATACCGCAAATCAAACTAATTGCTGCTGAGGAGGAAATATAATGGCTGAATTTACCGTCGACGCTCTCGGTGAGGCTTGCCCCATTCCTTTGTTGAAAGTTCAGAAAAAATTCGCCGACATGAAGGCTGGCGACGTACTGATCGTTAATATCGATCACAGTTGTGCGCTGAAGAATATCCCCGAATGGGCCCGTAAAGAAGGCCACAACGTCGAGGTCGACGAAGTCGACGACGGCGTATGGGACATCTATATCGAAAAAACCGCATAGGAGCAGGTGCGAAATGACGACAAGAGCGGCTCAGGAAATCGAAAACCTGAAAAAAGTTGTTATAAAGGATGCCTGGCCTTATTGGCTGGGGGCCATCCTTCTCGGTTTGCTCAATATCATCGTATTTATCGTTATGTCTGCACCGTGGGGTGTCACCACCGCCTTCGTCTTTTGGGGGGCATGGATCTATCAACTGTTCGGCGGCCATCCGGAGACCTGGGCGTTTTTCACGATGCAGCCCGCGATGATGAAAGCCCTGCAGGCCGGATTCATGAACCACGGCATGTCCATATTGAATGCCGGCATAATCATGGGGGCGTTTTTATCGGCTGTTTCCGCCTCCCAGTTCAGAATCAAAAAAATCAAGGCCGGCCGGCAGGTGGTCGCGGCCCTCATCGGCGGGCTGCTGATGGGGTATGGCGCCAGGATAGCGTTCGGCTGCAACGTCGGCGCCTACTTCAGCGGCATCGCCTCGATGTCCATGCATGGCTGGGTATACGGCATCTTCATCTTTGTCGGCGCCTATATCGGCAGCAAGCTGCTTGTCAAATATTTTATGTAGGTGATCACATGGCGAAACAACGCGAATACTACGATGTTGCGATTATCGGCGGCGGCGCCGCGGGATTGACGGCCGCCATCTACTGCGGGCGGGCGCGGCTCAAGACGATACTGTTCGAGAAGGCGCTGCCCGGCGGACTTGCCACCTATACCAGCGAAATTGAAAATTTTCCGGGGTTCCCCGAAGCCATTTCCGGCATCGATTTGATGAAACTGTTCGAAAAGCAGGCGAAAAAGTTCGGCGTGGAATTCAAACTCACCGCCATCAAGTCCGTCGACCTGACGGGCGGCGAAAAGGTGGTCAGCACTTTCCGGACCGACTACTTGACCAAGGCGGTGATCATCGCCTCCGGCGGCAAGCCCCGCCTGACCGGCGCGCTCGGCGAAGAAGCCTTCCTGTACGACAAGGGCATCTCTTTCTGCGCCACCTGCGATGCCGCCTACTACTCCGGTAAAAAGGTAATGGTCATCGGCAGCGGCGACGCGGCGATCGAGGAGGCAATGTTCCTCACGAAATTCGCCGACCGGGTACAAGTCTCCGTAATCCACGACAAAGGCATCGTCGACGCTAACGAAGTCGCGAAAGAGCATGCCTTCGCCAATCCCAAGCTCGAATTCATCTGGAATACCGTGGTTCACGAGTTCAAAGGCGAGGAACGGCTGCGGCAGGTCGTCTTGAAGAATATCAGAACCGGGGAGCTCATCCCGGTCGATGTGGACGGCTGTTTCCTGTTCATCGGGTATCTGCCTGACACGGATATCTTCAAAGGCCAGATCGAGATGGATTCCCGCGGCTATATTCCCACCAGCGAGAATATGGCGACCAACCTCGACGGCGTCTTCGCCGTCGGGGACGTCAGGGTCAAGGGGCTGCGGCAGGTGGCCACCGCCGTCGGCGACGGCGCTATCGGCGGCGTGGCGGCGGAAAGGCATCTGGCGGAAACGGCTTATTTCGAGCAGCAGATAATGGGCGACCACAAGCCGACCCTCGTGTACTGCTGGAACCCGACCGATCCTGCCTGCCGCTCATTTATGACCGACGTGGAGGAGCTAAAAAACAGATACAGCGAGAAGATCAAAGTCGTCACCGTAGATATGTACAAAGCAGCCAATCTGGCGGAAAAGCTGGGTATCAAACAGGCCCCGGCGGTAGCGCTGATCAAAAATCGCGAAATCTGTTTCCGGACAAGCGACTGCACGGGCACCTGCGGGATAGAGGAAGAGATAAAAAAGGCGATTTAGCTGAATCTGAATCTCAAGGACGGTGGAAACCGTCCTTTTTTGTTATAAAGATCGTGAGCTTGTTCAAGTGGATGTGGAGGACGGCGATGCAAATAACAAATATTTCACAAGGAAACAGTTGCAACTTACATCTATGCTTTATATACTAATAGCAGGAGGTGCTACAATTTGGCAGACGAGAAACAGGTAAAAAGGCTGCGGGAAACGATGCGGATGGTAGTTAGGCGGCTCGGTATCCTGGAGCGCGGCGAGGCTTCCTGCTGCGGGATCACGATGGCGCAGTGCCACGTGATAGTGGAGCTCGGCAGGGCTGAAAGAATGTCGCTAAACGATTTGGCGGAACTGCTGCGGCTCGACAAGAGCACCGTGAGCAGGTCGGTCGATAACCTTGTAAGCATGGGGCTTGTGAAGCGGGAAATCGATCCCGCGGACAGGCGCTATGTAACACTTACCCTGAGCGACAACGGTTTCAAAGTCTTCGCCGATCTGGAGAAACGAATGGAAATCTACTTCGCCGATATAGTAAACCTGCTGCCCGTTGAAAAACGCGAACAAGTTCTCGACAGTCTCGTGCTTTTGGCGGAAGCGATAAAGAGTCCGGATTGTTGCGATATTAGTCTGGAAAGCGGCTGCTGCGGCATCGAAAAGAGGTAACCGGCATGTTCGAATATTTTGCCGACCTGGTTGTTTTCCGGTGGCTGGGGCTGGCGCCGGAGAACCCATTTACGGCGGCGCTGCATTTCTTCGTTTACGATACGCCGAAGATTTTTCTCCTGCTGGCGGTGGCGGTATACGTCATCTCTATTATCCGCTCCTACTTCCCGCCGGAGAAAACAAAGAAATTCCTCAGCCGGCGCAATACATTCGTCGGGAATATCCTGGCGGCGCTGCTCGGCATCATGACGCCTTTCTGCTCGTGTTCGGCGGTGCCGCTGTTCATCGGTTTCATCGAGGCGGGCGTACCGTTGGGAGTGACCTTCTCGTTCCTGGTCTCGTCACCGATGGTCAACGAGGTCGCCCTGGTGATGCTGCTCGGGCTGTTCGGCTGGAAGGTGGCGTTGCTGTACACGGCAACAGGTGTTATCATTGCCGTTATCGCAGGCTTTGTTATCGGAAAGCTTCACCTGGAGAATCTGGTCGAAGAATACGTCTACCAAATCAAAAGCGGCGACATCGAGGTATATGAGCCGACCTTCGCCGAGCGCTGCCAGGCGGCCAAAGACTTCACGCTCGACCTGCTGAAAAAGATCGGCCCGTATATCGTCGTGGCGCTGGCAATCGGCGGTTTCATTCACGGTTACGTGCCGGATGCATTCCTGGTCGAATACGCCGGCCGCAGCAATCCGCTGGCCGTGCCGCTCGTCGTCCTGCTCGGCGTTCCGCTCTACAACAGCGCCTCGGGCATGGTGCCGATCATCTACGCCCTGATCGAGAAGGGTCTGCCGCTGGGGACGGCGCTTGCTTTCATGATGGCGGTCAGCGCGATAAGCTTCCCCGAAATGATAATCCTTCGCCGGGTGCTCAGGCCGAAGCTTATCGGCATCTTCGCCGGTATTCTCGCCGTCGCCATCGTTTTTACAGGTTATCTTTTCAACTTGGTTGTATGACAAGGAGGGAAGACATATGAAAATCGAGGTTTTCGAGTCGGGCTGCTGTAAGTCCGGCAATCTTTACGACATGGTGGTGCGGGCGGACAGCGAAAGCGGCATGGGGGCGGAAGTGACCAGGTTCGCCGCTTCGCTGGGGGGAGATAAATCATGAGCGAGGATATCCGTGAACAAGTCCGTCAGAAGTATGCTCAGGCCATTACGTCGAAATCGGGGTGCTGCGGCTCCTCAGGCTGTTGCGGCGACAGCAGGGACGCCACCCAGGTGATAACCGGCAATCTCTATCAGGCTACGGAGGTCGAAGGTCTGCCGGACAATCTTCTGGCGACCTCCCTGGGCTGCGGCAACCCTACGGCCCTGGGCAAACTTTACGCCGGCGAGACCGTCCTCGATCTCGGCAGCGGCGCCGGGCTGGATGTGCTGCTCTCGGCCAAACGGGTGGGGCCGTCCGGCAAGGCGTACGGGCTGGATATGACGGACGAGATGCTGGCCGAGGCCAACGCCAACAAAGCAAAGGCCGGGCTGACCAATGTCGAGTTTTTGAAAGGGCATATCGAAGATATTCCCCTGCAAGCAGCCGCGGTCGACGTGGTTATATCCAACTGCGTCATTAACCTGTCAGCCGACAAAGACCAGGTATTCCGGGAAATCTTCCGCGTTTTGCGGCCAGGCGGCCGGGTCGCCGTCTCGGATATCGTTACGACAAGGTCCCTGCCGGAGGGAATCCGCACAAACCTGCTGGCGTGGTCCGGCTGTATTGCCGGGGCGCTGACCGATGAGGAATATACAGACAAGTTGAAGAAAGCGGGCTTCGGTGATGTCGAGGTCGTAGTTACCAGGGTTTACGACATGGCTGGCGCCGCGGCACATAAACTTGCTCCGTGGGCATCGCCCGCCGAACGGGAAGAATACAACGGTTGTCTGGTCAGCGCATTCATCCGGGCGAAGAAGCCGGCCAGCCGCCTTACGGCTGGCAAGGACTATGTCATTCGCCCCGCGGGGACGGCGGATGTGCAAGCCATTGAGGAACTGCTCACGTCCTCCGGTCTGACGGCGGTGGAGATCGCCGCCGGCCTGGAGCGTTTCCTGGTGGCCGACCGTGGCGGCGTTGCCGGTGTCGTCGGCAGCGAATATGTTCCCGGCGCGGTCCTGCTCCGATCGCTGGCGGTTGCGCCCGCAGCGCGCAAGGCCGGCGTGGCCGCGTCCCTTATGGACGAGGCTCTCGCGCGAGCGAAGGCGGCCGGCAGTTCCGTCGCCTACCTGTTTACAAACACGGCGGCCGATTACTTTGTCGGGCGCGGCTTCCGGGTTATCGAGCGGGCTGACGTTCCGAAGGCATTCCTCGATAATCCTGCCGTAAGCACGTGCTGTTCGTCGGCTGTAGCTATGAAGCTGGCGCTGCGATAACGGGTCGAAGATAGAATGAAAGATTGTGGCGGAGGGGAAGAAGATGTTCGCAGGAAAAATCCGTGACTATGCGCTGACCTGTGGGGCGGATATGGTCGGTTTCGCCGGCGCGGCCGACTTTGCCGAAGCGCCGGAAGGCTTTAAGCCGCAAGATATAATGCCGCAGGCTAAAGGAATCGTCGTCTTGGCCAGAGCGCTCCCTCGCGGGGTGGTAGCCTCGGGGAATCAGGTGGTCTATACGGCCCACCACACCAGCAACCTCAAGCAACTCGACGAGTTGGCGCGCGCCGTTGCGCTCTTCATCGAGGAGCAGGGCGGCGTGGCGGTGCCGGTGCCGGCCGACGACCCGTATTTCCACTGGGAAGAAGCCCGCAAGCACGGCATGGGCATTCTCTCCCATCGGCACGCCGCGCAGAAAGCCGGCCTCGGGGTTATCGGCAAGAACGCCTTGCTGATTACGCCGCAATACGGCAACAGAGTCGAACTCGTCTCGATATTGACCGACCTGCCGTTCGCGTCGTCACCCGCCGCCGCGGCCTTGTGCCCGGCTGAATGCAGGCTGTGCCTGGACGCGTGTCCCGTGGGCGCTCTGAACGGCAGCCGCTCGGTGGAGCAGATAAAATGCCGCGCAAACCTTGCGGTTAAATCCCCCCGTGGCCACAACCTCGTCAAGTGCTGGCAGTGTCGGGCCGCCTGCCCCGCTAAAGGCTGAGGGCAGGCTACCCCCTTTCCCGGCCCGAACGCCGACTGGCGGGACGTGCAGACGGACACCGCGACTTCCTCTGCCAACCGCCGCACCTAATCTGCTTCATCGACATAATTTTGAAAGCGAAAAAGGATTTTTCCTATTTCTGTAGAATAGAAAAACAAGATAAAGCGCCGAATCCTTGGCCGGTAGGGGAGAACCACTACATATAGAGGGGTGAATCTGCGCTATCGCGCAGTAGGGCATCTTTTCCTCTAGCCCGAATCCGTCAGCTAATCCCCAAGGCGCACGCCTCGAATAGCTTTTGTGCATTGTATGGCCCGGCAGCTAATCCCCGAGGCGACGAAAACCCCGCGGCATGTTGTCCGCTTCTGGCCGGCAGCAGCTTAGGGGGCTTTGAGAGGAGAAAGAATGCGGATCTTCTGGCGTTGCCTTGTTTTGTGCTGTTTGCTTTTTTCCATATCCACCATGGCTTTCGCCGCAAGCGTCTACGAAGAGGGTGACTGGGGCCAGGAAGTGGCTCAGCTTCAGGCCAAACTTGGCGTCCTCGGCTATGATGCAGGGCCGGCCGACGGCGAATTCGGCTCGATGACCACGGCGGCCGTTAAGGCGTTTCAAAAAGACCGCGGCCTTGACGCGGACGGCGTTGTCGGTCCCGACACCTACCGGGCGTTGATGGGCCGGGATATTCCCGTAAGCCGCGATGGCGCGACCGCGACGGCAAGAAAGATTATCCAGACCGCGCTGCGCTTCGTCGGCGTGCCGTACGTATTCGGCGGCAATACCCCCGACGGGTTCGACTGTTCCGGTTTTACCCGCTACGTTTTCGCCCGGGGCGGCCTGGGTCTTCCCCGTATGGCTGACGAGCAGTACGATCTGGGCCATCCGGTTTCCAAGTTCCAGCTCAGGCCAGGCGACCTGGTATTCTTCACCACCTACGCCGCCGGCGCTTCCCATGTAGGCATCTACCTCGGTGAGGGCAATTTCATCAGCGCCACTTCCAGCCGCGGGGTCGCGATCGACCGGATGGCGGACGGCTACTGGGGTCCCCGCTATATCGGCGCACGCAGGGTATAGTCGTTGTTGGGAGGCATTCGCCTCCCAATTTTAATTTCCGCGCGCAGGGATTTTGCCGGCGGGGATGGTATTAATTGATTTGTGGACCAAGACCTGATTCTGGAATAATAGTGGTCGCAGTTGCCGGACGGCTGAGCGGGCGCAGTGCTCCGCAGGGTCGGACGCCGGTTGCGTCGGAGGCGTTATGTTCCGCTTTTACTGGGAAAAATTCGTAGTCCCGTTTTGGCTGCTGACCGCTGTTGCGGTGGCTTGCTTCATTATCGCCTCGGCGGCCGGACTGGCCGCCCCGGTCATAATCAAGTACCTTATCGACGGCGCCCTGGAGAGCGGAGACTTTAAAGACCTCAACATCATCGTCGGCAGTATCGTCACCCTCTATTTGCTCAGGGCGGTTTTTTACTTTTTTTACGGCTATAATATGGCGAAAGCCGGCAGCACCATGGTCGCCCGCATGCGCGCGGCCATGTTCTCGCGCCTGCACTCCCTCGACTACAGCTATTTCATAAACACCTCCACAGGCAACATCGTTTCTTATTTCACCAACGACCTGCTGCTCATCCAGCAGGCCGTCACCGTGGGCGTACCCGACCTTGTCGTCGAATCGCTCAACCTGCTGGCAATCATGGCCATCATGATTTACTTCAATTGGGAGCTTGCTTTGGTGACTTTCGTTACCCTGCCGTTCATCGTCGTCGCCATCAGCCACTTCAACCGCAAGATCGCCGACCTCGGCGGCCTGCTGGAGCATACGATGGCGAAAATGACCAGCCTGCTCCACCAGGCGATACTGTCGGCGATGATGGTGCAGAGCTATGTGAGAGAGGATTACGAGTACGCGAAGTTCCGCCATCAGATCCACGAGGCCGCGCAGGATTACTTCCACGTCCAACGCCTCAACGCCCTGCTGATTCCCCTGGTCGAGTTCCTCGCCGCCATAGGCCTCACCGTCATTATCTGGTTCGGCGGCCGGGAGGTTGTCAACGGCGACCTGACCATCGGCGGCATGTTCGCCTTTCTCGTCTATATCATCAACGTGCCGGCCCCGGTGCGGAAAATCACCCAGGCATTTTCCAGCATGAAGATGGGGATGGTGGCTTGGGAGCGCATCTGCGATCTCGACCGTCAGCCCCACACCGTCGTCGACGGCCACCTCGACCTGGACAAGGCCTCCGGACAGGTGGAGTTCCGCGACGTTTCCTTCCGCTATCCTTCCGGCGGCGAAGTGCTCAGGAGCATCAGCCTCACCGCCGAGCCCGGCGACGTCATCGCCGTCGTTGGCCCGAGCGGCGCCGGCAAATCTTCGTTCGCCAACCTGCTCCTGCGCTTTTACGACCCGGTCGCCGGGGCAGTATACCTCGACGGCGTCGACATCCGCAGCCTCAAGATCAGCGCCCTGCGCCGCCAGATCGGTTTCATCCAGCAGAATCCCGTCCTGTTCAACGCCAGCATTCTCGAGAATATCCGTTACGGCCGGCCGACGGCTACCTGCAGCCAGGTGGAGCACGCCGCCCGCCTCGCCAACGCCCACGATTTCATCATGGAGCTGCCTCGCGGCTACGATACCCCGGTAGGAGAACTGGGCGCCAACCTGTCCGGCGGCCAACGCCAGCGAATCGCCCTGGCGCGGGCCATCATCCTCGAACCGGCGATACTGCTGCTCGACGAGCCGACGGCAGCCCTCGACGGCCACGCCGTAAAACAGGTTATGGCCGCTATCCGCAACGTCAGCGGGGGGCGCACGACCTTCATCATCACCCATCACCTTTCCACCTTGCTGGCATCCGACAAGGTCGTCTACCTGTCGGGCGGCCAAATCGCCGAGAGCGGCACCCACGCCGAACTTATGGCCCGGGGCGGCATCTACGCCCGCGCGGTCGACAGGGGCGAGCTGGGAATCAAAGGTTGAATCCGGGGCATAATGTTTACGCAGTCCCCCGGTATCGAGGAGAAACTCATATGTACGATATAAAACTCACCGACGTCTCATATTCATACGGCGAAAACGCCGTTCTTCACGGCCTGTCCATGACGGTCGACGCCGGCGAGTTCATCGCCGTCGTCGGACCGAACGGAGCGGGCAAGAGCACGATGCTTAAACTGGTGGCCGGTCTTCTCCGGCCGGACTGCGGCCAGGTGACGGTCGCCGGCCGGACGGCCGACGAGGCCCGCGCCGCCGGCGACATCGGCTATATCCCCCAGAACTTCGCCCGCAACATCGCCGATTTTCCGGCCACCGTCGCCGAAATCGTCGCCCTCGGCCTGGTATCCGGCCGGAAAAAGAACCTGTCCCGCGAGGCGGCCCGCCATATCGTCGCCCATATGCTGGCGATGGTGGACCTGGAAGAGCTGCGCGACCGACGGGTCGACGAGCTTTCCGGCGGCCAGCAGCAACGGGTCATGGTGGCCAGGGCGCTGGCCGGCAACCCCCGGCTGCTGCTGCTGGACGAGCCTACCAGCGGCGTCGATTACGACACGAGCACGAAGATATACGGCCTCTTGGGCCAGCTTAACCAAAGCCTCGGCATTACTGTCGTCGCTGTATCCCACGATATCGACAAGGTAACGCGCTGGGCGGGGCGGGTGGCTTGCATCAACAAAGGGCTGTGCTTCCTGGGCGACTGCGCCGAATTTCGCCGCGTCCACGCCCAGGAGCCGCACCTGCTGTATTACTCGCGCTGAGAGGAACGAAAGCCCCATGGACTTCTTGAACTATGACTTCATGCAGCGGGCCATGGCCGCCGGCCTTGTCACGGCGGTCGTCTGCCCGCTCATCGGCATGTTCGTGGTTGTGCGCCGTCAGGCCCTCATCGGCGACGGCCTCGGCCACATCGCCTTCGCAGGCGTGATGGGCGGCCACCTTCTCGGCGTCTATCCCACCGCCGCGGCGGCAGCCGTCACCATGCTCGGCGCCGGCGCAATCGAATTCATCCGCCGCCGCCACGCCCACCATGCCGACACCGCCCTCGCCATCATGTTTTATACCGGCATCGCCCTGGCGGTCATCTTCAGCAGCATGGCGCGCACCCCGGGAACCAACCTTCTCGGCGTGCTGTTCGGCAGTATCCTCACCGTCACCGTCCAGGACCTTATCCTCATCGTCGGCTGCGGCTTCGTTGTGGCCGCGGCCGTCGGGGCGTTTTTCGAACGGCTCGTCCTCGTGGCCTTCGACGAAGAGATAGCCCATGTCGCGGGCATCAACACCGCGTTTGCCGGCGTCCTCCTCAGCATCCTCACCGCGCTTGTCGTCGTCGTCGGCATGAGGGTGGTGGGCATCCTGCTCGTCAGCGCCCTCATGGTCGTCCCGGTGGCGGCCGCCCATCTCCTGCGGCGCGGCTTCCGGACGACCCTTGCCTGGGCGGTGGCCTTCTCCGTCCTCGCCGTGGCCGGCGGTCTCACCCTGTCCTTTTACCTCGATATCGCCCCCGGCGGCACCATCGTCATAACCGCGGTCGTCGTCTACCTCGCCGTTTTCCTGGCCGCGGGCCGCGGTATCGGGGCCGGCGTGGGCAGGCGGTGCTCAGGCGCCGCCGTCCCGGCCGGGAACAAGCAGGGCGATCAGTGAGGCGAAAGCGCCCGTAAAGGGGAGGACGGCCAGCGAGGAGACGAGATTGAACAAGGTATGCATGACCGCCACCCGGGCGGCGAAGTCGTCCGCCACAAGGGCGGCAGCCTGCACGAACAGCGCGGTGAACGGCAGGAAAACCACCACCCCCGCCAGGTTCAGCAGAATATGGGCCATGGCTACCCGCTTGGCCGCCAGCGGCGCGGCCGCACCCACTATCAGCGACGACAGGCACGAGCCGATGTTGTTGCCGTAAACGCCGTAAGCGGCGGCCGTCAGGCCGATCGTCCCTTCGTCGGCCAGCGCCATCAGCAGGCCGGTGGCCGCGCTGCTCGACTGGAACAGGAACGTCAGCAGGATGCCGCCGCCGATGCCGGCGAACGGGTTCCGGCCGGCGGCAGCCAGCCAGCGGACGACGGTATCCGCCTCCGACAGGCCGGCCAGCGCATCCGAAAGCAGCTGCACGCCGGTCAGCATCGCCGCCAGGCCGCATACGGCCAGGGCCGCGGGACGTAGTCGCCGGGACAGGGCGGCCGTCAGCAAGGACACGGCCAAGAGCGGCAGCAGCGCCTGTCGCGGCGGGTCAAGCGCCAGCAGGCCGACGGTCGAGCAGGTGCCGATGTTGGCCCCCAGCACCAGGCCGAGGCCCTGACGAAAAGAAAGATATTCGGCGCTCACCAGCCCCACCGCCGTGAGGGTGAGGGCGGTGCTGCTCTGCATCAGGGCCGCGCCCGCGGCCCCTGCCAGCAGGCCGCGCCACGGCGTTACCGTCAGCCGACCGAGCAGGCCGGCGAGAGCGGGAGAGAAGACGTGCCGCAGGCCGGACCTCATCACCAGGAGGCCGCCGATCAATAGGCCGAGCCCGCCGGCGAGAATGAGGAAAAAATACATACCTACCTCCACAAATCCGTTCCCTACAATTTTATGACCGCCGGGGCGTCGCTAAGACCGCCCTTTAGCGGCCGACCGTTTTTTGCTATAATGAATGATAGAGTTTATTCGTAAACAAGGAGGCTTTCCGATGACGACCAACCGTAACGAACTGCTGCAGATCCTCTGCCAGCACGTCAAGAGCGAGGTGCTCCTCAAGCACTCTCTGGCGACCGAGATCGCCATGCGGGCCTACGCCGGCAAGTTCGGCCAGGATGCCGACTACTGGGGCGCAGTCGGCCTGCTCCATGATATCGACTTCGACAAGTTCCCCGACGAGCACCCCCACCACGCCCGCGAGCTTCTCGCCACCCACGGCTTCGACGATGCGTTCATCACCGACGTCGAGTCCCACGGCCGCGAGTGGGCGGGAGAGCGCACGCTGCTGCAGAAAACGCTGCTCGCCCTCGACGAGCTGACCGGCTTCATCATCGCCTGCGCTCTCGTCCGGCCCGACAAGAGCCTCGACAATGTCGAGGTCAAGTCGGTGCTGAAGAAGATGAAAGACAAGGCCTTCGCCCGCGCCGTCAACCGCGAGACGATCACCGACGGGGCGGCCGCCATGGGCGTCGACTTCGCCGAGCACGTCGCCTTCGTCACCAAGGCCCTCGCCCACCAAGGCCCTCGCCGCCGCCAACGGCAAGTGCGAGCTGCCGTTGGTGGGGTAGGATAAGGATTGAAACAGTAAATAAAAATCAGCCTGCATAACAGGCTGATTTTTATTTGAGCCGCTGGTTACAGCACGTCGGCCATGATGATCCGGCAGTTGCTGTTGAGGATGATGTTGCGGCCGGCGATGATCTGGCCGGTGATCGTCGAGTTGGCGTTGACGATCAGGTCGCGGCCGGCGATCAGTACCGCCTTGTTCAGGTTGACGTTGGAGTTGATGTATATGTCGCGGCCGGCCATGAACAGCCCGTAGCCGGTCAGGTGCAGGTCGGCGCCGGTCAGATCCGAGTTGGAGTTGATGATCAGGTCTTCTTTGGCGTAGAGCTGGATGTTGCCGACCAGGTCGACGTTGGAGTTGATAGTGATGTTGCTGCTGCTGGCCAGGGTGAGGTTGGTGCTGGCGTTGGTGACGACGTTGTCGCCGATGTTGATCGGGCCGTTGGCGAAGATGGTGACGTCGCCGCTCGTGCCGCCGGTGGCCGACAGGACGGTGTGGGAATTGGTGTTAAGGCCGCCGCTGACATAGTAGGTGCCCGACAGCGCGTTGGTGCCGGACGACGGTGCGCCGCTCAGCGGCGTTGCGCTCGAATAGGTCGCCGGTGCGAGCGAAATCGGGATAGGAGGGACAATGAGGTTGACGCCCGTCTGGATAGTCGCGCCGCTTTGGTTGGTGATATTGGAGGCGCTGGTGGCAAGGATGCCGCCCTCGATGGAGACGTTATGATTGATGGTGAGGTTGGTGCCGATGTTGTAGGAGATATAGCCGGAGTTCTGCATCGTTTCAATGATGTCGTTGGCGAGTGGCGGCGGCGGGTTGGGCGGGTTGGGGTTGTCAGAACCTCCGCCCCAATTTCCTGCTCCTACCGGTGGGAGGGGGTCGTCGTCATAAACGACCAGCCCGCCCGGGACGTTGTCAAGAACAGCGATTTTTCCCTTCGCCTCTTTGATATAGCCGCCGCCCACGCTCCCCCTGGCGGTAATGGTGTAATACTGACGCGGCGTCGGCCCTTGGTTATTTGTGGGCATGGGGTCGATCATGACGTAATAGTTGGCGTTGCTGTTGTCTCTCAAAGGAACATTGACGATGTTCTGTTCGTCAAGGGGGGTAAGCCAGCTCCAGTTGGTGCTGCGGGCGATCATGGCGGCGTAAGCCCGCTTAACGCCGGCCTCGGCGGCGTAGCGCGCCTGGAGGGCGTCACGGTCGCTGACCGCCGAGCGGGATTCCATCGTCAGCATCGGCAACAGGCCGGCGATAATAATACCCAGGAACAGCATCGCAAAAATGGCCAGCATGGCAGCCGAGCCGCGCTCGTTGCCCCGTCGTCTATTCATGGGTTGCTCCTTTCGCCGGCGCCGGCGGCTAGATTGACCCGGTCCGCACATCTGTCGACAAGGTGATGGTGGCGGCGGTCGCACCCGTCCCGCTCGTCGCCGTTAGCGTAATCCTGATTATCCGGTCATCATTGGGCGCAGCGGCGCGGGTAAATGTGGGCGCCTGGACTAGACCGTTGCCGAGGAGAAGATTGCCGGCGGGGCGGGTGATTACGATCAAGTTGGTTTCGGCGTCGGTGGTGCCACGGTAAATTCTCCTGCTTTCCCCGTCCCGGGTGGTGTAACTGATCTCGTTGGCGGGCACTCCCGCCGCCGGGGCGGTGACCGTGCTGTAACGAAGCTCCTCGCTGATTGCGTTCAGGACGCTACGGACATGGTTGAAGCTTGCTTCCTGGTTAACGCCGTAGCTCTGGACGCTGACGGATGAAGAGAGCACGCCGAACACGGCCGCCATGACAAGGGCCATGACCGCCATGCCGATTACCAGTTCCACCAGGGTAAGGCCCCGCTGATTATTATGGCTTATCATCATTGCCCTCGTCATTGCTGGTAGTAGTAGCCGGTCATCCGGACCGAGCCGTTGGCGCCGCCCGCTTCCGTCCAGGTAACCGTGACCTCGACCGGCACTAGTTTAGGAAGATAGTTAACCTGCGATACGGCGAGCTGAGCGACATCGACGGTAAACGGCGCTACCGTTGTCCTAGCCGGGAGAGTGATGGCCGTCTGCCTGTCGTACCTTTTCAGACCTTCAAGCGTATCCTGGGCGATATTAAGTGCTCTTACTTGATTGGTCGATGAAATCGTCACCACGGCCGCCTGGCGATAGGCCACGGCCAAGGCGGTGAGGGCGATGGCGACGATGACCACGCCGATTAGAGCGTCGATCAGTATCCAGCCCCGTTCGTTGTTTCTCATCCCGCCTACCCCCTCATCACGACGAAAGAAAATATAGCATTGGTCAATTTCGGCGCCAAACGCCCGATTCCTTGTGCCGGTGTCGGGCGTCGGCGCATTTTGTCCGAAAATATGCGGCCGCGCGGCGGGCGGAAAAGTTCTCCTGCACATTGTTATCCATCCTCCGACAGGGATTTCGGCGCGGACGGCGAATATAGCTTGTTTAGGGAGGGGGATATGATGGCAATGCACTATCTCGATATGCTGGGGGAAACCTGTCCGCACCCCCTGCTCATGGCGCAGGCGAAGCTGGAGACGATGGCCAGCGGCGACTGTCTGGTGATCGAATCCGACTTCAGCCGCTCGGTCCGCAACATCCTGGCCTGGGCCGACAAGAACGGCCATCGTTTCGACGTCGAAGAGGTCGAGAAGGGCGTCTGGCAGGTCAAAATAATAAAATGACGGCGCTAAAAAGCCCCGGTTGCTTTATAGGCAACCGGGGCTTTCGTATTGTGTGTTCAGCAGACTTCCAGCTCGCCCGGCGAGGTGATGAAGCGGATGAAGCGCTTGGCGACGCCGGTAAGGTCGTCGTCGCGGTACACGAGGTTGTATTCCACCCGCGGGTCGACGTTTTCGATCGCCAGGGCGAGAATGTTGCCGTGGCGCAGCTCCTTCTGCACGGTCAGCCGCAGGCCGACGGAAACGCCGTGGCCGTTCTCGACCGCCGTCTTGATGGCGCTGGCGCTCGAGATGGACGTGCTCGGCTTGAGGTCGGCGAAGCGCATGTTCAGCGGCCTGAGCGCCTCGTCGAGGAGCAGGTGGAGCTCCGACCCTTCCTCGCGGAGAATCAGGCGGTTCTTTAACAGTTCGTCGAGCGTGACGGTCGTCCGGCCCGCCCAGTGGGCGTTGTTAGGGACGATGGCCACAAGCTCGTCGGTGAACACCGTCTTGACGGTCAGCCCTTTGTAGCTGCGGACGGGGCACTCGACGATGGCCAGGTCGACATCCTTGTCGTATATCTTAGTGACGATCTCCTGGGGGTTGTCGATCTCCAGGTTGATCTGTAGGTCGGGATACTTGTCCTTGAAGGTCCAGATGCCGCAGGCGAGGGCGTGGCCGCCGACGGTGGGCGTGGCGCCGACGATGAGCTTTTGGTTCTTTTCGTCGGCCATGCTGGTGAGTTTGCGTTCCAGGTCTTCGTGCAGTTCGAGGATCTGCTTGGCGTAGTCGAACAGCACCGTGCCCGCCGGCGTGAGCGTCACGCCGTGAGGGGTCCGCTCGAACAGCTTGATGCCGTAGAACTCCTCCATGGAATGGATCTGGGCGCTGATCGCCGGCTGGGAAATATGAAGCAGTTTAGCTGCTTTAGAAAAGCTTTTGACGCGCGCTACCTGGCAAAACAGGTCAAATTGCCCTAGTTGCATATAGCATCGACCTCCCCGCTGAATATGTGTAAATTATAACATGGATAGACGGCTCGTGACCGTCCGTGCCTCATTCATCATCTTGTTCAAGATATAACTAAAAAGTTATACCCGGCCGAGTTGTATCAGCATTCGCGATACCCGGCAGGGCGGAAGCGCGGGAAAGCGGTGTCCAGGCCTTGCCGCGCCAGCTTTTTGGCAACTATTGCCCTCCCGCCGCATAATGATTAGTGAATGACGCAGGGGGAGGGGGATAATGGGCAAAGCGGACGACAAGCTGATTGTCAACCTGAGGGAAGCGGGTATCGTCGCCAGGCTTACCGAGCATTGCTGGCGCCTTTTGAACAGGCAGGAGGGCATCGCCATCCGGCCGCTGGTGGCGCTCTGCATCGGATCCGACCGCTACACCGGCGACGCCCTTGGGCCGCTGGTGGGCAGCTATCTCGAAGAACGCGGCGTCTGTACCGTCTACGGCAGCCTCGATCACCCGGTGCACGCCGGCAATCTGGTGGAGACCGTGGGCATTATAGCCGCCCGCCATCCCCACCCGGTCATTGTCGCCGTCGACGCCTGCCTCGGACGGACGGGCGAGATCGGCAACATCGAAGCATGGGACGGCGGCATCGAAGCAGGCATCGCGGTAGGCAACCGCCTGCCCTGCGTCGGGCACGTATCTATCGTCGGCGTCGTCAACGCCGGCGGCCATCTTGGCTACCTCGACCTCCAGAACACCCCGCTCGCCGTGGTGGTAAAGCTCAGTCGGGTTATCGGCGAGGCGCTCGCCGACGTTCTCGGCCGCATGGCCGCCAGGGATGCGGCCGTCGCCCTGTGCCGGCTCAGTGGGGGAACAGCCGCCCCCACATCAGGTAGAGAATGACCAGCGCGGCGGCGAACAAAACGCCGAGATCGCCGATATACTGCTCCATAACCAATCACGCTCCTGATGCAAGTATACACTATTTTTCTTCGCCAGTACACGGTACCTTCCGCCCTTCCATTACTTAACAGGCACATCTTTCCCTTTCCGCCCATACAATGAAGCACAAGTCTTTGCGGGGGTGAAGGGGATTGGTTTCTTTTTTTGCGGTCCTCGCGGCCGCCGTCGCCAAAGGGCTGTACCTGTTGGTCGCCTACCTGACCAACAACACCTTCCCGCTGCCGCTGTCGGAAAAGGAAGAGCACCACTACCTGGAGCGCCTCAAGAGCGGCGACGAGAAAGCCCGCAACGTGCTCATCGAAAGGAACCTGCGCCTGGTAGCCCACATCGTCAAGAAATTCGACAACACCGGCGAGGAGATCGACGACCTCATATCGATCGGC
>JALHDI010000144.1 GCA_022839045.1 Sporomusaceae bacterium
TGTTCCGGAAGGAGGTGAACATAATGACGACTTTTGACAAAGTAAAAGAAATCGTTGTCGAACAACTCGGCGTAGACGAAGCCGACGTTACTCTGGATTCCACTTTTATCGATGACCTTGGTGCGGATTCGCTTGATATCGTCGAGCTGATCATGGCCTTCGAAGAGGAATTCAACATCGAGATTCCTGACGAAGCCGCCGAGAAAATCAAGACGGTTAGAGACGCTGTGGAGTACATAGACAAGGAAAAGCAGGGTTAAAAAATTACCTAATAGAAGAAAGTCCCGTGGAATTTGTTTCGCGGGACTTTCTTGAGGGTAATTGTCCGGCGAATGGAGGAGTTGTTTCTTGAAACTTCCTGAACTAAGGATAGGGAATCTGGTTGCGCGCGTGCCCATCATCCAGGGGGGCATGGCCATCAGGATATCCACTGCCCGGCTGGCGGCCGCAGTTGGCGAAGCAGGCGGCATCGGCCTCATCGCAGCATCCGGCATGACACTGGACGAACTGCGCCACGAAATCCGTCTTGCCCGCTCGCTCACCCCCAAGGGGCTCATCGGCATCAACGCCATGGTCGCCGCGAGGGTATTCCC
Organism: Sporomusaceae bacterium; assembly: GCA_022839045.1. The sequence continues at coordinate 594 of JALHDI010000144.1, forward strand.
CGACCTTGTCCGCACAGCCATCGAGGAAGGCATCGACGTTGTTGTTGCCGGCGCCGGCTTCTCCCGCGACATGTTCGGCATCGGCAAGGAAACCGGCACCCCCATCGTCCCGATCGTATCCAGCGCCAAACTCGCCAAAATCTCCGAATCGCTCGGCGCCGCGGCCGTCGTCGTCGAAGGCAAGGAAGCCGGCGGTCACCTCGGCACCGACCGCTCCATGCGGGCGATCGTCCCCGAAGTCAGGGCCGCCGTAAAAATACCCGTCATCGCCGCCGGTGGCGTCATCAACGGGCGCGACATCGTCGAAGCCATCAAGCTCGGCGCCAATGGCGTACAGATGGGCACCCGCTTCATGGCCAGCGAAGAATCCAACGCCGCCCCCGCCCTCAAGGAATTCTACCTCAAAGCCAAACCGGAAGACGTCGTCCTCATAAAAAGTCCGGTCGGTCTGCCCGGGCGGGCAGTCAAAAACCCCTTTGCCGAGAAAATACTTGAAGGTACTGTCGCCGTCCCCGACTCCTGCGACGCATGCCTCAAGCACTGCGAACGCAACTTCTGTATCATCAAGGCCCTCATCAGGGCCCAGCAGGGTGATACAGAAACCGGGCTGGTGTTCACCGGCGAGTACATTCATAAGATAGACGCCATTCTGCCTGTTAAAGAAATATTCGTCCGCCTTCTCAAAGAAGTCGAAGAAACGAAAGACTAACGCGAGGTGAAATACATGAAAAAGCGAGTCGTAATAACCGGCATGGGTGCGATTGCGCCGATCGGCAACAACCTGGAAGACTTCTGGAGCGCGCTCCTGGCAGGCAAGTCGGGCATCACCAAAGTCACCCAGTTCGACGCCAGCGAGTACGCCACCCAGATCGCCGGCGAAGTAAAAGGCTTCGAGCCCGGCAACTTCATGGACAAAAAAGAAGCGCGGCGCATGGACCGTTTCACCCAGTTCGCCATCGCCTGCACCCGCATGGCCATCGACAACGCCAACCTCGACCTCGACAAAATCGACCGCGATCGCGCCGGCACCCTCATCGGCACCGGCATCGGCGGCATGGAAACCCTGCACGACCAGTACAAAGTACTGTTCGAAAAAGGGCCCAACCGCATCAGCCCCTTCTTCGTGCCGATGATGATCGCCAACATGGCCTCCGGCCTCACCTCGATCACCTTCGGCCTCCAAGGCCCCTGCCTCACCGTCGTCACCGCCTGCGCCACCGGCACCAACTCCATCGGCGAAGCCTTCAAAATCATCCAGCGCGGCGACGCCGACATCATGGTCTGCGGCGGCACCGAAGCCACCATCTCGTCGGCCGCCATGGCCGGGTTCAGCTCCATGAAAGCCATGTCCACCCGCAACGACGAACCCGAAAAAGCCTCCCGGCCCTTCGAAAGCGGCCGCGACGGCTTCATCATGGGCGAAGGCTGCGGCATCGTCATCCTCGAAGACCTCGAACACGCCAAAGCGCGGGGCGCGAAAATCTACGCCGAACTAGCCGGCTACGGCACCAACGCCGACGCCTACCACATCACCGCGCCCGCCCCCGAAGGCACCCAGCAGGCCAAAGTCATGGCCAAAGCCATCGCCGACGCCGGCCTCAAGCCGACCGACGTCGACTACATCAATGCCCACGGCACCTCGACCCCCCTCAACGACAAGAACGAAACCCTCGCCATCAAAGCCCTCTTCGGCGACCATGCCAAGAAACTCGCCGTCAGCTCCACCAAATCCATGACCGGCCACCTCCTCGGCGCCGCCGGCGGCATCGAATGCATCGCCTGCGCCCTCACCGTCCAAAACGACATACTCCACCCCACCATCAACTACGACAACCCCGATCCCGAGCTCGACCTCGACTACGTTCCCAACAAAGCCCGCAAACAGGTCGTCAACGTCGCCATCTCCAACTCCTTCGGCTTCGGCGGCCACAACGCCACCATCCTCGTCAAAAAGTACGTCGGCTAACACATGGACAGTCGGCAGGAGAGCGGCCCGCTGGACGACCTCGGCCGCGAACTCGGTATCACCTTCGCCGACCCCGCCCTCTTGCGGCAGGCCCTCATCCACACCTCCTACGCCAACGAACGCAAAACCGGCCACCTTGCCCACAACCAGCGGCTGGAGTTCCTCGGCGACGCCGTCCTCGACCTAGTTGTCAGCGAATACCTCTACCGCCGTTTCGCCGACCTCCCGGAAGGCGAGCTCACCAAAGCGCGGGCCGCCGTCGTATGCGAGCCCACCCTCGCCAGAAGGACCAAGGAACTCGGCATCGGCCGCCACCTGCTCCTCGGCAGGGGGGAAGCGGCCTCGGGCGGTCGGGAACGCGACTCCATCCTCGCCGACACCTTCGAAGCCATCATCGGCGCCGTCTACCTCGACCGCGGCTTCGCCGCCGCCAGCGACTGCGTCCTCACCCTGCTCGCCGGCGAACTCGCAGCCCTGACCGACGGCGACTTCGGGCGCGACTACAAAACCCTCCTCCAGGAAATCGCCCAAAAGAACGGCGACGCCAGGATCAGCTACGAAGTCATCGGCGAAAGCGGGCCCGACCACAACAAAACCTTCACCGTCGCCGTCGGCGTCAACGACGTTCTCCTCGGCACCGGCAGCGGCAGGAGCAAAAAAGAAGCCGAGCAAAGCGCCGCCCGTCAGGCGGTTGCGCAACTCGGCGCCAGCGACTGAAACGCCAAGGATGCTTAAAAGCCCCGCAAGGACTTTTGGGCATCCTTTTCGCCTTCGGCGGTCCCGTACGCATTTTCTTCAGGATGTGAAACCATGAAACACCGCATCATCCCCGTTTTCATCCCCCACCACGGCTGTCCCCACCGGTGCGTCTTCTGCGACCAGCGGACCATCACCGGCATCGCCCGCCCGCCCGGCGGGGAAGAAGTGGCCGACCTCATCCGCGAACGCCTCGCCGCCCCGCGCCGCGAAGGCACCTGGGAAATCGCCTTCTACGGCGGCTCCTTCACCTGCCTGCCCGCCGCCCGGCAGGGGGAGCTCCTCGCCCCCGCCAAAGCGGCGCTCGACCGCGGCGAAATAAACGCCATCCGCCTGTCCACCCGTCCCGACGCCATCGACCGGGAAACACTTTCGCGGCTGGCCGCCTACGGTGTCGGCACCGTCGAACTCGGCGCCCAGTCCATGGACGACACCGTCCTCGCCGCCGCCGTCCGCGGCCACACCGCCGCCGACACCGCCGCCGCCGTCGCCGCCATAAAAACCGCCGGCCTCAAGTGCGGCCTCCAGCTCATGCCCGGCCTACCGGGCGAAGACTGGTCCAGCCTCATCGCCACCACCGCCCGCACCCTCGCGCTCGCCCCCGACTTCATCCGCATCTACCCGGCCGTCGTCCTCGCCGGCACCGAACTTGCCGCCCTGGCCGCCGCCGGCGTCTACATGCCGCTCACCGTGGACGCCGCCGTCGCCCGCGCCGCCTACCTCAAAAACTGCTGCGAAAACCGCGGCATCCCCGCCATCAGGGTAGGTCTGCAGGCCAGCGAGGAACTCAGCGGCGGCGCCGTCCTGGCCGGCCCGTACCACCCCGCCTTCGGCGCCCTGGTCGAAGCCTACCTCTTCAGAATCATGGTCGCCGGCCTGCTCGAAAGAATCGGCCGCCCTCCGGGCAACCTCCTCATCCGCCACCACCCCCGCGACGCCTCGGCGATCAGGGGAATCAAGAGCGCCAACCTCCTGTCCTGGGAAAAAACCTACCGCCTCGCCGGCTGCCGACTGCTCGCCGACTGGCCGCGGCGCGGCGAAATCGCCGTCTTCCACCGTAATTTGACATATATGTTAAATAAAGCGATGATATTTAGCACTTAAAAAATGCCAAAGAAGGAATTTTTAGGAAACGCGGCGAATAGGTTATACCCAACGAAGCTCTAACCGCAAAGGAGGTCATGGTATGGAAGTACTCAAAGTATCTGCCCAATCGAACCCCAAATCCGTAGCAGGCGCCCTCGCTGCCGTACTGAGGGAGAGAGGCTCGGCCGAAGTACAGGCAGTAGGGGCGGGAGCGGTCAACCAGGCCATCAAGGCGGTTGCCATCGCTCGCGGCTTTGTCGCGCCCAACGGGATCGATCTCATCACAATTCCCGCCTTCACCGAAATCTCCATCGACGGGGAGGAGCGCACCGCAATCCGGTTCATCGTCGAACCGCGCTAGGCACGAAGGATGGCTAAGGGGTTCATCGACCAGATGAACCCCTCTTTATTTCTACCGCCTGCGACATATCGCCCTGTCCAGAACAGGGTTTTTCAATAATATGTCGTATATACAATAAGAAGTGGTAAAAACTTGATTGCATACTACATCTTGTAGTGAGGGTGGTTTTGGGCTTGCTGCTCCGTAAACTCGAAGCCTATGGCTTCAAATCCTTCGCCGAAAAAACCGAAATGGAATTCAAGTCCGGCATCACCGCCATCGTCGGCCCCAACGGCAGCGGCAAGAGCAACATCTCCGACGCCGTCCGCTGGGTCCTCGGCGAACAGAACATCCGCAACCTCCGCGGCAACAAAATGGAGGACGTCATCTTCTCCGGCAGCGCCAAACGGCGGCCCCTGGGGGTCGCCGAAGTATCCCTCGTTTTCGACAACACCGACGGCCTCCTGCCGCTCGAATTCA
>JALHDI010000024.1 GCA_022839045.1 Sporomusaceae bacterium
AAGCTGTCCGCAGCGGATAAGCGGATTCCCCATAAGCAAACCAGCCCAGATTTTCCCCCGTCTCGACGACCAATACGCTGGTAAGCGCCGATAACAGGGCGACAGGCATGAAGCGCTTTCTGGCTTCCTTGTTCATAAAAAACAAAGTAAGCCACGGCAGAAGCAATATTGACCACATCAGCGTCTGATTGCTCACGGCAAGACCTCCCGCAGTTTTGCCTATAGCTTTGCCTGATACAAATAAATGTATGCTATTCCGTTTTGGCCGGGGGAAACCCATGCGCCAACCGCAGATGTCAAAATAAGCAAAACGTCCCCGTCCCCTCCCCTATTATCGGGGTTGGGGACATTCTTATGTAACCATGCGTTGCACCGCCGAATAGGATGATAAAAACGGATTACGGAGGAGACGCGCATGGGATATTACATCAAGGTGGAACCGGCTGTGAGGCTTTTCGTGGAGGACTTGAACCCGGAGGGCGGGGAGGCGATCGTGTTCCTGCACGGCTGGCCGGCGAGCCACAGGATGTTCGAGTATCAGTTCGACGAGCTTTCCCGGCTGGGGTTCCGCTGCATCGGCATCGATTTCCGCGGCTTCGGCAAATCGGACAAACCCGCCGGCGGCTACGACTACGACCGGCAGGCGGACGACGTCTTGGCGGTGGTGCAGGCGCTCGGTCTGGATGGCTTCACTCTCGCCGGCCATTCCACGGGCGGGGCGATCGCCGTCCGCTACGCGGTCCGCCACGGCTGCGGCGCCGCCAGGCTGGCCCTGTGCGCCGCGGCGGCCCCCAGCCTCATCAGGCGGCCGTATTTCCCCCACGGCCTTAAGCGGGAGGACGTGGAGAAGATCATCGACGGGACGCTCAGCGACCGGCCGGCGATGCTGAGGGACTTCGGCGACATGTTCTTTTTCCGGTATGTGACCCAGCCGTTCGCGGAGTGGTTTTTCCAGATGGGGCTGGAGGCGGCGGGCTGGGCGACGGCGGCGGTGGCGCGGGCGTGGCTGGGTGAGGAGGAGCTGTTCGCCGACCTCGGCAGGATACGGGTACCCACGCTGATCCTGCACGGCATTCACGACAGGGTGTGCCATTTTCCGCTGGGCGTCGCCCAGCACGAGGCGATCGCCTGCTCCCGGCTGGTGCCGTTTAAGTACAGCGGCCACGGCCTGTTTTATGACGAGCGCGAGAAGTTCAACGAGGAGCTGGCGCGGTTCGCCGCCGAATGTTAGCGCCCGCGGCCGGCGGATTGCCGGCCGGTATAAAGAATCGTCCCGCGCCCTGTTCCGGGCCCGGGGACGAATTATTTTTTCCGGATGTCAGGCGTAGCGCAGGACCGCTTCGCCGGCCTGCCCTTTGCTTTCGATGACGCGGATGGCGGCGTCGATGCGCGCGGCGATCTGCAGCGAAAGCTCTTCGGCCTGGGCGTACAGGCTGTGCGCCCCGTCGACGTCGCCGGCTTCGACGGCGGCGATCATTTTGTCGCCCATGCCGTGGAGTTCGTTGTGGACGGCGTCGATGGCGGCCCATTCCTTGAGGACGTCGGGCTGGGTGATGATGATGGCGTGGTAGAAGTGGCCGAAGGCGCACCGCTTGGAGTTGGTCTGGATGGGGTAGGTTTTCATTTCGGCGGCGATCTTTTTGAGGTTGCGCATCCAGTTGGCGTGGGCTTCCTTGGCTTTCTTGAGGTTGGCGACGAGTTCGTCGTTGGAGATGGCGTGGATGCCGCCGTTGAGGGAGGAGACCATGTCGCGGACGATGCCGCTGAGTTCTTCGTCGATTTTGGATATCTGCTTGGCGTTGGCGGCGCTCTGGGTGGCGTCGTCGTGGATGGCCTGGGTCATGCCGTGGAGTTTTTCGGCGTCCTGGGCCGACAAGGTCATGGCCTGGTTGACCTGCTGGGCGGATTCCTTGATGTTGACCATCAGGGCGGAGATGTCGTCGACGTCGGTGACGGCGGTTTTGAGCATGGCGACGTTTTCGGCGACGGTGGCCGAGATGTTGTCGAGCTTGTCGTTCATGGAGCTGGTGGAGTGGAGGGTGTTGCTGAGGCTCTCCCGTCCCCCTCTGGCGGCCTGCTGGATGTTGTTGACGAAGCCGCGCATGTCGTTGAGGTTGGCTTTGGTGCTGTCGGCTAGTTTGCGGATCTCGTCGGCGACGACGGCGAAGCCCCGGCCGTATTCCCCGGCCCGCGCGGCCTCGATGGAGGCGTTGAGGGCGAGCAGGTTGGTCTGCTCGGCGATGGCGGCGACGCCGTCGACGATGTCGTTGACCCGCGTGGCCATTTCGACGAGCTGCTGGATCTGGTCGCGCATGAGGGTGGTGTCGGCGACGACGTTTTCCTTGAGGGCGTTGATGTCGCCGATCTGGACGATGCTTTCGTCGTTTTTGGCGATGAGGTCCTGCGAGGCGGCGGACAGGCGCTGCATTTTCTGCGAGGTCTGGGCGATGGTTTCGTTGACGTCGTTCATGCTGGCGGTGATTTCCTCGACGATGGCGAGGTTGGACTCGCTGAGGGTGGCCATCTCTTTGGCGAAGCTGATGAGGCTGTAGGACGAATGGGTCATCCTGACGTCGAATTCGCTGAGCGCGGAGACGGTGCCGAGCATGGTCTTGCAGGCGTCGGCCATTTTGGCCTCGCTGGCCAGCAGTTTGTCGAAGTTGCCGAGCACCCGCTGGTGGATCGGGTAGGCGACCCGGATGGGGTCGGCCGGTTTGCCGCTTATTCTGTCCTCGACGTTTTTGAGGATGCACAGCGCTTCCTCGCAGGGCGCGTTTTTCCTGAAGATGTTGAACATGGTTCCTATCCCCTTTTCGCCGCTGAAGCATATCATCCGGCTATTATACGTATTATTAATTCATAATAATTATAAATTAATAGATGAAAATCCTGCTAGTTTTTGTTAAAATAGTGTAAATTTTTGTTATCGAGAATAGTGATGGCGCTATCGAACGGCGGGCGGCGGGGTGGAGCCACGGGAGCGGCGCGGCGGAGAAGAAGCCGGGAGACGAGGCGGGGATGAGGACGCGAGGCGGGGCGGCAGAGAAGGGCGATGAACGGCCGTTGGCCCGTATAGCCGGGGGATGCTGTTGGTATAGTATAGTGGGAGGGATGAGGCATGCCTGATTATCCGGGGTACCGGGCGCTCGGGGAGAAGGAGCTGGCGCGGAGGGCGCGGGAGTTGGCCGCGCTGCTGGCGGACTGCGTCGTCTGCCCCCACCACTGCCATGTGGACCGCCTGAAGGGCGAACTGGGCTACTGTCACGCCGGCCGGGACGCGGAGATCAGCGGCTGGTCGCCCCATTTCGGCGAGGAGCCGCCGCTGACGGGCCGCCACGGCTCGGGCACGATCTTTTTCAGTCACTGCAACCTCGGCTGCGTGTACTGCCAGAACTGGGACACCAGCCATAGCACGGGCGAGCGGACGACGACGGCGGAGCTGGCGGGCATCATGCTGGCCCTGCAGGAGCGCGGCTGCCATAACGTCAACCTGGTCTCCCCTTCCCATTACGTGCCCCAGATCGTCGCCGCGGTGGCCGAGGCGGCCGGCCAAGGGCTGAAGATACCCCTGGTTTACAACAGCGGCGGCTATGACGACAGGGCGGTGCTGGAGAGGCTGGCCGGCATCGTCGATATCTATATGCCCGACTTCAAGTACGCCGACCCGGCGGTGGGGGAAAGGCTGTCCTGCATAGGCGATTACACCGCGATCACACAGGCGGCGGTGCGGGAGATGCACCGCCAGGTGGGCGACCTGGCGGTGGACGACGCCGGCGTGGCCCGCCGCGGCCTCATCATCAGGCATCTGGTGCTGCCGGGCGGCCTGGCGGGGACGGAGGAGGTGCTGCGGTTCGTGGCTGCGGAGATTTCGCCGTATTCGTATATCAACATCATGGACCAGTATTATCCGGAGTTCAAGGCTGGCAAGTACCCCGGGCTCGACCGGCCGATAACGGCGGGCGAGTACCAGGCGGCGCTGGCGGCGGCCAGGAAAGCCAGCCCGCATTTCCGGCTGGCGCAGTGAGACAAGCGGGAGGTTGGAAGATGAAGATGACGGAGGAGCTCGTCCGCATCCCGGCCGGCAAGGCAACGATCGAGGGGGCTTTGACCGTCCCGGACGGGGCGGTGGGCATGGTGCTGTTCGCCCACGGCAGCGGCAGCAGCCGCCACAGCCCGCGCAACAATTTCGTGGCGAGGGTGCTGAACGACGGCGGGCTGGCGACGCTGCTGATGGATCTGCTGACGTTCGAGGAAGACAGGAATTACGAGACGCGGTTCGATATCGACCTGCTGACCGAGCGGCTGGCGACGGCCGCCGCCTGGATGCGGGACGGCGGCCCGGCCGCTGGGCTGCCGCTGGGATACTTCGGGGCGAGCACCGGCGCGGCGGCGGCGCTGAAGGCGGCCGCGCGCGATGCCGCGGTGGGGGCGGTGGTGTCGCGGGGCGGGCGGCCGGACCTGGCGGGGGACGACCTGGGCCGGGTGACGGCGCCGGTGCTGCTGATCGTGGGCGGCGACGACCACGGGGTGATCGAGCTGAACGAGGGCGCTTTCGCCAGGCTGCGGTGCGTGAAAAGGCTGGCGGTGGTGCCGGGCGCCGGCCACCTGTTCGAGGAGCCGGGGACGCTGGCGCAGGCGGCCGGCCACGCGGCCGCGTGGTTCCAGGCCCATCTGGCCGGGAAAGCGAAGGAATGAAGAAAGCCTCAACCCTGAAACAGGGCTGAGGCTTTCGGTTGTTGATGGCGTTATTTGCCTTCTTTGGTGGCCGCCGCTTCGGCGATGGCTTCGTCGAAGGACTTGGCGAGGCGCTTGTAGCTGTCGAGCCTTTCGGCGGCGTCCTTGGCCGTCTTGGCGAACAGCTGGTCGGCGACGGCGGGGAATTCCTGCTTGAGGGCGGCGTAGCGGACCTCGCCCATGAGGAATTCGACGAAGTCGGCGGTGGGCGCCTTGGAGTCGAGGCTGAAGGGGTTCTTGCCCATTTCCTTGAGGGCGGGGTTGTAGCGGTAGTTGGCCCAGTAGCCGGCGTCGACGGCGCGTTTGCACTCGAGCTGGCTGTTGCCCATGCCGAGCTTGAGGCCGTGGTTGATGCACGGCGAGTAGCCGATGATGAGCGACGGGCCGGGATAAGCCTCGGCTTCGGCGATGGCTTTGAGGGTCTGGGCGCGGTCGGCGCCCATGCAGATCTGGGCGACGTAGACGTAGCCGTAGCTCATGGCCATCATGCCGAGGTCTTTCTTCTTGGTGCGCTTGCCGCTGGCGGCGAATTGGGCGATGGCCGCGGTGGGCGTGGATTTGGAGGACTGGCCGCCAGTGTTGGAGTAGACTTCGGTGTCGAAGACGAAGACATTGACGTCTTCGCCGGAGGCGAGGACGTGGTCGAGGCCGCCGTAGCCGATGTCGTAGGCCCAGCCGTCGCCGCCGAAGATCCACTGGGAGCGCTTGAGGAAGAAGTCTTTATACTCGAGGAGCTCGGCGTAGAGCGGGCTCAAGCCTTTGGCGGCTTCGAGGGCGGCGGCGAGTTTGTCGGCCCGCTCGCGGGTGCCGGCGCCGACGTCTTTCTTGTCGAGCCATTCCTGGAGGGCGGCTTTGACGTCGCCGGTCGCGACGGCGAGGGCTTCCTTGGCCTTGCCGGCCAGGCGCTCGCGGATCTGCTGGACGGCGGTGTACATGCCGAGGCCGTATTCGGCGTTGTCCTCGAAGAGGGAGTTGGACCAGGCCGGGCCGAAGCCGTTCTTGTCGGCGCAGTAGGGCATGGACGGCGCGGACGCGCCCCAGATGGAGGAGCAGCCGGTGGCGTTGGCGATCATCATGCGGTCGCCGAACAGCTGGGTGACGAGGCGGGCGTAAGCCGTCTCGAGGCAGCCGGCGCAAGCGCCGGAGAACTGGAGGTAGGGGGTTTCGAACTGGCTGCCCTTGACGGTTTCCTTGTTCATGGGGTTGGGCTTTTGGGACAGGCTCATGGCGTAGTCCCACAGGTCCTGCTGGGCCATCTGGGTGTCGAGCGGCTGCATGACGAGGGCTTTTTCCTTGGCCGGGCAGACCTGGACGCAGTTGCCGCAGCCGGTGCAGTCGAGCGGCGAGACGGCCATGCGGAAGTGGAGGCCGGCGGCGCCGATGGCCGGCTTGGCGGCGAAGCCCGCGGGGGCTTTCTTGACTTCGTCGTCATTGGCCAGCACCGGCCTGATGCAGGCGTGCGGACAGACGAAGGCGCACTGGTTGCACTGGATGCACTTGTCGAGCTGCCATTCGGGGACGTCGACGGCGATGCCGCGTTTTTCGTAGGCCGAGGTGCCGCACGGGAAGGTGCCGTCGGTCATGCCCATTTCCTTGATGACGCCGACGGAAAGCTTGTCGCCTTCGGTGCGGTTCATGGGGATGACGACCTTGCTGACGAATTCGGGGACGGCCTTGGCGGCGACGGCGGCGTCCTGGGCGTCTTTCCAGGCGGCGGGGACGTCGATCCTGACCATGGCGTTGGTGCCCTGCTCAATGGCGGCGAAGTTCATGTCGACGATCTTCTGGCCTTTGCTGCCGTATTCGTCAACGACCGAGTCTTTGAGGTACTTGACGGCGTCTTCGACGGGGATGATGTCGGCGAGCTTGAAGAAGGCGGACTGCATGATCATGTTGATGCGGCCGCCGAGGCCGATCTCGCGGGCGATCTTGACGGCGTTGATGGTGTAGAATTTGATGCCGTTGGTGGCGAGGTAGCGCTTCATGCCCGCCGGCAGCTGGGCGTCGAGCTCCTGGGCGTCCCAGATGCAGTTGAGGAGGAAGGTGCCGCCGGGCTTGAGGCCGTCGAGGACGTCGTATTTGGCGACATAGGACTGGTTGTGGCAGGCGGTGAAGTCGGCCTTGTTGATGAGGTAGGGGGATTTGATCGGTTTTTTGCCGAACCGCAGATGGGAGACGGTGATGCCGCCCGATTTCTTGGAGTCGTAGGCGAAGTAGCCCTGGGCGTAGAGGTCGGTCTTGTCGCCGATGATTTTGATGGCCATCTTGTTGGCGCCGACGGTGCCGTCGGAGCCGAGGCCGTAGCGGCCGCCGACGATGACGGGCTGCCAGGATTTGCCGTAGAAGGCGTTCTTGACGTCGAGGTAGAGGGGTTCGCCGGCGCTGCCCGGTTCCTTGGTGCGGTCGAGGACGGCGATCTTGCCGACGGTTTTGGGGATGTATTTCAGGAAATGCTCGATCGAGAACGGCCGGTAGAGGTGGACGGTGAGCAGGCCGACCTTCTCGCCCTGGGCCATGAGTTTGTCGATGGTTTCCTCGATGGTTTCGCAGGCCGAGCCCATGGCGACGATCATGCGGTCGGCGTCGGGCGCGCCGTAGTAGTCGAACAGGTGGTATTCGCGGCCGGTGACTTCCTTGACCTTGGCCATGTATTTCTCGACGATGGCCGGCAGGGCCTGGTAGTATTCGTTGGCGGACTCGCGGCCCTGGAAGTAGATGTCGGGGTTCTGGGCGGTGCCGCGGATGCACGGGCGGCTGGGGTTGAGGGCCCGCTGCCGGAAGCCGGCGAGGGCGTCGCGGTCGATGAGTTTGGCGAGGTCGTCGTAGTCCCAGGTTTCGATCTTCTGGATTTCGTGGGAGGTGCGGAAGCCGTCGAAGAAGTTGACGAAGGGGACGCGACCTTCGATGGCTGCCAGGTGGGCGACGGCGGCCAGGTCCATGACCTGCTGGACGCTGCTTTCGGCCAGGAGGGCGAAGCCGGTCTGGCGGGTGGCCATGACGTCCTGGTGGTCGCCGAATATGCTGAGGGCCGAGGCGGCAACGGCGCGGGCGCTGACGTGGAGCACGCCCGGCAGGAGTTCGCCGGCCATCTTGTACATGTTGGGGATCATAAGGAGGAGGCCCTGGGAGGCGGTGAAGGTGGTGGTGAGGGCGCCGCCCTGCAGCGAGCCGTGGGTGGCGCCGGCGGCGCCGGCTTCGGACTGCATCTCGACGACCTTTACGGTCTGCCCGAAGATGTTCTTGCGGCCTTCCGCGGCCCAGGAGTCGACGTACTCGGCCATGGTGGACGACGGGGTGATGGGATAGATGGTGGCGACTTCGGTGAACGCGTACGCCACGTGCGCCGCCGCGCAGTTCCCGTCCATGGTTTTCATTTTGGCCATAACTTTTCTCATCCTTTCATACCGAAATATTGCACTTGGACCCGATGCCGGCGGAAGGGGCAGGACCGGGGGCGGCCGGAGGGGGTGGCCGGACCAGCCGGACTCAGCAGCCACGCCGCGCGCAGGCACAAGATAACAAGTGTATACACGGATACACCAGGTATAGAATTCACCTTTATTACCCCATAATCCTTCGCCATGGAGTCATAAAAAGAAATTTTCAACATACTGCCGCAAGAAATCTACGAAGAGATGAGCGAATGGATATGAACAAAAACCGGCCGCTCATCAGAGCGACCGGTTTGTTTTGAAACTGATTATCGTAGAAACAACAAAAAAAACCACTGATAATGACAATGCATTATCGGCGGTTTTACCTGTCAATTACCCTTGACTGTCTTTGTCATTTTTGTATTCTAAAATATCTCCAGGCTGACAGCCTAAAGTCTTACAAATTGCCTCTAAAGTTGATAATCGAATCGCTTTTGCCTTTCCATTTTTCAATATAGAAAGGTTAGCCATTGTTATTCCAATCCTCTCCGAAAGTTCTGTTACGCTCATTTTCCTTTTAGCCAGCATCACATCAATATTGATTATAATTGCCATGTCATCCACCTCAGACTATTAAGTCATTCTCTGATTTTATATCGATAGCTTCTTGTAAAAGTCTTTGAAGAACAGCAGCAAAGACTGCAATCACCATTGAAGCAAAAGTGAGCATTAATCCCAAGCTTATAAAACCTGTTATGTCTTCACCTTCACCTGCAATCAATATAACTCGGGTATTCGGATTATTATGTTGAAATTGACTTAACATAATATATAACATGTTGTAACCAGCCTATATAATAGCTTAGAAAATACACATTTGCTGACAAAACCCCTTTATAATAGGTGGTATAATTAGAATTATTTAAATGAAGGATGGTTGGTTATGGAGCAGAACATAGTCATTGTAACACCTCGACTAATCCTTAGAAAAATTACTATTGAGGATTATCTGAGTATATCAAAAATTTTACAAGACATTGAAATCATGTATGCCTGGGAGCATGCCTTTTCCGATGAGGAAGTTAGTGATTGGATTAATGAAAACATTATGAGATACGATAGAGATGGTTATAGCTATTGGGCTGTGATTAAAAAGTGTAGTGGTCATTTGGTTGGCGTGTGTGGACTAATTGCAGAGAGCGCAGATGATAAAGACTATATTGGTATTGGCTACATATTCAACAAAGCATTCTGGCATCAAGGCTTAGCATTTGAGAGCGCAAATGCTTGTAAAAACTATGCTTTTTGCAATTTGAATATTTCAGAATTAACTGCTCAGATAAGACCGGAGAACTTCAATTCCAGAAATGTTGCTGAGAAACTTGGTATGTCTGTCGTTAAGCAGTTTAATCGTTTGTATAGAGGTAAAATGGTGCCTCATTTTTTGTACAAATGCTCAAAATAGTCTATTATTGAGATGGCTAATATTACATTATGTAAACAAATATCTGTTTTTCAACACAGTAATCCGAATACCCTAAAAAGAGTGTTGAACCTTGTTTCATAAAAAGCACCTCACTTATTTATTTTAACTTATTACAACCCGCTCCTTATCGTTTTACAATAATTAATTATTGATTTTTATTATATTATTGTTGTTAGTTTTAGACAATGATAAAAAAATACAACGTATCGAAAAGCCAGTTTTTTGCCTGCACACTTATTGCATTTAGTTAAACTATTCGGTATATTTATTTAATAATTATTAAAAACGAGTATTTGCAAAATACCAATGTCAAAACCTATGACAAAACCCGCTAAAAATAGCGGGTTTTTTGCATTTCAGTTTCAAAACGGAGCGGGTGTCTCATTAGAGCGATCGGTTTGTTCACATTGAACGGAAGCACAGGTAGAGGCCGGCGGCGGCGATGAGGACGGCGACGGCCGCGGCGGCGGAAAAGGGGTCGAAGAGGGCGCTGCCGAAGCAGGTGAAGGCGACCGCGCCGGGGATGCTGCCGAGCAGCGTCGCCCAGAGGTAGGGCAGGAAGCGGACGCCCGAGAGGCCGGCGAGGAAGCTGACCGCGTCCCACGGCAGGACGGGGGCGAGGCGCAGGAGCAGGATCGCCCTGAAGCCGTGGCGCACGGCTCGGTCGTCAAGCTCTTCGAGCGGCAGCCACGCGGGCCGGAAGCGCTTCAGGCCGTCGCGGCCGAGCAGGCGGGCGGCTGCGAAGCAGAGGGCCGCCCCCAGGACGGTGCCGGCGACGAGGTAGACGGCGCCCCACAGCGGGCCGAAGGCCAGTCCCCCGGCGACGCCGAGGATGATGGCCGGAAAAAAGAAGAACGGCCGGACGGTGTTGGCCAGGATATACAGGCACGGGCCCCAGTACCCCAGAGAGGCCAGCGCGTCGCCGATTGTCTCCGGCCTGAACCGTTCGATGCCGTAGCCGTATACGTATAGGATTCCCGGGGCGGCGAAGCCGGCGAGGTATGCGCCGGCGGCGGGCCCGAATGCGGTATGGCTATCGTGTCTCACAAGTGTTAATTATAAGGCTGCGCCCGGGAGGTGTAAAGGAAAATATTGCCGGGCGCTTTTTATTGCGGTTTGGCGACGGTAATCTTTTTGATGGCGACGTCGGCGACGGGCTTGTCGCCGGGGCCGGTCCTGACCTTGCCGATCGCCCGGACGACGTCCTGGCCTTCGACTACTTTGCCGAAGACGGCGTGTTTGTCGTCGAGCCACGGGGTGGGCGCGAGGGTGATGAAGAACTGCGAGCCGCCGGTGTTGGGGCCGGCGTTGGCCATCGAGAGGACGCCTTCGGAGGCGTGGCGCAGGTCTTTGGCGAACTCGTCGGCGATGGTGTAGCCGGGGCCGCCGGTGCCGTTGCCCTTGGGGTCGCCGCCCTGGATCATGAAGCCGTCGATGACGCGGTGGAAGATGAGGCCGTCGTAGAAGCCCTTGTTGGCGAGGGTGATGAAGTTTTTGGCGGTGACGGGCGCCTTGTCTTCGAAGAGTTCGACTTTGAAGGTGCCCATAGAGGTCTCGAAGGTCGCCCTGCTGTTGGCGGGCGAGCTGACGTTGACCGCGGCGGGGGCGGGCTTCTTGTCCGGCTGGGCGGCCGGCGGCGGGGCTTTGGCGGCGCAGCCGGAAACGAGCAGCGCCAGGCAGGCGAGGGAGCTCAGAATGGTCGAAAAAGGTTTGTTCATCTTTAAGTCCTCCTATCGGCTTGCGCGGTAATCAGCGTCCAAGCCTTAGTATTTCCCGTGCCGCGAGTAGTATCTGTCGACGACGGCGGTCGCCAGGCAGGCCGAGGAGTCGACGAGCGGCAGCGGCGAAGGTGCGCCGTCGGCGACGACGTTGAGGTCGGTGCAGGCGATGACGGCCGCGTCGGCGTGGGCGCCGACGTCTTCGAGGAGCCCGTCCCACAGGGTTTTGGCTTCGGCAGCGGCCTGGCCGCCCTTGATGAGCCGGATTGTTTCCGTGACCCGCTCCTGCCAGCCGGGTTGGGAAACGAATTCTTTACCGGCCTGCCGCAGGCCTTGCTGATAGATGCCCGCGTCGAGGGTGGACGAGGTGGCGAGGACGGTGATCCTTACGGCGGCGGACGGGACGGCGGCGACGGTTGCGGCGACCATGTTCAGGATGGGGACGGGTACCGCCGCCTGGATAGAGTCGAAGTATACGTGGGCGATGTTGCAGGGGACGGCGAGGTAGTCGACGCTGCAGGCGGCCAGCCTGGCGGCGCCGGCGGCGATGGCGTCCCGCAGGGCGTCGCTGTCGACGGGGCGGTCGAGGTAGAACGGGGTGGGGCAGGAGTAGATCAGCATCGGCGGGAAGTCGATGTCGTGCCTGGCGCCGTGGCGGCGCTGGCACAGGTCGACGACCTTGTCGATGAAGGGCGCGGTGGATTTCGGCCCCATGCCGGCGAGGATGCCTATCATATTATTACCTTCCTTTTTCAGTACTGCGTTCTGTCGGTCTTCCGCTTCCAGAGGGCGAACGGCCGGGCGTTTCCGGCGCCTGGACGCCGCTCCATGGCGACCTGGAGCACCTTGGCTTTGCCCCGGATGACGTCGTAAACGTAGCTGTCGTCGAAGCCCGCTTCGGCGGCGTCGTAACTGGTGGCGCCGTAGACGACCTTGCGCAGCTTGGCCCAGTGGATGGCGCCCAGGCACATCGGGCACGGCTCGCAGGAGGCGTAGAGCACGCAGTCGGACAGGTCGAAGCGGCCGAGCAGGGACGAGGCTTTGCGGATGGCCTGGACTTCGGCGTGGGCGGTGGGGTCGTGGGTGAGCAGCACCTGGTTGTGGGCCCGGGCGAGTATCTTGCCGTCCTTGACGATCACCGCCCCGAACGGTCCCCCCTCCCCTTTCTCGACGCCGTATACCGCCTCTTCTATCGCCGCTCTCATAAAGGCATCGCCGCTCTCCGCCGGCGGCGTCACCACCCGACGAGCGCGACGGACGGCACCAACAGTTTCATCGCAATACCCCCTGGCGAAATTTCGCTATTAACTTTTATGTACTATGCCGGGGCCGGAAATCCTGCCGGTGACGGGGGCGGTATTGACCGGGGCGCGACGCCGTTTTACAAACGGTAATGTTCTACTATGCGCAAAACGGGGTGTTAATTTGCCGCTCGCTACGCCGGAACTTTTTTCCTTCGCCGCCGTGATGGTGCTAATGATAATCACTCCCGGTCCCAACCAGGTGCTCGTCCTCCAGTCGGGGATAACGATCGGCCCGCGGGCCGCCGCGCTCAATGTCCTCGGCGTCGCCTCGTCGATGCTCATCCACGCCTCGCTGTCCGGCCTGGGAATCTCGCTGCTGATAACGCAGTCGCCCGCCCTGCACGGTGCGGTGAAGCTCATCGGGGCGGGCTATATCGCCTACCTCGGGGCGTCCAGCCTGGCGGGCGCCAATCGCCTGCGCCGCGCGGCCTCGGCCACCGACGCCGCCGCAGTGATCCGCGAGGCCGGTGAGAGCGGCCTAAAGTCGTTCGCCAAGGGGTTCACCACCAATATCCTCAATATCCAGACGTCGTTCATTTTCCTTTCGATCTATCCGCAGTACATGAACGGCCACGACAGCCTGTTCGTGCAGTCGCTGCTCTTGACGGCGGTTTTCATCGGGCTGCTGCTGTGCTGGTACGCACTGCTGATAACCCTGATCTTCAAGGTGCGCCATTATCTGCTGCGGGCGCGCATCCAGGCGGGCATCAAGGCGGTGACCGGCGCGCTGCTGGTGGCGCTGGGAGTAAAAATGGCCCTCGGCAGCCGCTGACAAGGGAAAATATACGGCGCTCCGGCCCTGCTGCAAGGGCGGAGCGTTTTTTAGCGGCCGAGTTTTTTCTTGAAGCCTCTGTGGGTGCGGTCCCCGTAGCCGGCGGCGGCGTAGAAGGCGCAGGCGTCGAGCCTGCCGGCCTCGGTGACGAGGATGGCCTGGCCGCAGCCGCGGTCGGCGGCGCGCTGTTCGAGGGCGGCGAGGAGCGCTTTGCCGACGCCTCTGCCGCGGTAGGCGGCGTCGACGATCATGTTCTCGACGACCAGGAACGGCCGGCAGGGGCCGTAGAGTTCCTCGCACACGACGCCCATGACCGAGCCGACGAGACGGCCGTCCAGGACGGCGCTGAGCAGCAGGTGCGAGCCGGCGGCGGTGACCCGCCGGAACTGGGCGCGCATCGCGGCGAGGTCGGATTCTTCGCCCCAAAACTGCCTGTAGAGTTGGGCTAGCGCCGGGACGTCGTCCTCGGCCATCGGCCGGATTTCCATGTGTATCCCCTCCCCTGCCGACGGTTTTTTTCAGCGGCTGAAGCGGCAGGCTGCGCCCTTGCAGCCGTGGGTGGTGTCGCTCATGTGGAAGCAGCGCGCGTGGCTGAGCGGCAGCCGCACCCGGCATAGCTCTTTGAGGACTTCCGCCCCGGTGAGCACGGCGGTGCGGACGCTCTGCTTGCAGCAGCCCGGCCCGCCGCAGTTGGCGATGGCGGCCAGGGCGGCGTTGGCGGCCCGCATGGCGAGGGTGCGCTCGACGTCCTTGGCGCAGGTGGCGTCAAGGAGGATGCTGACGAACGCGCCGGCGCCGAGGCCGGCGCCGCAGGCCCCGTGGTTGGCGCAGGCGCAGGCGGGTATCTGCTGCATGCGGCGGATGCCCTCGCGGATGTCGTCGTCGGTGACGGTGCGTACGCTGCCGCCGGGCAGGGGGATGGCGCCGTGGTTGCGGACGGCGGCCAGCAGCGCGGCGGCGACGATGCCGTGGTGCTCGGCCCCCAGCGACGGCAGGAAGGGGCCGCGGAGGAGCACCTCGGCGATGGCCAGCGGGTCGGCGCCGGCGGCGGCGAGGGCCGTTTGTTCGAGGAAGTCGTTGAAGCCCGCGCCGTGACATTCTTCGCAGACGTAATGGCCTGCGGGGCAGTACACGGAGGCGGCGAAGGTCCGGCCGCAGTAGTTGCAGGCGATTTCCACGGCGTGGGTCTGGTAGATGAGCTTGCCGCCGCAGATCATGCAGTTTTCGAGGCGGCGTTCGCCGTACCGACCGGCACGGTCGTCTTCCCGGGACGTTCAGCAGCTTTTGGCGGGGATTTCTTCTTTTTCATTCGTCACTGGTGTCACCTCCGGGAGGCATTGTTTGCGGATAGGTATTCGCGACGGCGGCGCCGTTCTCCTGTACCCGGCGGCGGATTTGGGGAAGATAATGCAAGGGCGACAAGGATTTTAACCGGGGAAGATGGAATATGGGGAAAGACGTCGGATTATGGGAAAGGATGACCACAGTTGTCGGCAGCGGACGGAAACGGGAAGATGACGAGGGGGAATAAGGCGGCGCTGGCGATGCTGGCGATGCTGTTCCTTTATATGTACGCGCTCAATTACATGATGCCCCTGCACCGGGACGACTACGAGTACGCTCTGGTGTGGAATACGCTGGAACGGATATCGTCCTGGCCGGACGTCTTCCGCTCGCTGTACCTCCACTATTTCCAGCACGGCGGCCGGATGGTCGATTTCTTCGTGCTGGACGGCTTCCTGCTGATCGGCAAGCAGTGGTTCAACCCGTTCAACGCCTTGCTGTACGTGGCGCTGACGGTGCTCATTTACTGGCATTCGCAGCGGGAGATCACGCTGCGCTTCGATCCGTACATACTTGGCCTGATCATCGTTTTCTGCTGGTTCGGCCTGCCGGACTG
The DNA here is from genome assembly GCA_022839045.1 of Sporomusaceae bacterium. The sequence goes on from JALHDI010000024.1 coordinate 15,289, forward strand.
GGCGCTGGTGAATGTGTGGATGACGGGGGCGTGTGTGTACCTCTTCACGGCGGTGCTGATTTTTTCGTTCCTGTTGCCGTATCACTTCGATTATCTGGGCAGGCCGCTCATCGGGGACACCCGGCTGGCCGCCGCGGGGATGTTCCTGGGCGGCGTGGCGGCGAGCTGGACGATCGAGAATACGGCGGCGACGATGATCCTGGCGGTCGCGGGCCTGACTTGGCACGCCTGGCGGCGGGGCGCGCTCAGGCGGTGGATGGCGCCCGGGCTGGCGGGCTCGCTGCTGGGGTACGCGCTGCTGGTGGCGGCGCCCGGCAACTTCGTGCGCTACGGCAAGGGACCGAAGCTGTTCATTCATTTCACGAACCAGTTGGCGGCCGGCCTGGAGATTTTCCTCGGCGTCATCCCGGTGGTGATTTTCCTTGTGCTGGCGTGGCGGGTGGCGGCGACCGGATATGCCCGGCGGCAGGGCCTGGCGGCGCCGGCGGTTGCCGCGCGGGGCGGGTTCGACGTGTGGGGCGCCGTGCGCATCGCGCTGGCGCTGGTGATGCTGGCTTCGCTGCTGAACGGGCAGTTCGCCGCCAAGTGGGCCGCGAACGGGCTGATCAACAACGTGGCCGTGCCGCTGGGGGTGGCGACCGCCCATCTGAAGGCTCAGCTTGCCCGCACGTTGTCCGGCCTGGAGGAAGTGGTGCTGTACTTGCTGCTTATGACGCAGCTGGCCAAGTTCGCGTTCCGCCGGCTGGCGCTGAGGAAGGCGGACGTGGGCGCGCTGCTGGCGCAGGTGAAGCTGCGCGAGGTGCTGGCCGCCTGCCCGGTGTGCCGGTTCGCGGCGGTGTGCGTGGCGCTGGCGGTGATCAACAATCTGGCGATGATCCTGGCGCCGACCTTCCCCGGACGGGCGGGCTACGGGTCGGTGGTCTTCCTGATTATCGGCGCGGCGAGCCTGCTGACGCTGCCGGCGGTGAAGGCCGCCGTGCTGGGCGACGGGGCGAAGCGGCGGTTCGTGGCGGCGGTGGCGGCGCTGATGTTTTTCCCGATGGCGGCGGCGGCGCTGCACCAGCACACGGTGATCCACCGCGAGGACGGCGCGCGGATGGCGTATGTGGAGAAGATGGCCGCCCAGGGGGCGACGTACGTGGAGCTGGCGCCGCTGACGGCGAAGAACCGGGTGCTGCGGCACGTGTATTTCGTGGAGCTGAACAATTCGGTTTCCAAGGGCGGGCTGATCCGCTACTACGGGCTGAAGGACATCAAGGTGAAGTGAGCGGGTAACGGCGTTAGCAGTATATGACAAGCCGCGGTTGACAGGAATTGTCCGCCGGCTATTGAATATACTATGTTATACTGCTTTTGCGCCGTCGCTGCCAGTTGGCGTCCATGGCGCCGGCGTAAATTTATCAGCGTAAAGGAAGTGCATTTTTTGTTCGGTTTTTTCAGTGGCATAATGCATACGGCGTTGACTTTTTTTTATCATCTTACCATCAGGCTGGGATTTCCGAACTACGGAGTGGCTATTATCCTGCTGACGATATCTATCAAGGTGCTGCTTTTCCCCTTGACGGTCAAGCAGGTAAAATCGATGCAGGTGATGAAGGCGCTGGGGCCGCAACTGAAGGACCTGCAAGAAAAGCACAAGGATAACAAGCCGAAGCTGCAGCAGGAAGTCGCCGGCCTTTATAAAAAGGCGGGCGTCAATCCTCTGGCCGGCTGCCTGCCGCTGCTGATTCAAATGCCTTTTTTGACCGGCATTTTTTTCACGATAAGGGATATCAGCTATGCCGGCCAGCCGAGCTTTCTGTGGATAAGTAATCTGGCCGGCAGCGACCCGTTCTATATCCTGCCGGTGCTCGCGGCGGTTACCACTTTCGTTTCGTCGCAACAGACCATGGTCGAACCGACCGCTCAGAACAGAATGATGCTGCTGACCATGCCGCTCGTTATCGGCTTTATGACCTTGCGCTTTCCGGCCGGACTGGGTCTGTACTGGGTGGTAAGCAATCTTGTCCAGATAGTGCAGCAATGGTTTTTATACCGCAAACCGGTTGTCTCCTAGCGCCTGCCTGGGGCAAGCGTAAAAGAGGTCAAAACCCTCTGAAGCGAAAAACCCGGCCCTGTGATAAGGGCCGGGTTTTTACTTAGGTTGCGGGCGGCGGAAGGCTTGCACGAACGCCGCCGGGTCCGGGCAGGTCATCGCCGCCGACATGACGCACCAGCCAGCGGCGCCGCATTCCAGCACCGCTGGCGCGTTATTGGCGTCGATCCCGCCGATGGCGAACACCGGCAGGTCGACCGCCCGGCAGATTTGCCGCAGGAAGGGCAGCCCTTTCGGGGGGAGGCCCTTTTTGGAGTCGGTGGCGAAGATATGGCCGGCGATTACGTAGGCGGCCCCGAGGGTTTGGGCCTCCTCGGCTTCGGCGGCCGAGTGGACGGACGCGCCGACGACCAGGGGGCCGGTCTTCCGGTAGGCCCGCAGGGCGGGCAGCGGCAGGTGGAGGCGGGTGAGCCCCATTTCTTCGGCGACGGCGGCGTTTTGGTGGCCGATGAGGAGCACGCCGTGGCGGTCGCAGGTGTCTTTGACCTGACGGGCCAGCCGCCCGTAAGCCGTCGGGTCGAGGTCCTTTTCCCTGAGCATGACGGCGTACGGCTTGGCCGCGGCCAACCGCGCGAGGCGGGGCAGAAAGTCCTCCGCGGGGCAAAGCCGGCGGTTTGTCACACAAATCAGCATGGCGTTTACGCTCTCACGTAGTCGGTGTAGACCGGCTGGAGGCCGCGGGCGAGGATCATGCGGTGGACTTCCGCCACACTGCGCGGGTCGGCGATCGCGAATTGTTCGTCGCCCTTCTCCGCCGCTTGGTGCCCGCCGACCCCGACGCGCACTCCGGCGGATATTTTGGTGGCCGCCATGCCGATGACGTTGTCGCGAAACCCGGCCCGCTCCCGGGTGGAGATGGTGATGCCGACGAACGGCATGAACAGGCGATAGGCGAGCATGACCTGCAGCAGCTGGCGCTCGCGGACGTCATTGGCATTGTTGGCGGCGTTGTTGATATACGGCCGCAGGCGGGGAACGGAGAAGGAAATCTCGGCGTGGGGGTATTTGTGCTGCAGGAAATGGGCGTGCAGGCCGACGGCGAACGCGTCGGTGCGGAAGTCGTCCAGCCCGAGCAGGGCGCCGAAGGCCACCCCCCGCATGCCGCCCCGCAGGGCGCGTTCCTGGGCGTGGAAGCGGTACGGGAAGACGCGTTTCGGCCCGCGCAGGTGGACCTGCTCATACTTGTCGATGTTGTAGGTCTCCTGGTAAACGCTGACGAAGTCGGCCCCGCACTCGTGGAGGTAAGCGTATTCGTCGGTGTTCAGGGGGTAGATCTCGATGCCTACGGTCGAGAAATAGCGGGCCGCCAGCCTGACCGCCTCGCCGATGTACCCGACGCCGGACTGCCGGCGCGATTCGCCGGTAAGGAGGAGGATCTCCCTGAGTCCCGTGGCCGCTATCGCCTTGAGTTCTTCTGCGATTTCCTCCCCGGACAGCCGGCCGCGGACGATGCGGTTCTGGCAGTTGAAGCCGCAGTAAACGCAGTGGTTTTCGCAGTAGTTGGCGATATACAGCGGCGTAAACAGCTGGACGGAGTTGCCGAAGTGCTTGTGCGTCTCCCAGGTTGCCCTGGCGGCCATGTCTTCGAGATAAGTGTCCGCCGCGGGCGACAGGAAAACGCCGTAATCCTCGACGGACAGGTGGTCCTGCCGCAGGGCCCGCTCGACGTCGGCGCCTTTATACCGCCTGTAGTCGTAGCCGCCCAGCATAGTCCCGACCTTGTCGAGCACATCCGACTCGATGGCTTCCATGCCTTCGGCATAGGCCATATGGTTTTCCCGGGCTGTCATAATCCTCACTCCTCCAAAAATCCGGTCAAGGGGCTCGACGCCTCCGCCCGGCCGTCGAGAACCCGCCCCAGGCCGGCGAGGTAAGCCGCCCGGCCGGCCTCGACCGCCTGCTTGAAGGCGCGCGCCATCCGGGCGATATCGCCGGCGGTGGCGATGGCGGTGTTGCACATCACGGCGTCCACCCCCATTTCCATCGCCTCGCAGGCCTGCGACGGCCGTCCGATGCCGGCGTCGACGACGATCGGCAGCGTGATTTCCTCGACGAGGATGCGGATGAATTCTTTGGTGCACAGGCCCTTGTTGGTGCCGATCGGCGCGCCGAGCGGCATGACCGAGGCCGCCCCGGCGTCGGCCAGGGCGCGGGCGACGTTAAGATCGGGGTACATGTAGGGCATGACGATGAAGCCTTCCCGGGCGAGGGTCTCGGTGGCCCTGATCGTTTCGTAGTTGTCGGGCAGCAGGTATTTGGCGTCGTTGATGACCTCGAGCTTGATGAAATCCCCGCAGCCGATTTCCCGCGCCAGGCGGGCTATGCGGACAGCCTCGGCCGCGTTTCTGGCCCCGGAGGTGTTCGGCAGGAGGGTTATCCCCGCCGGAATGTAATCGAGAATGTTTTCCTGGCCGTGGACATCGGCGCGGCGCAGGGCGAGGGTAACCATCTGCACTTCGCCGTGCTCGATGACCGCTTTGGCCATTTCGAGGGAAAACTTGCCCGAGCCGAGAATCAGCCGCGACTGAAAGGCATGACCGCCGATCACAAGCGGGTCGTTCATTATGTAATCCTCCCTTACAGTTCTTCTATTCCCACTAAGAGCCGCAGGACGGTATTGGCCTGGTGCCCCGCGCAGACCTGCACCCGGGGCGCCATCAGCCCGGTGCCGACGGCGGCTTCCGTTTCGAGATCGCCGCAGACGTAAAGCCGCTCCAGCGGTCTGGCCGTCCTGATGGCGTTGGCGCTGGCGAAGCCCGCCATCCCGGAGGCGGCCACTATTTTGACACCCGGGAGCTTTTCCAGGGCGGTGCTGACGAGCATTGCCTTGGCGTCGGGCTTGTCGAACGCCTCGCACAGGATTTCGCAGCCGGCGAACAGTTCGGCCACATTGTCGGCCTCTACCCGGACCGTGCGGGTTTCGACCCCGACGAAGGGATTGATCTCCGCCAATTGGCTTTGCAGCGCCAGGGTCTTCGGCATGCCGAGATGGCGGATGTAGTAGCTTTGCCGGTTGAGATTGCTGGGCTCAACGATGTCGAAATCGACCAGCAGCAGGTGCCCGACGCCTATTCTGGCGAGCATTACGGCGATATTGGAGCCCAGCCCGCCCAGGCCGGCGATGGCCACCCGCCCTTGTTTGAGCTTTTGGTGGACCGCCGGGGTATGCCGCGCCATCATCATGCTCTCAAGCTGCTCCCGGTCCGGCATGACGCCCTTGCGGATGATCGTCAGGGTGTCGTTGTCCGCCAGGGGGCGGTCCCGGTCGAGCTGAAAGCCGTTCAGGATGACGATATCGGTTTCGCCGCCGAGCAGCGCGCGCGCTTCGAAAGCGGTGCGGCAGGCAAGCGTCCGCTTTATGCCGTTGACTTCAAGCCGCATCTTTAACCACCGCCTACAAAGCGCACGATTTCCAGCACATCCTCGTCCGCGAGCGTGACGCTGCCGTACTCCGCCCGGGGAACGATCGCCCCGTTCCGTTCGACCGCAATGGTTTTGCAGTCGTACTTGTTGGCCGTCAGAAAGGCCGCCAGCGTCTGCTTCTGTTCGAGGGCCACCGTCTTGCCGTTGACCTTCACCGTTTCACCTCCTTGGGCGGGAAAACAAAAAGCACAAAATGAGTTTTGACACCCTTTTGGTGGTGCCCCCCATTTTGTGCTTCCCTTGTTAATTTTCTCATAGTATAACACGTTTAGGGTATCAAATCAAGCCCCGAGTTGGAATATTTTGTCAGAGTGGCGACACGGGGCCTATAGCTTGATGACGCCGACGGAACTGAGGAAGATGACGACGAGCAGGGCCGGGGTGACGTAGCGGAGGATGAAGAAGTAGACGGGCAGCAGGCGGGCGGCGGCCGGCGAGCCTGTGGCCAGTTCGCGGGCGACGTCCGCTTTGTCGGCGATGCGGCCGACGAAGAGGGCGATGAGCAGGCCGCCGAGGGGGAGCAGGATGTTGGAGGAGAGATAGTCGAACCAGTCGAAGAAGCCGCGGCCCATGAAGGTGAGCCCGCCGAGCAGGCTGCCCTTGTCGACCGACAGGGTGGCGAGGATGCCAACGGCGAAGATGAGGCCGGCGGTCAGCACGACGGCCCGGGGACGCGGCAGGCCCTTCTCTTCGGCGAGGTAGGCGACCGGGACCTCGACGAGCGAGAGCATGGCGGTGGTGGCGGCGATGGCCGCGAGGAAGAAGAAGGCGACCAGCAGGACGGCGCCGAAGGGCATCTGGGAGAAGACGAGCGGGATGGTCATGAACAGCAGGCCGGGACCGGCTCCCGGCTCGAGGCCGAAGGAGAAGACGGTCGGGAAGATGGCGAGGCCGGCGAGCAGCGATACGAGGGTGTCGGACAGGGCGACCTTGGCGCCGGTGCCGAAGAGGTTGTTGTCGGCGGTGAAGTAGCTGCCGTAGGTTATCATGGTGCCCATGCCGAGCGACAGTTTGAAGAACGCCAGCCCAATGGCGGTGAGGACGGCGGCGACGGAGAGCTTGCCGAAGTCGGCCGCGAACAGGAAGCGGACGCCGTCGGCCGCGCCGGGCAGGGTAAGGGCGCGGAGGTCGCAGGCGATGATGAGGACGAAGAGGAGCGGCATGAGGGTTTTAGTGATGCGCTCGATGCCTTTCTTCACGCCCATGACGAGGATGCCGGCGACGACGGCGAGGACGACGAACTGCCACACGACCGGCGTGACCGGATCGACGACGAGGGCGCCGAACTGGGCCTTGGCGCCTTCCATGGTGACGGCAGCGAAGTCGCCGCGAAGGGCCTTGAAGAGGTAGAAGTACACCCAGCCGGCGACCGAGCTGTAGAAGAACATGATGAGGCCGGCGGCGGCGACGCCCATGGTGCCGATGTGTTTCCAGGGGGTGCCGGGGGCGAGCTTTTCGAGGGCGCCGACGGCGTTGCGGCGGGTGCGGCGGCCGATGTAGAATTCGCCGAGCATGACGGGCAGGCCGACGAACACGATGCAGGCCAGGTAGACGAGCAGGAACGCGCCGCCGCCGTTTTGGCCGGTGAGGTAGGGGAATTTCCAGATGTTGCCGAGGCCGACGGCCGAGCCGAGGGTGGCGAAGAAGACCGCCAGGCCGGAGGAAAAGGTGTCTCTTGTTTTCATGCTGCTTCCCTTTCGTCGAATGAATTGCGATGATTGCCAGGTCAAAAAAAGTGCCAGGAACACCGACTATGATACCACGGCGGCGCGCGGCCCGGCAACGGGGAAAAAATGGCCCGGGCCGCCTGCGGGGGCGGCCCGGGCCGGTGACGTACATGAACTTACAGGGTGGTTTCCTGGCCTTCGTAGAGCTTGATGGTCGTGGGCGCGGCCAGCAGGTCCTTGACCTTAGCCCGCCATTCGGCGATGTGGGGGGTGGTGATGTGCCGCTTGAGCGCCTCCTTGCTTGTCCATTCCTCGACGAACAGCAGGCGCTGGGGGTTGCCGGGGTCGTCGAACAGCGTGTAGCTGACGCAGCCTTCTTCCTGCCTGGTGGCGGCCATCAGGGGCTGGGCGAGCGCGAGCACGTCCTGTTTTTTGCCCTCTTTGACCGTTTGCGCGGCCATGACGATGATCATGCGTATTCCCTCCCGAGAGCTTTTCCTTATTATGTTCGTCGTCAAGCGGCGGTTTCCTGGTTCCCGCGGACAATCAGAATAGAACCATAGTATTTTGCATAGGTTAAGGCTTTGGCGATATCAGTGATACGGTTCACTGCATTGTTTTAACTCGCAACGATATTAATTTTTCACAATCGACCTTTCTTCCGGCTGAATAGATACTTATTAGATCTCCAAATGCTGGTTCGATCTCCTAGATGGAAAGGAAAATGATGTTGGTACCGAGAATGGAAAATTACAGGAAATTAGTTAAGTGCTGGAAATTAATCAAGAGTGGAGGGTTTTTATGAAACATCTTTTACTGAAGGTATTAACCGGAACAATACTAATGACTTTTGTGTTTTCCGTTTGTATTTCCGGAGTCAATGCCGCGCCTATTACCAAAACCTTGGGGGCAGATACGAAACTAATCCCTTCTGGTCTTTTGGCAACCGATAATCCGCCGACGTTTAAGAAAGGAACAATGGTGACTTTAACTGAGAATGGCGAAGTTATTGAAGGAATATTAGCGTATGATATACTACTTAGCGTCGTACCGCTTGTATTTGAAGAGAATGGAAGAAACTATTTCAGACCATATAAAGCATGGTTTAACAAAGATACTAAAATAACATTCAACAGTCGAGGGGAGGTTATAAAAGGTACTACGATTTACACCATAGAACCGTGGTATCTTTTTGCCCCGCTGAATAGCAGCAGTTCAATAAGATTGAAGCAATCTACTGAAGTTAGTTTTCATCCTAACGGGATGATGGCATATGGTACTCCTGCTTCAGATACTTATTTAAAGCCAGTGGGATGGAGACAAATCACCGATAATGGTATGGCAGGTTCTGTTGAATTTAAGGGAGGAAGACAAATAGAACTGAACGACAAAGGGGAAGTAACAAAAGGAACTTTGAACAAAGATACAAAATTGCTGTCGCCACTAGGTTTTCAAAAACTGTATGAAGCCGGTACCAGAGTAGAGTTTGATGATAAGGGTGCGGTGGTGAAATCATCTACAAACGATTGACTATGGCACTAGAAAGCTTTGCAATATCTATTGAAAAGCTTTCTATTTATGTGGAACTCCCACATACAACAATCCGTTGCACTCAGAGGTGATACGGTTCGCCTCGGGATATTTTGTAAGCACAAAGGTAGTCTTTGCGGGGGGCGCAAACGAACGGCGACTTTGCGGAGGCTGTTACGCGCCGTTGGCGAAGCGGTGAGCACGCCGCACGAGCGGCCATGGACGGCCGCGAGAGGAGTCACCGGTCATGGATGACCGTTGACGACGGTGCCCGCGGTGCGAAACCGCGAGCCTTACGGCGCGTTAAGCCGGAGAACTGGAGCCGGAGTTTGGCGGCGTCGCAAAGGAGTAAGACACAAGGCTTCACCCAAGCGCCAACCGCTCGGCCGGAACGAAGTTTTGCGATGACCCGACCGGGAAAATTAAAAAACGAAATACTGCGATTGGGGGCGATTGAGTAAGCATGCCGTCTGCCCGGGACGAACGTTTCCGATATTCGTGCTTTTCAGCGGTTCTGTCCTTTACCACGGTAAAGTAAAATAGGCAAGGAAGCAATACATACGGGAGTGATGAAAGATGAAAAGATGGATTGCCTTCGCCCTCGTCGCCGTGCTGGCGGTTACTCTCCTCGCCGGCTGCGGGACGGCCGAACGGAAGAAGATCGTGGTCGGTCTGGACGACCATTTCCCGCCGATGGGGTTCCGCGACGATAAGAACAACATCGTGGGCTTCGACGTCGATATGGCCAAGGAGGCCGCCAAGCGCCTGGGCATGCAGGTGGAGTTCAAGCCGATCGACTGGAACAGCAAGGAGGCCGAGCTGAACGGCAAGCGGATCGATGTGCTGTGGAACGGCCTGACGATCACCGAGAAGCGCAAGGAGAATATCCTGTTCACCAACGCTTATATGGAGAACAAGCAGATTATCGTCGTGGCCGCCAATTCGCCGCTCAAGACGAAGGCCGACCTGGCCGGCAAGGTGGTGGGCGTGCAGGACGGCAGCAGCAGCATCGAGGCGGTGGAGAAGGAGGCGGCGGTGGCCAAGTCCTTCAAGGAGCTTAAGAAGTACCCGGACAACGTGGCCGCGCTGATGGACCTTAAGGCGGGCCGCATCGACGCCCTGGTGGTTGACGAGATCGTCGGCCGCTACTATATCGCCAAGAAGGCGGGCGAGTACGCCGTGCTGAGCGACAACTTCGGCTCCGAGGAGTACGGCGTGGGGCTGCGCAAGGACGACAAGGAGCTGCAGGCGAAGCTGCAGAAGGTGCTCGACGAGATGAAGAAGGACGGCACCTCGGCCAAGATTTCCCAGCAGTGGTTCGGAGCCAATATCGTCAAGTAGCGAAAATGCAAGAAAGACGGATGAGATTGCCGGCCGGCAGTCTCATCTTTGTGAGGAGCAAGGCATGGATTATATCCTTTCCCTCATCGGGCCGATGGTGGACGGCACGGTGGTGACGCTGCAGATGTTTTTCGTCACCATCGTGCTGTCGCTGCCGCTGGGGCTGGGGCTGGCGCTGGCGCGCATTTCGCGCTTTCCGGCCCTGGCCGGCGCGGTGGGCGTGTATATCTGGCTGATGCGCGGCACGCCGCTGATGCTGCAGTTGTTGTTCGTGTATTACGGCCTGCCGTTCATCCCGTATATCGGCGTGACGCTGCCCGAGTTCCCGGCGGCGGCTTGCGCTTTCGTGCTGAATTACGCCGCCTATTTCGCGGAGATCTTCCGGGCCGGCATCCAGTCGATCGAGCGCGGGCAGTACGAGGGCGCGAAGGTGCTGGGGATGACGTACGTCCAGACGATGCGGCGGATTATCCTGCCGCAGGTGATAAAGAGGGTGCTGCCGCCGGTGAGCAACGAGACGATCACGCTGGTGAAGGATACGTCGCTCATCTACGTGCTGGCGATGAACGACCTGCTGCGGGTGACGCGCTCGATCGTGCAGCGCGATTTCGATCTCACGCCGTTCGCCGTGGCGGCGGTGTTTTATCTAGCGATGACGTTCGTGCTGACCTGGATGTTCGAAAAAATGGAAAGACGGTATGCCGTGTATGACGAATAGCGACAGGTATATGATCGAGATGGCCGGCATCCATAAGAGCTTCGGGGCGCTGGCGGTGCTCAGGGGCGTGTCGCTGACGGTGGCGAAGGGCGAGGTGGTGGCGATCATCGGCCCGTCGGGGTCGGGCAAGAGCACGCTGCTGCGCTGCCTGTGCCGGCTGGAGGCGATCGACCGGGGGAGCATCGCGGTGGCGGGCGAGACGCTGGCCGCCGAGGAGCAGGACGGCCGGAGCCGCTACGTGGCCGACGCCGAGGCGCGGCGCATCTGCCGCAAGATGGGGATGGTGTTCCAGCATTTCAACCTGTTCCCGCATCTGACGGTGCTGGATAACCTCCTGGAGGCGCCGCTGACGGTGAAGGGGCTGGCGCGGGCCGCCATCCTTCCCGAGGCCGAGGCGCTGCTCCGCAAGGTGGGGCTGTGGGACAAGCGCGACACCTATCCTTCCCGCCTGTCGGGCGGCCAAAAGCAGCGGGTGGCGATCGCCCGGGCTTTAGCGATGAAGCCGGATATCATGCTGTTCGACGAACCGACGTCGGCCCTCGACCCGGAGCTGACCGGCGAGGTGCTGAGGGCGATGCGGCAGCTGGCCGAGGAGCATATGACGATGGTGGTGGTGACCCACGAGATGGCGTTCGCCCGCGAGGTCGCCCACCGGGTGATCTTTATGGACGAGGGCGAAATCGTCGAGGAGGGCGCGCCGGAGGAGGTTTTCGGCCGGCCGAGGACGGAACGGGCGAAGGCGTTCCTGGGCAGCGCGCTGTAGGGGCGCACCGCAGCCCGGGTACTGTTTCGCAAAGGATAAATACGCAGGCCTCATCCCGCGGTGACGGCGGGATGAGGCCTTGTTTTTCGCGGTGGGGCGGCTTACGGGCGGAGCAGTCTGAGGGCGGCGCCCGCCATTATTTCGACGGCGAAGGCCAGGGCCTGTTCGTCGAAGTCGAACCGCGGGTGGTGGAGGGGATAGGCGGCTTGTCCGGGAGCGGCGGCGCCGATGAACATGAAGGCGCCCGGCGCTTTTTCGAGATAGCGGGCGAAGTCTTCGCTGGCCAGCACCGGGGGCGCCTCTTCCACCCCGTCCGCGCCGAGCGCTTCGCCGCCGGCCGCCATGACCTGCGCGGCCACGGCGGGGTTGTTGATCAGCGGCGGGTAGCCGATGACCTTTTCCACTGCGACCTCGGCGCCGTTGGCTGCACCGAGGTGACGACAGATTTTCTCGATGCGGTCGAGGACGGCGTGCCGCAGTTGCCCGTCGAAGCAGCGCAGCGTCCCTTTGATCGTGGCTTTGTCGGGGATGATATTTTCCGCTTCGCCGCCCTGAAAGGAGCCGACGGTCAGGGCTACGGGTTCGAGCGGGTCGATGTTGCAGCCGGCGATGGCGTTGACGGCGGCGACGATCTCGGTGCCGACGAGGATGGGGTTGACGGCCCGGTGGGGCATCGAGCCGTGGCCGCCCTTGCCGTGGACGGTAATGCGGAAGGCGTCGGCCGAGGCCATCATCCGGCCGCGGGAGATATGCAGCTTGCCGAGGGGCGCGGTCGGCCACAGATGCGCGCCGATGATGCTGTCGACGCCGTCGAGCGCTCCGTCCCCGATCATGCCGAGCGCCCCACCGGGCAGGATTTCTTCGCTGGGCTGGAAGAGGAGGCGGACGGTGCCGCGGAATTCGTCCCGGAGCGCGGTGAGGGCCATGGCGACGCCCAGGAGGGCGGCGGTGTGGCCGTCGTGGCCGCAGGCGTGGCATACGCCGTCGACGGTGGAGGCGTACGGCCGGCCGCATTCGTCCCTGAGCGGCAGGGCGTCGATGTCGGCCCGGAGGGCGACGGTTTTGCCGCCGGCCGCGCCTTTTATTGCGGCGATTACGCCGGTGCCGCCCGCCAGGGCGGGTTCGAGGCCGAGAGCGGCGAGGGTCTCGATGATTTTCGCCTGGGTGGCGAATTCCTGGCCGCCGAGCTCGGGGTGGGCCCGGAAGTGGCGGCGCAGGGCGACGACGGCGGGGTGGTTTTGGGCGGCGAGGGCGGCGATTTTTTTGTGCATGGCGCATCTCCCTTTATGGTACGCGTGATTCGTGTCGATACCCTTTTCTTCGCTTAGCGCCAGTTTCCTCCTGCGGGGCGGCCGGGGCGCGACGCATCAGGGCCGGAGGGTGGCTTTTATAGAGGAACCAAGCAAGTCGAGCGGCGCGGCGTCGCCGGTTATCCGGCCAAGCGGCACGCCGGGGGAGGCCATTTTCGGCTCGTCGCCGTCGCTGGCCGGCGTGGGCCCGAAGAAGATGCAGAAGGCGTTGCCGGGCGGCCACAGGGCCACTTCGCCGACGGCGAAGGTGTCGCGTTTTTCGCCGCTGGCGGGGATGGACACGGCGAGTTTGCCGTAGTATTCGCCGCCCCAGCGGCTCATGGCGATGGTTTGCGGGAGGGCGGCGGCAAGGTCTTGGGCGGCCGGCGTGTCGTAGAGTTCGACTGCGTATTCGCGGCCGGCGATTTCGAGGATCGGCAAGGGGGATCACTCCTTCGGGTCAGTCTTGCTGTTCGGTAAGGGCGAGCCATTCGTCGTATTTGGCGTCCAAAGCCTGCTGGCAGGCGGCATAATTTTCGGCCGCCTGGCGGGAGGTTTCGGGGGCGCCGTGGGTGGCGGGGTCGCTCAAGGCCGCCTCGCAGGCGGCGAGTTCGGCTTCGAGGGCGGCGATTTCTTCTTCGAGCTTGCGGGCCGCTTTGGCGGCGTCGGGGGGGCGCTTCTTGGGTGCGGCCGACGGTCGGGGCGCGGCCGGTTTGGCCGCTGGCTGTGCTGCGGCCTGGCGGGCGGCGAGCTGTTTCTGCCGGCGGTAGTAGCTGTAGTTGCCCAGGTATTCGGTGAGGCGGCCGCCGTCGAGTTCGACGACGCGGTCGGCGACGCGGTCGAGGAAGTAGCGGTCGTGGGATACGGCGACGATGGTGCCGGGGAAGACGGCGAGGGCGGTTTCGACGGCTTCCTTGGC
>JALHDI010000145.1 GCA_022839045.1 Sporomusaceae bacterium
CCCAGCGCCTGCCCAGCCAGCTCTCCGGCGGCCAGCAGCAGCGCGTCGCCCTCGCCAGGGCCCTCGTCGCCGAGCCCGAACTCCTCCTCCTCGACGAGCCTCTGTCCAACCTCGACGCCAAACTGCGCGAAAGCATGCGGTTCGAAATCAAGGAACTGCAGAAAAAACTCGGCGTCACCGTCATCTACGTAACCCACGACCAGGCCGAGGCCATGGCCATGTCCGACCGCATCGTCGTCATGAACGCCGGCGTCATCCAGCAGATCGGCAACCCGGCCGACGTATACGAAACCCCCGCCAACAAAATCATCGCCGACTTCATCGGCCTCGTAAACTTCCTCGCCGCCGAAGCGGGGGAGGGGGGAGTCGTCGTCCCCGCCCTCGGCCGCACCGTCCCCGCGCCGGCCGGTCTCGCCGGCAAAGCCGTCGCCGCCGTCCGCCCCGAACAGATCGCCCTTACCGCCCCCGGCGAAGGCATCGCCGGCACCGTCCTCCACAAATCCTACCTCGGCGACGCCGTCGACTGGCGCATCGCAGTAGGCGGCGAAACCGTCCGCGTCATCGCCCCGGCCTCCGCCTTCAGCGAAATTGGTGCTGGGGGAAAAATCGGCCTTAACGTCGATAAAATCATGATCTTCCCGGCCTAACAGCGGCCGATTTTTCAAGGGCAGGCCGTTGATGACCCCCATCTGCGTTGTTGTTCCGCCAAGCGCTTGCTAGCGTACGCCCGAGTACGCGTCGCGGCACGCTTGGCGGAGCCGCCTAACATCTGGGGGCCCTGAACGGCCTGCGCACAGTCCTTAGGGACGAAAGAGAGAAGGGGAGAGGACTTGTCTGACCTTATAAAACATCTTTGCCCCGGCCCCGTCATCCCCGCCGCCCGCACCTACGCCGACCTTACCCACGCCCTCGCCAACACCGCCGCCCCCGCCGTCATCCTCCTCTTCGGCGACATCAACACCCTCCCCGGCCTGCTCGCCGAAGCCAAACGCCACGGCAAGCGCCTCATCGTCCACCTCGACCTCATGGACGGCATAGGCAAAGACCGCGCCGGCGTCAAATGCCTCGCCAGGCTGGGCGTAACCGCCCTCATCACCACCAAACAACAGCTCGTCAAAACGGCGCGGGACGAAGGCATGATCGTCGTCCAGCGCCTCTTTATCATGGACACCGAAGCCCTGCGCACCGGCATAAAGATCGTCAGCCAGGCCAAACCCGACGCCGTCGAAGTCCTGCCCGCCTCAGTACCCGCGTGGGTATTCCGCGAAATCACCGGCCAGACGGGCCTGCCCCTTTGGGCCGGCGGCCTCGCCGCCACCCGCGTCGACGTGGAGGCCGCCCTCGCCGGCGGCGCCGCCGCCGTCAGCACCTCCAACCGCGACCTCTGGCGCTAAACCAGCCACACAGCGGAGGACACCATGTCTGCACTAGCCCTCGCCCTCGTCCTCGCGGCCGCCTTCGCCCACGCCGCCTGGAACTACCTCGCCAAAAAAATAGCGGGCGGCACCCCCTTCATCTGGCTGTTCGCCGTATTATCCGCCGTCATCTACGCCCCCGTCGCCGCCTGGGTCTACCACACCTGCCGGCCGGAAATCGGACCTGTGCAGCTCGGCCTCATCGCCGGCACAGCCGTCCTCCACGCCGCCTACTTCATCCTCCTCGACAAAGGCTACCAGATCGGCGACCTCTCCGTCATCTACCCCCTCGCCCGCGGCACCGGCCCGCTCCTCGCCATGCTCGCCGCCGTCCTCCTCCTCGGCGAGCGGCCCACGCTCCTCGCCGTCGCCGGCGGCCTCGCCATCGGTGCCGGCATCCTCGTCCTCACCGGCAACCCCGCCAACCTCGGCAACCCCGCCAACCGGCGGCCCGTCGTCTTCGCCGTCCTGTGCGGCACCGTCATCGCCGCCTACACCGTCTGGGATAAAATCGCCGTCAGCACCTTCCTCATCCCGCCCCTCCTCTACGACTGGGCCGCCAACCTCGGCCGCGTCCTCATCCTCACCCCCGCCGCCCTCCGCGACAAAAGCGCCGTCCGCGAGCAATGGCGGCAGAACAAACTCTCCATCGCCGCCGTCGCCGTCCTCTCGCCCCTAGCCTACATCCTCGTCCTCACCGCCATGGTCTTCAGCCCTGTCAGCTACATCGCCCCCGCCCGCGAAATCAGCATCCTCATCGGCACCCTCGCCGGCACCCACATCCTCCGCGAAGGCAACGCCAAACCGCGCCTCATCGCCGCCGGCGTCATGGTCGCCGGCCTCGTCGCCCTTGCCCTCGGCTGACGGCGCGGTCAAGAAAACCCCCTGTCCGGCATATACATTACAGACAAGCCGGACGCGGCCAAATCCGGCTAAAAGCAGCCTGTCGGGATTCGCAGACAGGCTAAAATAATCTCCGCGAGGAGGGATACCAGCCATGGAAGTCATCAGGAGAACATCCGCGCCTGACAGGGCCTCGGCCTGGAAAACCTTCGTAAACTCGGGAGAAATCGTCGCCGGCACCGTCCCCTCGCCGATCGCCGACTCATGGCGCAAGTGCGCCCGCACCGGCGTCGACCCCGCCGACGGCAAAGGGCGCATCGTCCTCGAACACGCCGCCCTCAGGCGGCTCGTCGACAAAAACCGCGCCCTCGTCAGCCTCGCCAAACCCTTCATGCAGAACCTCTACCAATTCTTCCGCGCCTCCGGCTTCATCATCGTCCTCACCGACGACGCCGGCTACATCCTCGAAAGCTTCGGCGACAGCGAGCCGCTCGAAAGCGCCCGCACCATCAACTTCCTCCCCGGGGCCGACTGGCAGGAGGTCAGCGTCGGCACCAACGCCATCGGCACCGCCCTCGCCACCGGCACCCCCATCCAGGTCTCCGGACAGGAACACTTCTGCCTCCGCCACCACTGCTGGACCTGCTCGGCCGCGCCCATCACCGGGCAGGGCGGCAAAATCATCGCCGTCCTCGACGTCTCCGGCCCCGCGGCGGCCTGCACCGCCCACACCCTCGCCATGGTCGTCGCCGCCGCCGAAGCCATCTCCATGCAGCTCGCCATCCGCGAGAAAAACCGCGAACTCACCATGACCAACCGGCGGCTCACCAGCATCTTCAACACCATGTCCGAAGGCGTCATCCTCATCGACCGCCACGGCGTCGTCAACGAAATCAACGCCGTCGCCGGCCGGATAATCGACCGGCCCAGCGAAGACATCGTCGGGCAGCCCATCGAAAAACTCCTCGGCGGCTCGGCGCCCCTCACCCGCCGCATGCTCGCCGACAAAGAGCCCTACGCCGACGTCGAGTTCATGCTCCCCGGCAAAAACGGCGCCAACCACTGCCTCATCTCCGGCGAACCCGTCACCGACGGCCATGGCGACATAAGCGGCGGCGTCATCATCGTGCGCCCCATCAAACAGGTCCGCAGCCTCGTCAACCGCTTCAGC
Organism: Sporomusaceae bacterium; assembly: GCA_022839045.1. Next base: position 3,430 of record JALHDI010000145.1, read on the forward strand.
GGCTACTTCACCACCTTCCGCTTCAACGACATCATCGGCGCCAGCCCGCAGCTCCTCGAAACGGTGCGCGTCGCGCGCCTCGCCGCCGCCGGCGCCGCCAACATCCTCCTCCAGGGCGAAAGCGGCACCGGCAAAGAACTCTTCGCCCAGGCCATCCACCACCACGGCCCCCGCAGCGACGGCCCCTTCATCGTCGTCAACTGCGGCGCCATCCCCCGCGAACTCATCGGCAGCGAACTGTTTGGCTACGAGGAAGGCGCCTTCACCGGCGCCTCGCGCGGCGGGCGTCCCGGCAAATTCGAACTCGCCGGCGGCGGCACCGTCTTCCTCGACGAAATCGGCGACATGCCCCTCGAACAGCAGGCCGCCCTCCTCCGCGTCCTCCAGGAAAAGAAACTCGTCCGCGTCGGCGGCAGCCGGGTCATCCCCGCCGACGTGCGCGTCATCTGCGCCACCAACAAAAACCTCGCCCGCGAAGTCGTCAAAGGCACCTTCCGGCAGGACCTCTACTACCGGCTCAACGTCATCTCCATCACCGTACCGCCCCTCAGGGACCGCGGCGACGACATCCTCCTCCTCTTCAACGACTTCCTCGCCAGGCTCGGCCGCGAACGGGGCCGGGCCTTCGCCGCCGAGCCGGCCGTCCTCGATGCCCTCCGTCGCTACCGCTGGCCGGGTAACGTCCGCGAACTCCACAACGCCGCCGAACGGGCCGTCAGCCTCGCCGAAGGCGACACCGTCCGCCTCTGGCACCTACCCCCGGAAATCCACGGCAACGGCGGGCCGTTCGCCCGCCAAGGCGCGCCCGGCCCCGCCGAAGCCGGCCGCCCCGACTCTTTACGCGAGCAGACCCTCCGGCAGGCGGCGCGGCGCGAGCGGCAGGAACTCGCCGCCCTCCTCGGCGAATGCGGCGGCAACATCAGCCTGCTCGCCAAACGCCTCGGCGTCGCCCGCAGCACCGTCTACCGGCGCATGCGCCGCCTCGGCCTCGGACCATGAGGCAGTGTAGCGGAGGCGTATTGCGTGCTAATACATAATTGCTACACCCCCGCTACACTACAAAAGCGGCCGTTGATAAAGGCCCATCTGCGGCGTTGCTCCTCGGCTGCCATCCTCAGCGTACGTTTCGTGTACGCTTCCGGTGTCAGCCTCCGGTGCGCCTTGCATCTGGGACCTTTCTGAACGGCCGCGGCGCAAATAGGACGCACTAACCACCCTTTTGGGTGGTTTTTTCCATTTTGGCACACTCCATGCAATATAAATCTCCGCCAGCCTATAGGCCCCAAAAGACGGGGGGTGAACAAGTAAGACTCAAGCGCTACATCGTGGAATTCATCGCCGTCGCCGCCCTCACCGTCTACATCGACGTGGACTGATTCGTAACCCCCGTTTGCCAACAACGAAGGAGGGAAAGAAATGCAACCGACAAAAGAAAACCTGCTCGCGTTCTACCGGACCATGGTAACCATCAGAACCTTCGAGAACAAAGCGGCCGAACTCTTCGCCGCCGGCAAGCTGCCCGGCTTCGTCCACCTCTACATCGGCGAAGAGGCGGTCGCCACCGGCGTCTGCGCCAACCTCACCGCCCAAGACTACATCACCAGCACCCACCGCGGTCACGGCCACCTCATCGCCAAAGGCGGCAAAGTCGACCTCATGATGGCCGAGCTCTACGGCAAAGCCACCGGCTACTGCAAAGGCAAAGGCGGCTCCATG
>JALHDI010000337.1 GCA_022839045.1 Sporomusaceae bacterium
GGTGATGGCCGCGGTCAGCGAGGTCTTGCCATGGTCGACGTGACCGATGGTCCCAATGTTAACGTGCGGTTTGGTCCTCTCAAACTTCTTCTTTGCCATATTTCTCTTCCTCCTTAACCCTAGTCGCCTGCGCGCGGTGACAACACTAGTATTTTACAAAAGAAGGATATTCTATAAGTGAAGGTAAATTCCTGCACGCCGTCCGTCCCAACCTGGGGACAAGACGCAAAAAAGCCCCGCCGTCGCCGGCAGGGCTCCGGTCGCCTAGAAAACCCCATCTGCGGCGTACCCGTAAAGGGCAGGCCGCAGTTCCAGGCGCTAAAGGGCCAAGAACTTGCGCACTTGCTCCTCAAAGCGCTTGCTTGCGTACGTCACGAAGTACGCGGCGCGGCGCGCTTGCACCCATTCGGGTATAAGCGATCACATCAACGCCAAAGCGTTGTGTGCCTGCTTATCCGGTGCGCCTTGCATCTGGGTATCAACTATTATCTCGGCACGACCGTATACGTTACCAGCACCGTCCCGTACTGATCCACGAAGGCGATGCGGACCGGCCTGCTAAAATCGAGGCCCGCCCGGTCCACCGCCAGGTAATCGTCCGTCTTGGTCGCCGCCGTATCGCCGGCCCCCGGACTCTTCGTACGCACCGTCACCGTCAGATCGTTGCCGCTCCGCACCACCTGGGCGATGCCCACCCCGTAGCCCTGCGGCGACACCGAGCCGACATGGGCGAACAACAGCAGTTGGCGGCCGAAATCCAGCCTGTCGAGGACGGCCGCCGGGACGGTCGTGGCCAGGCGGGCAGGCCGCGGGTCCTGCAGCGCGATGCCGAACGCCATATCGGCCGGGTAGACCGCCTCCGTCCAGTTCCAGGCATTGTAAGCATCCGTCCGGAAAATCGTCGTCTTCTCAGCCGGGGCCGCCGGCGCCGGCAGCAGCGCCGCGCCCGGGAAGAAACTGGCCGGCGTATAAGTGGCCGGGTGGCTCATATCGCCGATCCCGCGGATAGTGGTGATAACCCACGAATCGCCGGCGCGCTCCAGGTCGACCTTGAATGTCTGCCCGTCGTGCCGCACCCGCACCGTCGCCCTGTTGGCCGTCTTCGACAACAGCGAAAACGAATCGCGGCTCGCGTCGAACCCGAAGATCGCCGCGTTGTCCATCACCACCTGCACCGGACTCCGCGCCTCCCAGCGGTCGCGGTCGCGCCAGTCC
>JALHDI010000025.1:0-9568 GCA_022839045.1 Sporomusaceae bacterium
ACCCGCCTCGACTGGTAGGCTTTGACCATTCTGGCGATATGGCGCCTGAACTGGCCGGAGGCGATGAAGGAGGCCAGGGCGAACTGGTCGACGGCGGAGGGCTGGTGGGTGGCGAACCAGCCCTCGGTGCGGAAGGCGGTGAGCAGGCCGGGCGGCAGGACGATGTAGCCCAGCCGGAGGAAGGGGGCGAGCGTTTTGCTGAAGGTACCGATGTAGGCGACCTTTTCCGGGGCAAGGCCCTGAAGGGAGCTGACAGGGTTTCCTTCATAGGCGTATTCGTTTTCGTAATCGTCTTCGACGATATAGGAGCCGGTTTCCCGCGCGAAGTTTATCAACTGGATGCGGCGCTGGATGGGGAGCAGGCCGCCGGTGGGAAACTGGTGGGACGGTGTGACGAGGGTGAAGGCGGGCGGAGCGGCTGTATGTGCGGCGAGAAGACCGGTCTTGAGGCCATGGCGGTCAAGGGGGATGGGGGCAAGCTCGCAGCCGAGGGCGACCAGGTACCTGGATACATCGTTATTGATCGGGTCGCCGATAATAACCTTGCGGCTTCCGGACAGCGGCAGCCTGGCTATGAGAGCCAGCGCCTGGGTCGCGCCGGCGGTGATGACGACTTGTTCCGGCGAGCAGTTGACGCCTCTGGTCCTGGCGAGATAGGCGGCGAGCGCGGTCCGCAGTTCAAAGCAGCCGGCCACGTCGCCGTAGCCCAGGAAGCGGTCGGGGATAGCGGCCACCGTGCGGGCGACGGTTTTTTGCCAGGCGGCGCGGGGAAAAAGATCGAGGGCCGGCAGGCCGTAACGGAAATCGATGCTGCCCGTGGGCTGCCGGAGGCTGGGCGGGTCGGGGGGCTGCGGCGGCGGCAGGCGGCTGAGGCGAGCGCCGGGGGCTACGAAAGTATAGGCGCCCTGCCGGCTTTCGATGAAGCCTTCGGTGCGCAGCAGGTCATAGACTTCCATGACGACGTTGCGGGAAATGCGGTAGTGGGCGGCGAGTTTCCTGGTAGCGGGCAGGTTTTCGTACTCAACCAGCCGGCCGTCGAGGATCCGCTGCCTTATTTCGCCGTATAGCTGCCTTATGAGGGGGACTTTGGAGGTTTTATCGAGCGTCAGGGTGTACATGCCGTCACCTCGAAAATTGGCACTATGATTATCGTAATAGATTGGTACTACACACGACCAATTACTGGTGATATTTTATTATAAGAGAGACGACAGGTAAAGGGGAATCCGCAGCGATGGCAAGGATACTGGGTATCATGGGCAGCCCGCGGCGCGGCGGGAATACCGACATTTTGCTGGCACGCGTATTGGACGGGGCCCGCACCGCGGGCGCGAGCACGGATACGGTTTTTCTCGGCAGCCTGACGGTCAGGGAATGCGACGGCTGTCACGCCTGCTGGGCGGGGTGCGAGTGCCCCAAACGGGATGACATGAACGATATTTACCGGGCAATCAACGCCGCCGACGCCCTGGTCCTGGGCACGCCCGTGTATTGGTACGGGCCGACGGCGCTGATGAAAGGCTTTGTCGACCGTCTCGTCTATTATAACTGCGACGGCAACCGGGCAGGCGTGAGGGGTAAGCGAGTCGGGATGGTTATTCCCTATGAAGAGGATGATCCGGCGACAGCCTCGCCGGTGGTAGCGTTTTTCGCCCGGTCATTAAAATATTTGGCGATGGAGATGGCGGGAGCGGTGGTCGTCGGCGGGCTGGCCGCGAAGGGCCAGGTACTGGAGAAGGAGGACGCGCTGCAGGCGGCGACGGAACTCGGCCGGGAGTTGGCGGCGGACGGCGCTGTCGGTGGCAGGCAATCTGGCGAGAAGGACGGAGTGAGGATATGCTGCAAGTGACGACAGGATGGCGGAAGGCGCATCCCGGGGCGTCGGTCGGACTGCTGGCGATGGGCAACGTTGCCAACCCCGAATTGGACGAACGGCTGGAAGTGAGGAAATGCGAACTCGAAAAGCGACTACGGGCGCAGTATAATACGCGGGAGCAACTGATGGCCTGCGAGCCCGTCGGCGCCTACCGTGATTATTACAAACGTTTCGGCAAGACCTATCCCGTCCTGCTGCAGATGGAGTCGGTCGCTATCAAGGGTAAGCCCTTTCCCCGCGCGGCGACGCTGGTCGAGGCGATGTTCATGGCCGAGGTCAAGAACGGCCTGCTGACGGCCGGCCATGACCTGGAGAGGGTCAAAGGGCCGTTGGTGCTCGATGTCGCCGCCGACGGGGAAAGCTATACCGGCATCGGCGGCAAGGAACAGGTGACGAAGGACGGCGATATGCTGATGCGGGACAGGACGGGCATCATCGCCTGCGTCCTGTGCGGGCCGGATTTTCGCACCAGGATCACGGCCGCAACTTCCCAGGCCCTATTTGTTGTCTATGCTCCGCCGGGGGTGGAGCGGAGGCTGATCGACCAGCACATGGACGACATTTTGGCCAATGTCCTGCTGCTGGCTCCGGCGGCGACAAACGAATTCCGGAAAATTTTCGGCTAACGGCGCCCGGCGAAAACTCCCTTACGCCTCTTGGGTAATGGGTTGCGACCAGACAAAGCTAAAGGCACCTGCAGTGCAGGTGCCTTTAGCTATTTTCAGGTTTTTATCAGGCCGAGTTCGATCGCTTTGGCGATCATCTTCGTGCGACTGTTGACATCCATCTTCCAGAACAGATTGTTGATGTGGGTTTTCACCGTGCCGACGGTAATTGACATATTCATGGAGATTTCGGCGTTCGAGAAGCCTTTGGCCACCAACGTGAGAACCTCTTTTTCCTTTACGGTCAAAGGGGCGAACAGTTTGGCTTCGCTTTGCCCGGCCACCGACTCTTTATCCGGCGTTTCAGGGACTTCCTGCCCCTGGCCGTTGGCATCCTTATAGGTTTGAGCCGCTTCCAGGACGACCGACCGCAACGATACCGACGGGGTGGGTTTTGTCAGGAAAGCGGTTATTTTTCCATGGTTGACGGCGTCTATAGCCATCTGAAGTTCGGGGTAGCCGGTCAACAGGATACGCTGAACCCGTTTGTCGATGGTCAAGATGCGCGAAAAAAGTTCGATGCCGTTCATAACCGGCATGCGGTAATCGGAAATTACAACGGCGAAAGGCCCCTGGTGCTCGACGATTTTCAGTGCCTGCAGGGGATCCTTGGTTGTCAGTATTTCGCATTGGCCGTGGAGCACGCGACGAACCGAGGCCAGGTAGTTCTCGTCGTCGTCGACGATCAATATGCGGGGGGTATTTTCTTCTCCGTTCATCTGTTCACCCTCGAAAACCATAATGACATTAATTAGTAATTTGACGGCATTCTGTAAGTTTCCTCCAACTTTCGACAGATTTACAGCTATTTTTTTTAAAGGCTAGTTGCTGTCGGAAATAGCGGCTTGTCCCGCCTCGGGGAAAAATGCCGGCTATACATCTAATTGCTGAAGTTCTTTGACGTGTGCCTATTCTAAACTGTAGACAGAGATAATGTATTACCGGGCGGTATGTCATAGGAGGGGTTCCGGATGAAAATGATTCGCGATGGCCTGACCACCCAGGAGATGGGCGATATTGTCAGGGTACGTGAAGCAATCAGGGAGGGCCTGTTTACCAATACCCTCGGCCGTGAGGAGCTTTCCGAGCTGATGCAGGGGTTGAGCACGCCGTTCTGTAGCCTGATAACGATTCTGTCGGCAAGAAGATCGAAGCTGACAAAAATGTTAAAAGCCATCGAGCGTGAGCGGGAGAAGGTAAGAGGGGCCTTGAATATGGAGAATCTTTCTGCGCCGGAAAATATCGAGAGGCTGGAAAAACTGGAGAAGATGATCAACGATTATTGTTTCCTCAATGAGGGGCTGCGGCGCACCCGTGGAGGCAGAAGGGTATCGCGGCTGATGTAGAAGAGAAGGGAGCATAATACGATGAGCATGCAACTGGTGGTTTTTCGGCTCTGCGGTGAAGAGTATGCGGTTTTGATCGAGAAGGTTCGGGAGATTATCAATTATCTGCCGGTGACAAGATTGCCCGGGACACCTGCCTACTTCGAGGGAGTCATCAATGTCAGAGGAAAGATCGTGCCGGTGATCGGTTTCGCCGCCAAGCTGGGATTGCCGGCAGCCGAAGAGGCTAACAAGCAGATCGTCATCGTGGAGACCCGGAACAAAGAGGTTGGCCTGACGGTGGATACGGTTACGGAAGTCATCCAGACCATGCCGGAGAATTTCGCCAGCGTGGAGGCTGCCGAACCCGACGGGCAGAGCCTCAAAAAGGTTTATAGGTTTCATGATCGGATCATCATCCTGCTCGATATCGAGCAGGTGATGTCGGGACCGGCGCTGGCGGGCTGAAGTATTAGTCGTGGCAGTGGTATAATAGCCGGGAGAAGAGGCGAAAATGAGGCGATAACACTAAGCATGCTACTTAGCGCTATGGCCGCAGTAGCAATAGCATTCCTGGCTTTGCTCCTGGGGGCGGCTATCCACCAGGGTGGCCGCCCCCATCACCTCTGAAGTGGGGCTGGCCGGTCCCCTAAGATAATTAAGACTTTACCGGCGGCCGGGAAAGCTTGGCTTGATAGACGGGCAGCCAAGCCGCGTGAGCCTGCTTTAGCCCCTCGGCATTGGCGTGCAGCGTCCGCCGCCGTAGCAGGGCGCACAAGACGGAATGAATAAAAGCCGCAAGATAGTGCGGCTTTTATTTTTCGCCTTTCATAGTATTTCAACAAAGCCCCTGGTGCCGTCGACCCTGACCCGCTGGCCGTCTTTGATATAACGGGTAGCCCCGTCGACGCCGACGACCGCGGGGATGCCGTATTCGCGGGCAACGACGGCTCCGTGGGTCATAAGGCCGCCGACTTCGGTGACCAGACCGGCCGCGAGCGGGAATAGCGGTGTCCAGCCGGGATCGGTATAGGGAGCCACCAGGATATCGCCTCTGTCCATTTGCGCTTTTTCGAGGCTGAGGATAACCTTGGCCCGCCCTTCGACGACGCCGGCCGATACGGCGCTGCCCGCCAGTGCGCCCGGCGGGGCGTCGGCACGGGGCTTGGCGGTGACGATTTCGCCTTCGCTGGTTATGACGCGGGGCGGTGTCAGCTTGGCATCGCGGTCGTATTTTTCCCGGCGCTCGGCGAGGATCGAGCGGTCCAGTCGCCTGGTCTCGACGATTCGGGCGATCTCCGGCAGCGACAGCCAGAAAATTTCCTCCGGAGCTTCGAGTATTCCGTCGGCGGTTAGGTTTGCGGCTTCCAGCATGAGCGCCTGTTTTACGATGTCGAGGTGCTGTACGACGAAGTATTTGGGATGCTCCCTTATGCCTATGAGCGCGCGGTGAACCTGGATGAGACGCTGCATGCGCTTCGCCTTGAACAGACCCCCGGGGGCCTGCTTAAGGCGGCCGAGAAGCCGTGCGGCTGCTGCCTCGGCTTCCTCCTGGCCGGCGATAAAATCCCGGCGGTGTTGTCCAGGCGCTATGCCAGCGATGTGGCTGAGAATGGCTGGCACCAACTGGGTGGGGGCTTCGCGCCACCGTGGCCGGGTGAGGTCGATTTCGCCGGTGCAGCGCATCCCGTAGCGGGCGAAGAAATTGACGAGAGCGGGCAGAACCTGCTCGCCGCCGGGGACCGCCCGCAGTCCGTCAAGAAAAGTCTCGTCGTTGGCCTCCCGTAGGTATTCTACGACCGCCGGGTGTTCACGCGCCGCGTCGGCCACGTCGCCGAGCGCCAGTCCCATCTCGCTGGTGACATTGCCGGGCGGGGATTTGCTGATGCCGCCGAGTTCGGCGGCGTCGCCGAGCCATTTGCGGGAGAGATGTTCGATGAGTTTGTAGGTGGCAAGAGCCGGCACCATGTAAGGGGCCAGCCGAGGGAAGATTGTGGGCAGAAGGGAGGAAAGTATTTCCTGGATCAGGGTGATTCTGTCCGCGCCGGATACGGCTTGCAGTCTGGTTCTATTTTCGCTGACCCGGTCGGCGATGAACCGGTTGAGATCGTCGATGGCGCGATCGTTGTCGCGGTAGAGGATATTGCCCAGGATGGCGAAAGCTGTGGGAAAGACGGTTCTGGCAAGGGTGACGGGCAATTTTTTTTCGACGGGGGCGACCAGGCTGAAATCTTCCCGGCCGATGAATTCCTCAACCGCCTGGCCGATCGCTTCATCGACATTGAGCAGCAGCGCGGGCAGCCTCTTCCGTACTTCCCGATAGGCGAGCATTGGGGTGATGTCGAGGTATAGACGGCTGCCCGCTTCCAGCAGCAGCTCGCTCTCGGCCTGAGGCGAGGCTTTGCGGAACGGCACCAATGTTCGCAAGGTGGAGATCCCCAGGGGTTTCATGGCTGCGGTCATCATCTGGGGATGGCCGATCGACAGGAAGAGATGGAGATTGCCGTCGTCTGCCGGGGGGACGGGGTAGAGGGTCGTAATCGGCCGGCTCTGGACAATGCGTATTTCGCCGTCGGCGAGGCACCATTCGATATCCTGCGGGCTGCCGAAGTGCTTTTCGATGTTCCGCCCCATGCGGGCCAATTTTATGGTGTCTTCGTCCGAAAGGGCCTGTGCCGTCTGCCTGTCGCCGGCGATGGCCGCTTTTTCCGTGCCGCCTCCGGGGAGGGCGCGGATGGCGACTTCTTTGCGGGCGATTTTCGTGGCGATAACTTTGTCGTTTTTCACTTTATACAGGTCGGCTGACACTATGCCGGATACCAGTGCTTCCCCCAGGCCGAAACTGGCGTCGATGGACACGATGGTGCGGTTGCCGGTAACGGGATCGGCGGTGAACATTATGCCCGCCACTTCGGGGAAGACCATCCGTTGCACGACAACGGACAACTGTACCTTGTCGTGGCCGAACCCGTTCCGTTGGCGGTAGGCGATTGCCCGGTCGGTAAACAGGGATGCCCAGCACTTGCGAATGCAGTCGAGAATGTTTGTTTCGCCGGCGATATTAAGGAAGGTGTCCTGCTGACCGGCGAAGGACGCTCCTGGCAGGTCTTCGGCGGTGGCGCTCGAACGGATGGCGTAATAGTGGTCGGGGCCGGTCTTTCGCCAGGCCTCCACAATCGCCTGCTCGATCGGGGCGGTAATGGGGAGGGCTTCCAGGTGGGCCCGCATTTTCTCCCCGGCCGCGTTGAGTTCCGCCAGCGAGGCGACGTCGATTGCGTCCAAGGACTTCAAAAGATCTCCGAATTCCGGGCTGGTGTCGACGAAGGCGGCGTACGCGTCCGTGGTAACACAGAAACCTTCCGGGACCGCGATTCCCGGAATGTGCCAAAGTTCTGCGAGATTCGCTCCTTTGCCGCCTACGATGGGCAGGCTGGAACGGCTAATCTCGGCGAAGAAGAGAACGTATCTGGTCATGCAGCTTTCCCCCCTCAAACTGATATTATGTCCAGGGGACGAAAATACAGCGCGGGCAAACATGGCGGCTAGACGAGAAAAAATGACCGGTCAAACAGGACAGGCGAAACAAATGTCGAAATTTTCCCTATCAACGCAAGTTGAATGGTTTCCGTCCTCGGCCCAGCCCGAGGATTTGCTATCTGCGTTTTCGGATCATACCTATCCGGGCGAAGGGGCGAAGACGATGCAGGATGACCAATCAGCGCGGGGGAAAAAGTATTCAGTTACTATACCCCAGTACTATTTCGAACTTGTCGACATAATCCCTAACGCTGCGTATATCAAAGATACCAACGGCGTTTTTCTGCACTGCAATAAAAAGTACGAACTGCTCGTAAACTTGCCGCGGGATGCGATCGTGGGCAAGACGATCTCTGATTTCAATCCCCGTCAGTTCGCTCAGAGTTATCGCGAGCTGGACGAGGAACTGCTGGAGCGGCAAGGGGCCAGATCTTTCCAGGTTCCCTTCAAGCGGCTCGACGGCAAGACGATTGTCGCCGATGTACTGAAGACGGTTATTTACAGCCGGGAGGGCGAGAGCGCCGGCGTGCTGGCGATTGTCAGCCACACGTCGCAGCGAAGCACAATCGACGATATATTACAGTATTATGAGATGCTGCTCAGGTATTCCCGCGATTATATCTGGATAATCGATCCGGCCGACGGCAGGTTCATCGAGGTCAATCTAGCCGCCTGTGAGGCGTATGGGTATTCGCGCGAGGAATTCAAGCGGCTGCGCGTGCATGATCTGCGTGCTCCCGAGGAGGAGGGCATTGTCAACGCCCAGATTGCGGAAGCCCAGCAGGAAGGGGTGCTGTTCGAGACGCTTCACCGGCGTCGGGACGGCAGTGTTTTCCCTGTTCAGGTCAACGCTTCCGGTACCAGGCTCGGAAACAGGGAAATAGTAATCAGCATCGTAAGGGATATAAGCGATACGGTGAAAGCCCGCGAGGAGATGAAGCGGCGGAACGAGTATCTGTCGATGCTGCACGAGACGGCGTTGTCGCTTATCAACCGGCTCGATACCGATGACCTGCTCGCCCAGATAGTTGCCAGGGCAGCGACACTGGTGGGGACTGAACATGCGTTCATATTTCTGTTCGATGCCGACGGCAGGACGGTTACGATGAAGGCCGGCACCGGCAAATGCGCGGAATACATCGGTCAGCGGTTCCCAGCCGGCGCGGGATTGAGCGCCCAGATATTCGCTACCGGCGGGTCGGTGGTGGTCAACGACTATAGGGAATGGCCGTTACGCCTTAGCGATCCACGCCTGGACATAATCGAGGCGATTTTGGGCGTACCGCTTAAGAACAAGGAGGAAGTAACCGGGATCATCGGCTTCATCGGCTTGGAGAAGGGGATGAGGTTCGACGATGGCGAGGTTCACCTAGCGGAAGGCTTCGCCAACCTGGCGTCACTGACGCTCCATAATGCATCGTTGTACAGCAGGCTGCAGACGGAGCTGGAGACGAGCCGGGCGCTCGAGGAGGAACTGACGGCGAAGAATGCCGACTTGGCGGAGACGTTGCTCAGGTTGCAGGAGACCCAGCTACAAGTGATTCAGCAGGAGAAACTGGCCGGCATCGGCCAACTGGCGGCGGGGATAGCGCATGAGGTCAATAATCCCCTGGGGTTCGTGCTGAGCAATTTCGAGGTATTGCAGAAATACCTGGCTAGGCTGACGGAGATGATTGGCGCCTATCGGGAATTGCACCGGCGGGCGGCCGAGGCTGCAGACAGGTCGCTCCGGGAGGAGGCGGACCGGATCAACGCCCTGGCACGCCAGGTAAGGCTCGACCATGTAGTCGGCGATTTGCCCCCGCTCTTCGACGAGACCCGCGACGGGATCAACCGGGTGGGCGAAATCGTGAAGGCGCTGCGGCTGTTTTCCCGGGTAGACCAGCAGGATGAGTACGCGGAGTACGATCTGAACGCCGGGATAAAAAATACGCTGACCGTTGCCCGCAATGAGATCAAGTATGTAGCCCGCGTGGAATTGGAGTTGGACGACATCCCGTATATCGAGGCGCTCGGGGGACTGATAAACCAGGTGTTGCTAAACTTGATCGTCAACGCGGCGCAGGCTGTCGCGGCGAAGGAAACCGGCGACGAGGGCGTGATAAGAATCCGCAGTTTTCTTGACGGCGATTCGGTATACTGCTCGGTAGAAGATAACGGGACAG
>JALHDI010000025.1:9579-39350 GCA_022839045.1 Sporomusaceae bacterium
CCAGGATATTTTCAACCCGTTCTTCACCACCAAACCGGTAGGACAAGGTACCGGGCTGGGGCTGAGTGTTTCTTATGATATCGTGGTGAACAAGCACGGCGGAGAGGTATCTGTGGCCAGCAAGGCCGGCGAGGGGGCGTTGTTTACGATCAAGCTTCCCGTCCGGCACTCCGCCTGATTGTCGGTGGCAATATTTTTCGGGGGGCGCCTAATGTGGACAATCGGATTCTCTTTGTCGACGACGAAAAGGCGATACTGAGGGCGATCGACAGGCTTTTTTTCGACAGCGGTTACGAAGTGTTGACCGCCGAGAGCGGCGAGGCCGGCCTGGCTGTTCTGGCGACTAGCCCGGTCGACGTGGTTGTGTCGGACATACGCATGCCGGGGATGGACGGTCACCAGTTTCTCCGCAAGGTTAAGGCCTTATATCCGCGGACGACGCGGCTGATCCTCAGCGGCTACGCAGAGGAGAGCGCCATTCTCAACAGCATCGTCGACGGTTCGAGCAATATGTATATGCTCAAACCGTGGGAAGGTCAAGATCTGAAGGAGAAGATCGCCCAGATTTTTGCGGCCAGAGAACGGTTCGACAATAAGACGCTGCTTGATTTCGCCAATAGACTGGAAAATTTGTCGGTCGCCCCGGGCGTCTATGATGCGGTTGGCAGACTGACGGAGCAGGGCGCGGACGTGAGCCAGATCGCCGCCGTGATCGAGAGCGACCCGGCGGTGTCCGCCGCGGTGCTAAGGGTGGCGAACAGCGCCTTTAATACCGTCAAAACGGGCTCGATCTCGAAGGCGATCACTTTCCTGGGACTTACGGTCATTAAGACGATTGTTTTGTCATGTAGTCTGTTCAAATCCGCCAACATTAGGATACCGTCACTCAGCATAAAAAAGCTGGCCCGGAAGGCGAACACGGCAAACAGGCTGATGACGCTGATTTATTCGGACCTGCTGGCTAAACCGGTACCTGATACTTTTCAGGCCGCGGCACTGCTGAACGATATCGGTCTGCTGATGTGCTTGCATTACTTTCCCGACCAGTATGAGCGTATTGTGCGGGAATATATGCTGGGGAAGGATAAGGATTTCGTCAAGCTTGAAAAGGAGAGCCTCGGGATTACCCACCAGGAGTTCGGGGGCTATTTGCTCAACTGGTGGGGCCTGCCATACCCGATCGTCGAGACGGCGCTATTTCACCATGAGCCTTTGCGGGACGCGATCATGAACAAGGAGCTGGTGGCGGCGGTCCACATCGCCGGCTATTACGCGTGGAAGGTAGTCAGTCCGGAGTTCGCGCAGGGACTGGAACCGGGCGTATTTGCGCGCCTGGGATTTCGCGAAGAGGATCTGCGGCCGCTTCTCAAAGGACTATAAGCGGAAACCTGAACGAAAGCGCAGGGGCTTGGCATGCACAAAAACAAGGTTTTGTTCGTTGATGACGAAATCAATGTGATCAGCGCAATCAGGCGGGCGGTGGTGGAGGAGCCTTACCATTCCTTTTTCACCGGCAATGCCCGCGAGGCCCTAAAAATAATGGAACAGCACGAGATTAGCGTCCTGGTTACCGATATAAGGATGCCGGAAATGGACGGGCTATCGCTGTTGAAGGCGGCGAAGGAAAAATATCCCCGGACGGTCAGGGTGGTGCTGTCGGGGTATACGCAATTATCGCAGATGCTGGTGACTATCAACCAGGGCGAGATTTTCAAGTTCATCGCCAAACCGTGGACGAGTGATCAGGCGCTTCTGCCGGCGGTGAGACAGGCGGTCGATTACTTCAACCTCCAGGTGGAGAGGGATTCTTTGCAGGTCAATCTCGCTAAACGGAACCTCGCCTATCAGAAAATTCTGAAGCAGATGGAACAGCGCATGACCGAAGAAAGGGAGGAGTTCAGACGCCTGAAGGAAATCAGTGGCTGGATTTTTTCCGCCTGGCGGCGCTACCTTTATTCGGACAATGGCGGTTCCGGGGCACGGGTAGCGGTATTGGATCAGCTCATCGATGAGATAGAGGCGGTTTACCTGACGTATATCAGCCAGTTGCCCACGGTGGTGGAATCAAAAGATTCCCGCCAGTTGGTCGACGATATCGTCAGGAACTGCAATGGCCGCCTTGAGGTCGCGCGCGACAGTGGCGATGATTTCAAGGCGCAGGGGAATCACAAGTTCTTGTTAATGATTTTCCGCATTCTGGTTCACAATCTGCCTGGCGATAACAAGATCGGCTGTTTGCTGACGGTTGTTCGCCAGGCGGCACAAAAGGTTGAAATCGCGTTCGGAATTGACCTGCTGCCATTCACGCTCGACGCGACGGCAATCAGCAAGCTGAAGATTTCCTGTGCCCTTCTGCACAAAATGGGGCGGCTCTACGGCGTCAGCGTTGTGCTCGAAGGCGATGGGACCGTACCTAGCCGGATCCGGGTTACCTGGAAGGCGGATGAAGCTTGAGAGTATGTCCGGTTCCTGATTGGTTGCTTGTACGGATAAAGGGAGGGGTGTTGTGCGATCAGGGGAGGGCGAAATTTTGCGAAAAGTAAGCATCGGCGAGGCTTTCGGCGGCGATTCGCCGGCGTTGCGCAATCTCAGCTTCGGGATTGTGCTTTTCGGCATCTTTCTGATTTTTTCTGTTCTTCTGGCTTATTACAACATTATTGAAAGCGAGAAACGGAAAGAACTGCAAGCTGCCGTGAAGGAAACGGCCAACCTGGCGCGCGCTTTCGAAGAACATACCCTGCGGACGCTGAGAAGTGCCGATCAGGCGACGCTGGTCCTGAAGTATCAGTTCGAGCGGGAAGGGCGGGCAATAGATATTCCCGGCTATATCCGCGACGGCAGGCTTCCCGGCGAGCCGTTCATCCTCATGGGCGTTATGGACGAGAACGGCGATCTGGTTGCCAGCAGCCAGGCGCCGCTCGTGACCGCCAACTTCAGTGACCGCGAGTATTTTCAGGTACACATCAACTACGACAGCGAGCGACTGTTCATCGGCAAGCCGGTTTTGGGCCGGTTGGCAGGTAAGTTGGCGATCCGGATGACCCGCCGCGTAAACAAGCCGGACGGCTCTTTCGGCGGGGTGGCGGTGGTTGCGGTCGATCCGTATTACTTCAGCGATTTCTACAAACAGGTCGATCTGGGGCAAAACTCGGCGGTCGTCCTGGTGGGCCGCGACGGCATCGTCCGGGCGCGGCAGGCCGGCAGGTCCACGGTGGCCGGTCAGGACCTGAGCGGTAGTGAGCTGATGACGAAGCTGACGGTTAGCGATGTCGGACAGTATGTCGAGACGGGAAAGGACGATGGCGTAACACGGATTTACAGTTTTCGCGCGCTGCTGGCCTATCCGCTGGCGGTAGTGGTAGGGATCGACCAGCAGGAGATCCTGCAGCGGGCCGGCGACCGCATTAGCAACCATTTCCTGGTTGCCGGGCTGATCTGCCTGGGGATACTAATCTGTGTTCTGCTGCTGCTGCGGTTTGTCGCCAGACAGAAGGCTTACGAGGCGGACCTGCGGGCGGTCCGCGACCTGCTGGAGGCGAGGGTCAAGGAGCGTACCAGGGAATTGTCCGTCCTGAACGATGAACTTAAAGCCATGAACGAAGAGCATTTGGCAATGAACGAGGAGCTCCAGAGCACCAATCGCGAACTGTGGGACGAGGTGGCGATGCGCCGCCGGACCGAAGGGGAGCTGAAACACAGAAACGAGGAACTTGCCGAGGCGTACGCCGAGTTGAATACAATCCAACTCCAGGCCTACCAGCAGGACAAGATGGCTTCGATCGGCCAGCTTGCCGCCGGGGTGGCCCATGAGATCAATAATCCGATGTCCTTCATCATCAGCAATCTGGAATCGTTGCAGGATTACCTGGGACGCCTGACCCGGTTCATCACCCTGCA
The DNA here is from genome assembly GCA_022839045.1 of Sporomusaceae bacterium. The sequence continues at coordinate 13,477 of JALHDI010000025.1, forward strand.
CGAGGAAGCGTTATTCCAACTGGCGAACATCGGCGGCGGGATGGGTGAACGGCAAGATACCGGGGCTGTTGTCGGCAGACTGGAAGATGCCAGACAGGCTCTGAAAGTGGATTATGTAATCCATGACGTAGAGAGCCTTATCACTGAGACTATGGAAGGCGCAGGCCGCGTCAAGGATATCGTCCAGGATCTCAAAGGCTTCGCGCGGGTTGAAAGCGAAAGCAGGCCGGCAAACATCAACGAAGGCGTGGAAAGCGCGATCAACATCGTGTGGAACGAGATGAAATATAAAGCGTCGCTGGCGAAAGACTATGGCGAATTGCCGCTGACCAAGTGCAATATCGGCCAGTTGAACCAGGTGTTCATGAACGTCCTCGTGAACGCCACCCAGGCGATCGACAAGTGGGGGGAGATCAAGGTCAAGACGTGGGCCGAGGGCGGCAATATTCATGTCAGTATTTCCGATACGGGCTGCGGCATTCCTCCCCAGTTGCTGAACAGGATATTCGAGCCTTTTTTCACCACCAAAGAAGTGGGTAAAGGAACGGGCCTCGGTTTGAGCGTTACCTATGACATCGTCAAGAAGCATGGCGGGGAGATCCGCGTAGTCAGCGAACCCGGCCAGGGGACGACGTTCACAATCGTCATCCCGATTGTGTCCGGGTAAATATGGAAGAAAGCCGCGTTTTCAGCAGCGGCTTTTTTTTATCGGCTGCCGACACCCGAAGGCTAACACCGCACCGGTGTCGAATGAAATAAACATTACGTTGCGGAAGGTGCATTTGATGAAGTTTACCGGTTTGCGTTATTGGCGGACTTTGCTGCCGGCCACGTCGCTGGCGGTTGTCGTGGTGCTGGTCGCCAGGCACGAATACCCGCTGCCGCCTGACACCGGGCTGCTGCTGTGGTTGTCGCGGCTCGATCCGCTTTTGCTGGTGGCTCATCTGCGCTGGGAGGGGACGTTTCCGTCGTGGGGGTGGCTGCCGCTGGCCACGGTGCTGCTCACATTTGCCGCCGGCCGGGTCTTCTGCGGCTGGCTGTGCCCGCTGGGGGGATTGCTGGCTGTTCTGCAAAGCCGGCAGGGATTAATCAACCGCCCGGGTCTCGGCCGCCGCTCCGGCCCGCCGGCCTGGGCGCGCCGTCTGCTTCCCTGGCGTTACTACTGGCTGCTCCTGTTGCTGACGCTGCTTTTTCTCGGCAGCGGCTGGACGGTATACTTGAGCCCGTTCCATCTGCTGACGTCCGAACTGTCGCGGCTGTGGCAGGGCAAGGTCCCCTGGATGGCCGCCGCCGTGGTCGCAGTGGGTCTGATCATCTTCCCCCGCTTCTGGTGCGTCTATTTGTGCCCGTCGGGCTTGCTGATGTCGCTCGTTGCCCGCTGGCGGCTATGGACGGTCAAAGGGCCGGCGGGCTGCATTAAGTGCGGGGCGTGTTCGCAAGCGTGCCCGACAGGCGCCTTCAGTCCCGCAGCGGGCGCCGCGGGAGTCGACTGCCTGCTGTGCGGCCGGTGCGCCGATGGGTGTCCTGTCAGCGAGGGCATCCTGCTGGAGGCGCGGCCTGGGGAAAAGGCGCTGCCCGCCTGCACGGGCAGCCTGTTTACGAGGCGGGAGATCATCCGCGCCGGGGTGGCGCTGACGGTGGCGGCCGCGGCGACGCCTGGCCTGACCGTGGCCGGTGCCGCTCAGCCGCTCAGGCCGCCGGGAGCGTTGGATGAAAGCGAGTTTCTGGCCCGCTGCAGCCGCTGTGGCCGCTGTATCAAGGCATGCCCAAGCAAGTGCCTGAAGGCGGCGCCGCTAAATAAAGGGGCGGCGGTATTTCTTACCCCGATGATCGTGCCCCGGGAAGCGCGCTGTGAACTGACCCAGGACTGCCAGAAAGTTTGCCCGACGGGGGCGATCGCCAGCCTGCCGATAGCGCAGACGGTCATCGGGCTGGCGGAGATCGACCGGAATCGTTGCCTCGGCTGGACGGAAGGCAAACTGTGCCTGTTATGCAAGGAACAGTGCCCGCAGCATGCGATTACTTCCGATGCGCTGCACCGGCCGGACGTATTACGCGATCTGTGTGTCGGGTGCGGGGCATGCGAAAACGGCTGCCCGGTGGAAGAGGCGGCCATTGTCGTGCGGCCCCAGCCTTCGCGCCGCCGCCCCTGACGGTCAGTGAGCGGCGCGAAGATTGACAATTTTTCCCGTCGCGAACTATCGCGAACTATAATGAAAAAAATGTATGGCGGCCGCTTTTGCCGGCGTACTCGGCTTGGGCGATACTACTTCCGGGGGTGATGATGAGGTGTTTTATCTTACCGTTGACACGGGGACGACGAATACGCGGGTGAAGGTGTGGCGCGGCGACCGGGTCGTGGCCGGAGCGTTCGCGGCTGTCGGGGTGCGGGATACGGCTGTGACCGGCAACAGGGCAAGGTTGCAGCAGGGAGTGCGGGAAGCTCTCGACGCCGCTTGCGCCGAGGCCGGCATCACCGTCGCCGCTACCAGGGCGATCGTGGCTTCCGGGATGATTACTTCCAACGTCGGTCTGCACGAGGTGCCCCATCTGGCCGCTCCGGTCGGCATCGACGATCTGGCGGCGGGGATGGTGGACGCCGTCGTTCCCGAGGTCGCCGACAAGCCGATCTGGTTTATCCCAGGCGTCAAGAACAGCCGCGGGACGGTCGATATCGACAACTGTGAGCAGATGGACATAATGCGGGGCGAGGAGGTCGAGGCCTTCGGCCTCGTCCGCAGGCTTGGCCTGCGCGAGCCGGCGATTTTCATCCTCCCCGGCTCACATACCAAATTCATCATCATGGACGACCGGCAGCGCATCGCCGGCTGCCTGACAACCTTGGCGGGGGAACTGCTCAGCGTTATTACAAACAACACCATCCTCGCGAACGCTCTGCATAATGCTTTCGTCAGCAGCGTCGATGAACAGATGGTGCTGCGAGGCGCCGAGTGCGCGCGCCGGGTAGGGCTGAGCCGGGCCTGCTTCACGGTGAGGATCCTTGACCAGTTTACCGCGTGCGTTGTTGAGGAGAAGGCGAACTTTCTCCTGGGGGCGGTTATACAGACCGACTTGACGGCGCTGCGTTTCAGCCGGACGTTCGCCGCCCGGCCGGAAATGCCGGTCTTTATCGCCGGTAACCGGGAAATGCGCGCGGCGTTCCAGGCCGTGCTGCGGCGGGACGACTTTTTTCGGGGGACGTTGCAGGCGCTCGACGACAGCGTGCTGGAGGACATCGCCGGATTCGGGGCGATGACGGTCGCCAGGACACACGGTATAGTAAAATAGCCGGTTGATTAGGCCATGCAGAAGGGGTGGGAGACTATGCACGAGGTTCTGGAACGGATTGCGGCCAACGGTGTCGTCGCGATTCTGCGGGGAGTCGAGCCTGCCCGGATGGTGCCGCTGGGCAAGGCCCTGCTGGCTGCCGGGGTGGGAGCGATCGAGGTGACGATGAACAGTGACGGCGCTCTGGACGGTATAACGGCACTACGCCGGGAAATGAGCGAGGCTATCCCCGTCGGCGCCGGCACGGTTATGAACGGGGAGGCCGCCCGCCGGGCGGTGGCCGCCGGGGCGATGTTCCTCCTGACGCCGCATCTGGCGGAGGATACGCTGGCGGCGGCGATTGCGCTGGGCGTGCCTGCGGTGGTGGGAACGGTGACGCCCACCGAGGCGGTGCGGGCTTACAGCCTGGGGGCGGAGATGGTTAAGGTTTTCCCGGCTGGGACACTGGGGCCCAATTACTTTCGCGAACTGAGGGGACCGCTGCCGCACATCAGGACGATGGCTGTCGGCGGCGTTAACGCCGGCAACGCTGGCGACTTCATCAGGGCGGGCGCGGCCGCGGTCGGTGCCGGCAGCCAACTGGTGGACCAGGCGGCGGTGGCGAGCGGTGACTGGACGGCGGTGCGGGCCAAGGCGGCCGCGATGGTCGCGGCGGTGAGGACGGCCCGGGGCGCCTGAGCGGCCCATGCATAAAATGAAAAAGCCTGCGCCCTGCGAAAAGGGTTCAGGCTTTTTTGTTCTGTTTTCCGAAGGGCCGACGTGTCAGTCGGTTTTGACCTGTTGGGCGCTTTCGGCCAGCATTTTCTTTTCCAGTTTTACCTGTCTGATCGCCGAGGTGACGAGTGATGCCACGGCGAGGAGTATGAGAGCGGCGGCTATGGGGCGGGTGAAGAGGACGGAAAAGTCCCCATGGGAGACGATGAGCGCTCGTCGCAGGCTGCTTTCCGCCAAAGGCCCGAGGATGAGGGACAGGAGGATGGGCGAGGCCGGGAAGTCGTAGCGCTGCATGAAGTACCCGATAAGCCCGAAGACGATGGCCAGGCCGACATCGAAGAGGCTGTTGCGCATGGAGTAAGCGCCGACGATTGAGAGCAGGAAGATGACGGGAATAAGGAAGCTGCGCTCGACGGAGATTATTTTGACGAAGAAGCGGATACCGAAGATGCCGACAAGAAACATGAGAAAATTGGCTGTCATCATGCCGGCGAAGATAGTGTAAACGACGTCGATATGGTCCTTGAAGAGGAGCGGTCCAGGCTGCAGGCCCTGGATGACGAGGGCGCCGAGAAGGACGGCGGTGACGGCGTCGCCGGGGACGCCGAGGGAGAGCATGGGGATCATGGCGCCGCCGGTACAGGCGTTGTTGGCCGCTTCGGCCGCGGCCACGCCGGTGATTTCACCTTTGCCGAAGTTTTCGGGGGTTTTGGAGCAGCGCTTGGCTTCACCGTAGGCGACGAATGCGGAGATGTCGCTGCCGGCGCCAGGCACGGAGCCGATGAATGTGCCGATAAAAGTCGATTTGACGATGGTAACCCACGCCTTCTTTATATCGACCAGGGAGGGGAAGAGCTGCTGCTTTACGGCTTTGACGGCCTCTTGCTTGTAGAGTACTTCGACGCCCTTGAAGACCTCGGAGAGGGCGAACAGACCGATGAGGGTGGGAATGAAAGCCGGTCCTTCGAAGAGATCCATCAAGCCGAAGGTGAAGCGGGGGTAGCCGGCCATGGGGTCGAGGCCGATGGTGGAGATCAGCATACCGAAGAAGCCGGAGATTATGCCTTTGACGATCGAGTTGCCGGAGATGGAGATGATGATGCTGAGTCCAAAGATGGCCAGGCCGAAGTATTCGGGTGCGCTGAACTGGAGAGCGACCCTGGATATCTGCGGCGAGGCGAAGGTCATGATGAGGGCGCCTGAAAAGCCGCCGACGAAGGAGGCGAAGATGGACATGGCGAGGGCCCGGCCGGCTTCGCCCTTCTGGCTGAGGGGATAGCCGTCGAGGACAGTGGCGGCTGCGGCGGGGGTGCCGGGGGTCCTTATCAGGATGGCGGCGATCGAGCCGCCGTAGATGGCGCCGCAGAAGATACCCAGAAGCATGCTCACGCCCTGGTGGACGGGCAGGCCGAAGGTGAAGGGAATGAGCAGGGCAACACCCATGGTGGCCGTAAGCCCGGGCAATGACCCGATCAGCACGCCGGACACCGTTCCGAGCAAGATGAGGCCGAAACAGCTGGGTTGGAGCACTGTGGAAAATCCTTTAAGCAGTAAATCAAAATCCATGGTAAACCACCTTTATCGTGTCTTAGCCCAGGAACCCGGCGGGCAGCGAGATGTCCAGCAGTCTGTTGAAGATGCCGTAGACAAGGAGGGTGACGCCGATGGAAACGGCGGCCATCTTGAGGTAGTCCCGCCGCTTAAGAAGGTACATGAGACCGAAAAGGTAGGCGACGCTCGTGAGGATGAAGCCAAGAGTGCTAAAGAGCGCGCAATAAACGACGGCGGCCGCAAGGGAGACGCAGGCCCGCTGAACGCCGGGAGCTTTGATGTCGAAAGGATCGGTCGAGGGCCGGGATTTGCCCCTGAGGGCCGCGGCGAGCAACGCCAGGCTGAAGAGACCAAGGCCGGCGGCCAGGACGGTGGGGAAGAAGCTGGGGCCAAGGAGAAGCACGTTGTCTTCGGGGAAGGAATGGGCGGTATAGATTACGTAGGCGGAAACGGCCAAACCAAGGATGCCGGCAATAATATCGGGTATTTTCAAGGGACAACATCCTTTCTGCCGGTGGGCGAACTAATTGCATAGGCAATACGGAGGGCAAATGCCGGTTGCCCGGCATTTGCCCTTGCCAGCGATTATTTCGTCAGGTTGAGTTTCTTCATGACGGCTTCGGTGTTGGCGGACGTCTGATCAAGGAAGGTCTTGAACTCGGTGGCGGGGGCGTATGCCAGGCCCAGGCCGGCTTTCTTGGCGAAATCCTGGAACTCAGGCGTGTCGAAGCCCTTCTTGAAGGCGTCGGCCAGTACCTTTTTCACGTTTTCGGGGGTATTCTTGGGAACGGCCAGACCGCGCCAGGTGGCGAAGGTGATGTCAAGGCCGGCTTCTTTGAAGGTGGGAACGTCGGGGAAGTTGGGGTCGCGCTTGTCGCTCATGACCGCCAGCATTCTGAGCTTGCCGGCTTTAACCTGGCTCTGCACTTCGGCGGGGCTGACGGTTACGGCCTGGATATGGCCGCCCACAAGGTCGGTTATGGCCGGAGCCGCGCCGTTGAAGGGAACGTGGTTGAGTTTGATGCCGGCTTTCTCTTCCAGCAGGCCGGCGGCGATGTGCCATACGGAGGCGGGGCCGGAGTTGCCGACGTTGACTTTGCCGGGGTTGGCTTTGGCGTAGTCGATGAAATCCTTAACCGTCTTGAAGGAGGAGTCGGCTTTTACGGTCAGGGCGGCGGGGTCGGTGTTGAGCCGCATCAGGAGGTCGTAATCTTTATAGGTGAAGGGAACGAGTTTCTGGGGCGGCAGGGACAGGAGCTCGAAGGTTATCATGGTCACGGTGTAGCCATCGTTTTTGGCGTTGAGGCCGGCGCCGTGTCCGACCGCGCCGCCGCCACCGGTGACGTTATTGACGGTTATCGTTTGGCCGAGAGCTTTCTCGGTATTCTTGGCGAGGCCGCGGGCTATGGCGTCGGTGCCGCCGCCGGCCGCCCAGGGGACGATGAGGGTGACCGGTTTAGTGGGGAATTTTTCAGCTTGGCCGCCACACCCGGCGACGACGACGACGAACAAGCAAACCAGAAGCAACGCGAAAACCTTTTTCATGGGCAAGTCCTCCTCTTAATAAGTATCAAAAAGGGAAAATAATGGTAGGATTATCCCTCCTTTTCCACGATGTGGAATGATCATTCCATGGAGGCATTATTCAATATATTGTGATTAATTATATTTGCGGAAGAAAAATCCTTTCGGCCGGGAAAAAAAACCAGGATGTGGGACGAGGCGCAATGCGGGCGATGGAACGGGCTCTAGGAAGTGGCCCGGCAGGAATATAATGTCACACACCGAAAATATACTTTATGATAAGAGCGTGTCTTCGCTTGCCCGTAACAGTAATTGAGGAGGGTTTTAAATGAAAATGACGCTGGTGGCCAAGGTTCTGGCGATTATGATGCTGGCGATGATGCTGGTAGCCCCGGTGGCGTCGGCGGCGAGTGTCGAGGAACGGCGCGACGAGGTGCGGAAGATGGCGGACAATACGCTCGGGCGGCTGTATAAGGAGAAACCAAGCGCCCAGGGAGCCATCGAGAGCGCAGCCGGGTACGCCGTGTTCAGCAACCACGGATTCAAACTGTTTCTTTTCGGCGGCGGCGGCGGAAAAGGCCTGGCGGTTAACAACGGCAGCGGTGAAGAGGTTTTCATGAAGATGGCGGAGGTCGACATCGGTTTCGGCTTGGGGATAAAGAAGTTCAGCGTGATTTTCGTCTTTGAGACCGATAAGGCTTTCAACAGTTTCGTTACCGACGGCTGGAAATTCGGCGGCCAGACGACCGCCGCGGCTACCGACGGTGTGAGCGGTGATTCGTTCCAGGGCGCGGTGGTGGTGGGACCGGGGATCTGGATGTACCAGATGACCGACAAGGGCCTGGCGCTCGAACTTACCGCCAAGGGCACGAGATATTACAAGGACAGCGATTTGAATTAGGCAACGGCGGAAGAATCGCACTTACTCAGGAGGTAGAATTCATGGATGTTATTCAGGAGTTGCTCAGGGGTATTCCTCTGCCGCGGCTGGTTAAGGTCCGCCAGACTTTTCCCGCGCCCCGTCTGGCGGATGTGGCCGGAACGCTACGCCGGGAGATCGCCAGGGAAGAGATCGGTCGGCGGGTCCGTCCGGGGATGAGGGTGGCGGTGGCCGTGGGCAGCCGCGGGGTGGCCGAAATCCCCACCTTGGCCAGGGTGACGGTGGAAGAACTTAAACGCTTGGGGGCGGAGCCTTTTATCGTGCCGGCCATGGGCAGCCACGGCGGCGCGACCGCCGAAGGGCAGCGGGAGGTGCTGGCCAACCTGGGGGTGACCGAGGCGAGCGCCGGTTGCCCGATATTGTCGTCCATGGCGGTGGTGGAGATCGGCCGCCTGGATAACGGTCTGCCGGTCTATATCGACGAATACGCGCACGGCGCGGACGGCATCGTAGTCATCAACCGCATCAAGCCGCATACCGCGTTCCGCGGCCCCAACGAGAGCGGGCTCGTGAAGATGATTACTATCGGCCTGGGCAAACAGAAGGGGGCCGAGTCTTGCCATGCGTTCAGTTTTAAATATATGGCCGAACATATCCCCGCCATGGCCAAGGTGGTGCTGGCCAAGATGCCGGTGCTGTTCGGCGTGGGCAGCATAGAAAACGCGTATGACCAGGTGGCCAGGGTTGTCGCCGTGACGCCCGAGGCGCTGATCGAAACCGATAAACGGTTGCTAGTGGAGGCCAAGGCCAATATGGCCAGCCTGCCGTTCGAGCAGATCGACGTGCTGGTGGTGGACAAGATCGGCAAGGATATCTCGGGTGACGGCATGGATCCGAACATAACCGGTCGTTACCCCACTCCCTACGCCGCCGGGGGGCCGGATATCGCCAAACTGGCGGTGCTCGACCTGACGGACGCCACCCATGGCAACGCCAACGGCATGGGTACCGCCGATATCACTACCCGCCGCCTCGTCAACAAGACTAATTTCCCGATGACCTACTGCAACGGGCTGACGTCGACGGTGCTGATCCCCACGAAGGTGCCGGCGGTGTTCGAGTGCGACCGCGACGCGGTCAGGGCGGCCGTAAAGACGTGCAACGCCCGCGACCTGACGAAGGCCAGGCTGGTGAGGATCCAGGATACGCTGCATCTAGAGGAGATCCGCATTTCCGAGGCTCTGCTGGAGGAGGCGAAGGCCAATCCGCGCCTTACGGTGGTCGGCGAGCCCGTAGAGATGCGCTTCGACGCAGAAGGTAATTTCGCCGAGTAACAGCACAAGACGAAGATGGGAGCAAGCGGCATGGGTTACAGCAAGGTTGACGGACGGGTCGTGGCGGAACTGAAGAATATCGTCGGCGCCCAATATGTCTGGACCGATAACGAAAAAATGGAGCCTTACTCCCACGACGCGGTGACGGGTGACCAAGGTTATCCTGCGCCTCATCCCCAAGCCGGAAAAGTTATGGATCTTCTGGCCGTTTTCCCCAGCGCGGCGGCAATCGCCATCGTTCCCAATTCCCAAGATAATGCGGGCCGGTATTTCGCCGATGTGCGTGGCGTTCATGGACAACAGAGAGGTATCCGATGTGACGGCAAAAAGAAAAACCACGGACTATTACAGTCCGTGGTTTTGTGTCGGCGAACGGCGGATTCGGATGTCCATCACGCCAGAGCTTCGATGCCGTGTTCGGCGAGCTTGGCTTTTATGGCGTTGAAAGTCGTGCGGCTGGGGTCGTAAAAAACGGTTGTCAGGCTGTCGAGGTTGTTGATGCTGATGAAGTAGACACCCGGCAGGCCGCGGAGCGATTTTTCAGCCTCCCTGGCGTTTTCGCCAACCCCTCTGACGAAAAACTTGACCTGGGAGCTGCCGTGGGCGGGGCAGCCGCAATCTTTGCACATGGTCAGCACCTCCGGTTTATCCTGCTTCCAGTATAGCGCAATCGGCGTATTACGGCGAATAAACAATCTTGATAGGCCGGTAATAAGGTCATTATGGCACTGGCAAACGCGCGTTTTTTTGTTGCGGATATAGTTGGAGGTATTTGCCAAATATATAAAGAATATTAATATATTATTTCGTCGCTTGCGCGCGGTTGCGCAGCGACGCTCACTTCCTTTACAGCGGGGGTCCGAAACGATGAACGGTAAATGGCTGGCCTGGTTGGGCGCGGCTGACCTTCCCGAGCCCAAGCGCGACATGGCGGCCGTGGAATTGTCCCGGGTGGGAAAGGTATATGTGACCGGGGCGGGTGAGTTCGAAGCTCTGCGCGGCGTCGACCTGACGGTTGAGGCCGGCGAGTTCGTGTCCGTTGTAGGCAAATCGGGCAGCGGCAAGTCTACGCTCATCAACATGATCACCGGGATCGACCGCCCCACCGCAGGCACAGTTTGGGTAGCGGGGACACCGGTGCACGGACTGACCGAGAATCAGATCGCCGTGTGGCGCGGCCGCACGGTCGGAGTGGTGTTTCAGTTCTTCCAATTGCTGCCGACGCTCACGGCGCTGGAGAATGTCATGCTGCCGATGGATTTTTGCGCCGTCCATGACCCGGCCGCGCGGCCGGAGCGGGCCCTGAGCCTGCTGGAACTGGTGGGGGTGGCCGATCAGGCCGACAAGCTGCCGGCCAATCTGTCGGGCGGCCAACAGCAGCGGGTGGCGATTGCCAGGTCGCTGGCCAACGACCCGCCGCTTTTGGTGGCGGACGAGCCGACCGGAAACCTCGACAACCGCACGGCGGCGGCGGTTATCGATCTGTTCGCCGAACTGGCGGCGGGCGGCAAAACGATTCTCATGGTGACTCATGACGACGACTTGGCCAAGCGGGCCAGCCGCATCCTGACGGTGGCCGAGGGCCGGATCGCCTGTTCGGCGGCGGCCGGGGAGGCCTGCGATGGCTGACCGGTCGCTGTCGCCCCGCTGGCGCAAGGTTTGGGCCGATCTCGCGGACAACAAGCTGCGCACCATGCTGGTCGTGCTTTCCATCTCCGTCGGGGTCTTCGCGGTGGGGATGATATACAGTTCATACCTGATGTTCGAACGGGACCTGGACCGCAGTTGGCGAGCGGCGCTACCGGCCAGCGCCACCTTGTACGCCGACCCCTTCGACGAGGAACTGGTGGCGAGCATCCGCAGCTTACGGGGAGTGAAGGAGGCCGACGGGCGCCGCAATGTCGATCTTAGGGTGCGCGGCGCCGGCGGCGAATGGAAGCAGATGTTCCTGACCGCCATCCCCGATTATCATAAGCAGAAGGTTAACGTTATCCGTCCGCAGTCCGGCGCCTGGCCCCCCGGCGACGGGGACGTGCTTATCGAGCGTTCGTCGCTGGATGCCCTGGGGGTTAAGCAGGGTGGCAGCATTACGGTGGAGACGCCAGCGGGGCGCTCGCGGTCGCTGAAAGTGACCGGGGTGGTGTACGACCCAAGTCAGATACCCAGCATGTTCATCGGCCGTTACTACGGATATATTAATATGGATACGCTCGAGAAGCTGGACGAACCGCGCCGGCTCGACCAGGTGAACTTCGTCGTCGAGCCGTGGGTGCTTAAGGGCAAGGACACGGCGCCCATCGAGGCGATCGGCCGCCGGGCCTGGACGAAGCTCGAGCAGGGCGACACCACCGTCTTCTGGCTGCAGGTAAACAAACCGGGCGAGCACCAGTTGCAGGGGGCGATCAACGCCATGCTCCTGCTGCTGGCCGTTCTTGGGGCGCTGTCGCTTTGCCTGGGCACTTTTCTCCTTATCAACACCGTGTCCGCCATCCTTACCCAGCAGGTACGGCAGATTGGCATAATGAAGGCGATCGGCGCCCGGCGGGAACAGATTCTCGCTCTCTATCTCGCTCTGGTGGGGGCGTTCGGAGTGCTGTCGCTCGCTGTGGCGGCTCCGCTCGGGGCGCTGGCGGCGGACGCGGTCACCCGCTTCATGGCCGGGATATTCAACTTCGACTCGGGCGGCCTCGAACTGCCGCCGCGGGTGCTGCTGCTGGAGGCGGCGGTGGCCATACTCGTGCCGCTGGCCGCCGCGCTGTACCCGGTCTGGCGCGGCACGGGAGTTACGGTGCGCGAGGCGGTGAGCGATTACGGCATCGGCGGGGTGGAAGCCAGGGGCCGCGTGGACCGCTGGGTGGACGCCGCCCTGCGGAGGCTCGGCAGGCTACAGCGGCCGGTGCTGCTGTCCCTGCGGAACACTTTCCGCCGTAAAGGACGGCTGGCGCTGACGCTTTTGACGCTGACGGTCGCCGGCACGGTCTTCATGGCCGTCTTCGCGGTGCGGTCGTCGCTTTATTCCACCCTCGACCAGGCGTTGGAATATTTCCGCTATGATATTTCGATTACTTTTACCCAGAATTACCGCTCCAGCCGCATCGAGCAGGAGGTGGCGCGGGTGCCGGGGGTCAAGGCGGTGGAACCGTGGGGCTTCACGTCGGGACGGATTCTCAAGGAAGATACCCGGCAGGCGGAGGATGAGGCGAGCAAAAATGTCATCATCCTCGCCCCGCCGATCGATACAAAAATGGTTCAGCCGAAAATCGTCAAGGGACGCTGGCTGGTAGCCGGGGACGAAAGCGCGCTGGTGGTCAACACCGAGGTTGTCAAAGACGCCCCCGGCATCGTGGTGGGCGGCCCGGCGATCATCAAGACCGGCAACCGCCGGCTGAAATTCACGGTCGTAGGTATCGTGCAGAGCACGATGACCGGGCCGCTCGCATACGCGCCGTACGACTGGTTGTCGGGGGCGATCCAGGAATCCGGCCGGTCCCGTTCCGTCCAGGTGGTCGCGGCGTCGACCAAGCCGGAAGACCAGTCCGCGCTTGGCAGAGCCCTTGAAGAGCATCTGAAGAATAACAGCCTCCGCGTTCAACAAGTCGATGTAACCTGGGAGGCCAAACAGCGCATCCGGGCCCAGTTCGACATTATCACAACGTTTTTGTTGATTATGGCGGTGCTGTTGGCGGTAGTGGGGGCGCTGGGGCTGACGGGGACAATGGGGATAAACGTGCTGGAGCGGACGCGCGAGATCGGGGTTATGCGGGCCATCGGCGCGTCCAGCCTGGAAATCGGCCGGGTATTCGTCGTCGAGGCTCTCTGCATCGGTCTCATAAGCTGGCTGGCAGGGGCGATTCTGGCCCTGCCGGTGGCGGCGCTGCTCTCTTACCAGGTGGGGGTGCTGTTTCTGCAAAGCCCGCTGGCGTTTTCGTTCAGTTTCCTCGGGGTCGGCATCTGGCTGGCCCTGTCGGCGGTCCTGTCGGTTATCGCCAGCCTGTTGCCGGCTTACAACGCCGCGCGGCTGAGCGTCCGGGATGTCCTGAGTTACGAATGATAGGGGAGAAAAGATATGGCGGTTAAGGATAAACTTACTGCGGGCGGCGGCTGGCTCAGGCGCCATTGGCTGCTGACGCTGATTCTGGTGGCCGTGCTGGTTGCGGCCGGCTGGTGGCTTTTCGGCCGTCAGGGGGATAAGCAAGATATCCCGCCGGTGAAGGCGGACAGCAGGGTACTGTCCGAAGGCATCATTTTTCCGGTGCGCTACGCCCAGATGGTGATGCCGGTGGACGGCACGGTCGGTGAGGTACTGGCCAAAGAGGGCGATATGGTGCAGAGCGGCCAGCCGCTTATTAGGCTGGTGCGCCAGGATTATTCGGCCAGGGTGAGCAGCGCCCGCGCCGACGTCGCCCGGGCGGGAGCGGCGGTAGAGCAGGCAAAGGTCAACCTGGCGGACGCCGAGCGGGAACTGGCCCGCCAGCAGCGGCTGGAAGCCGCCGGCGCCACCTCGCGGCAGCAGCTCGACCAGGCGCGGACGACGGCCGAGAGGAACCGGGCGGCGCTGGCCCAGGCCGAAGCCGATCTGGCCACCCAGCGGAGCAAGCAGACCGAAGCCGAAGGACTGCTGGACAAGACCGAGCTCAGGGCGCCGATGGCGGGCACGGTCGCTTACCTGGACGTGAAGGTTGGCGAGCATGCAGCGGTGGGAACGGTGCTGGTGCGCATTGCCGACGAGTCGGCTTGGGAGGTCCGCAGCGACGACCTTACCGAATTGGCGATTGCCAAGGTGCGGGTGGGGGACGAGGTCGCCCTGACCTTCGACGGGGTGCCGGGTCTGGAGATACCCGGCCGGGTGAAGTTCATCCGCCCGTTCGGCGAGAAGAAGCGCGGCGACATCACCTATACGGTGACGGTCGCCCCCGACCGCTGGGACGACCGCCTGCGCTGGAACATGACCGCCCAACTGGCGATAACGCCGTCGCGGTAGAGATACGATAAAACCCCGGTTTGCATACGCGAACCGGGGTTTTTTGCATCAGCGCGCCTAAAGAGTAAAGGAGACGATGAAATGGTAGTAAGCGATGGGGGCGCCGTCGGCGATGACTTCGTGGCGGTACCAGCCGATGGCCGGGAACTGTATGTTCCAAGCCGTCGGCTGGGTAAAGACGAAGCCGTCATGCGTGGCCTTGAAGGTTATGGGGTTGGTAGAGGCGACAACATAGCCGTTGTCATGTTTGACAATGCGGAGGACCAGCTCGTGGTTGCCGGCGAAGCAGGTAAACTGATCAAAGGTTTTTAACGTTACCGGCATACCCGGTTTGACCACGATGCCGGGGAGCGTGCCGTCGGCGACGGACGAGTCGCCGGACGCGAGGGAGATGTTTTTGGCCATATAATGGTTGGTGGGCAGCATGCCTGGAACGGCGGCCAAAGCCGATGCTGTCAGGAGAAGGTTGACGGCAAGCAAGACTACCAGCAATAAAATGGTGATTTTTCGGATATTCATAGTGTCGCCTCCTTTATTTCTCTGTTAATATTCGCAGTTCGTCAGCAAAAACCTTCCAAAAAATACAATAAATGTAAAAAAATAGTTACGAATAAAATAGCAGGCGGAATCTGGGCTGGTACCTTTCAGGGAGGCTGCCAGCCTGTTTTTTTTTAGGAAATTAAATTGATGGAAACTCTTTACAAATGGGAAATTCTACCATAAAATGTAATAGATTACAGATATTTCCATATAAATATAACACTTTCCAAATGTGTATATTTGTTGAAGCAGGGGACATCCTATCGGTAGTTTTCCCGTGGTAATCATTGGCAGAGGGTCGAGCAGGCGGTCATGCGGGTACAGATGGCTACGGATGACCGGCCTGAGCCATATAGGAAGGGGATTCCGCGGGAGGTGGCGGTCTTCAGGTAGATAATATGGTCATTATTATCAGGCTAAACAAGTATTGGAGGGAAAAGAGAATGAAAAAACTGGCAATCCTGTGCACGGCCCTGCTGATCGCGGCAGCGTTCTGCACCCCGGTCTTCGCGGCTACCAACAATTCTTACGGCGCGGGCCTGGTAGCGTACAAGGCAAACTTCAACAGCGCCTCCGGCAACTCTGGCGCCGTCATAAACGGCGGAATGTTCAACACTGCGGCCGGCGTCAGCGCCGGCATTATCGACAGCAACTGGAACATCGCCAATAACAACAACGGCGCCAGCATAAACGGCGGCGGCTTCAACACCGCCATCGGCGCCGGGGCGGTCATCTGGGGCGGCGGCTTTAACAGCGTGAACAACAATATCGGCGCCCAGATCAACAGCAACAACAACTTTTTGAGCGGCAGCAACACCGCCATCGGCGCCGGCGCGGTCGTCGTCGACAGCTTCGGCAACCTCTCGGTGTCCAACAATGTCGGCGCCTTAGCCAACGGGGCGGCGTTCAGCGAAGCCTACGGCGTCGGCGCGGTCGTCGTCAACGGCGGCGGCAACAGCGTCAACAGCAACTACGGTGCGGTCGTCGCTGATGGCATGTCCCTGTCGGCCATCGGCGCCGGCGCGGTCGTCGTCGATGGCTTCGCCAACACCGTCAACGGCAACTATGGCGCCCAGGTAATCGGCGGCTCTGACAACGCCGCTCTCGGCGCCGGCGCGGTCGTCGTCGAAGGCAGCTTCAACTACGTAACCGGCAACAACGGCGCGTACGTCAACAGCTCCTTCTTCGGCCGCGACAACAGCGCCGCCGGCGTCGGCGCGCTCGTCGTCAACGGCAGCGGCAACGTCGTGACCGACAGCACCGGCGCGTACGTCAACGGCGGCAGCAACAACACCGCCATCGGGGCCGGCAGCGTCATCGTCAGCGGCAGCGGCAACTATGCCGACAACAACGTTGGAGCGGTTGTCAACGACAACCCGTAGCCCTAACAGATTACCGGAATAGAGCCTGGAATGCCGGCGGCGAAGGGGGCGGCCAGTCCGTCCTCCTGGGCTAAGCGCCGTCGGCAGCAACGGCGTCCCTAGCAAAGGGGGAGAACATATGAAAGGTAAAACAGCGTTGTCGCTGTTGGTGACCTTGGCCTTGCTGGCCGCGACGGCGGTGACGCCGGTCTGGGCCGAGGAGTACACAGTCCTCGTGGCCGAGGAAGGCGCGGTGGCGTTCAACACCGCCCAGGGGGTCGGCAGCCAGGTGAACGGCGGCGAGGATAACTCCGCCACCGGCATCGGCGCCTTCATCAGCGGCGGCAGCTTCAACCAGGCCGCCGGCGTCGGCGCCCTGGTATCCGAGGCTTCCGGCGCGCAGGTCGCCGGCATCGGCGCTGTCGCCATCGGCAACTACAATACCGCCATCGGTACCGGCGTAGTCGTCAACGGCGGCAGCTACACGGAGCCGTCTGCAGCGGAAGCCAGCTCCACCAGTTTGCCCAATATCGGCACAGGCTACGGTGCGGTAGCCTTGGGCGAGGGCAATACGGCGGTAGGCGCCTACAGCGCGGCTGTCGGCGAGGGCAATGCGGCGTACGGCCTGGGCGCGACCGCCGTCGGGCTGGGCAATTCGGCGTACGGCCTGGGCGCGACCGCCGGCTACTACGAGCCCACGGTGGGAGCGAGTGCGATCGGCGCATATTCAAGGGCTGACGGTCATTTCGACACCGCCATCGGCGCAGAAGCCTGGGCATACGGCGGCAACAGCGTGGCTCTCGGCGTCGGGTCTGTCGCCGACCAGCCTAACACCGTGTCGGTCGGCTCCGTCGGCAACGAGCGGCGGATCACCAATGTCGCTCCCGGCATCTACAGCACCGACGCAGTCAATATGAGCCAGTTGTGGGATACCCACGACAAGCTCAACCGCCTCGGGGCCACGGCGATGGCGATGACCGGCCTGGCGCCGATGGCCTATAACCCCAAGGAGCCGACCCAATACGCGGCGGCCATCGGCACTTACAGCGGCAAACAGGCTATCGCGCTAGGCCTCTTCCATTACACCAAGGAATCGGTCATGCTGAACGCGGCCTTCGGCTGGAGCGCCGACGGCTGGGATAAGGCCGGCCGGGTAGGTGTCACCTGGACAGGTGGCAGGTCCACGAAGAAGGAGCCTGCCGATAACACGGTTCATGTCAGCAACGCGCCCGGGAAGGCCGCTGCTCCCGAAGGCGGCATCCAGGACCGGGTGAACAAGCTGCTGCAGAGCCACAGCACTCAGGCGCAATAAGCGAGAGAAAGGCCAGGTGGATAACCACCTGGCCTTTCTGCCACGATAGAGGCTTATTCGCCGCCTTCGCCTTCTGGCTGCCTGGACGGGAACTGGTCGGGCCAGCCTTCGGGAATACGGGCTACCGGGACGCCATTTTCCAGGAAGTAGTCGATTTCCTTGCTGTAGGTGGCGCGCCCTGTTTCCGAGTCGGACAGTATCCTGAACGTCAATCTTACCACCCCCTCCAGGTAGTATGGCTGTTTTTTTCCGTAAATAGTCGCCGCGGGTTATTTCGCCCGGGCCGCATAAGACGGGCGCGCCGGGAAGAATACTAGGCATAAAACCTGTCTGAGAGGAAGAAAGCAGTATGGCTAAAGTGGTCGCGGTCCAGTCGCGGATGAACGATGTCGCGAGGCTGTTGGCGAAGAGGGGCTACAAGGTGGTGGATATGCTGGAGGCGAGCCGCCCGGGTACTAATGTCGACGCCTTCCTGTACACGAGCTATCATAGTGATATTGTGAGTTCTTTCGACAGCATGACCCAGGCGGACAATGTGACGCTGAGCGGCGCGGCGTCCGAGCTGGACAGCGCGACGATTCCGATGCTCAACGTTGTGGGAATGACGCCCGAGCAGGCGGTCGATATCCTGGAGGAGCGATTGAACCGCTGAATGGGATGGCTAAAGCCCCGGCATAACCGGGGCTTTAGGTATGTACGGCGAATGGGGTTGTCGGAGTCTGACTTGGTAGCGGGAGAGGAAGTAACGAACGATGCCTTTGAAAATGCCGGCGGCAATTTCCCGCTGGTAGCAGCTGTCGGCGAGGCGGGCGGCTTCAACCCGATTTGTGAGGAAGCCTACTTCGACGAGAACCGCCGGAATGTCGCTGTTGCGCAGCACGTAGAAGTTGGCGGGGCGCACGCCTTTGTTGACGGCGCCCGTTTCCAGGACGAGCGCCTCCAGGACGGTGGCCGCAAGGTCATTGGGCCGTCCCGGCGCGTAGAAGGTTATGGCGCCGGCGGTTTCCGGCTTGGTGGGGTGGGCGTTGGCATGCAGGCTGACGAAGATGTCGGCGTCGGCGGCCTTGGCGACATCCACACGCGCCTGAAGCTCGGCGGCGGGAGTGGCGTCGGGAGGAGCGGCAAGGTCGTCGGTCGCGCGGGTCATGACGACGGTGGCGCCGGCGGCGGTGAGCCTGTCTTTGAGCTCAAGCCCGATGGCGAGATTTACGTCGGCCTCGCGTACCCCGTGGTGGAACGCGCCGTCTTGGCTGCCGCCATGGCCGGGGTCGAGGACGATGATTTTGCCGGTGAGCGGACCCGGCTGCGCGGCGGCGGGGAGGCTGAAGAGGAGAAGGAGCAGGAGAAACGGAATCGCGAAGGGGGCGGCCTTTACGCGCATATGTAGCCTCCTCGGGTGTCGTATGGTTTGATATTAGCATAAAATGTCCCATGCAGCTACAAAGATTTGACAGGCCGGGCGGTTTTCGCCGCCGGGGCGAAGGATTATCGCCGCGCAGGCCGAATAAAGAAGGGGACAGTATACGGGCCGGATGGCGAACGGGGGTACTTGGTTGCCGGGATTTCTCCTTATTGTTTTAGTGCCGTATTTATTGCTGAATTTCTATGTGGGCAGCCGTCTGTGGCAGTATATTCTCAGCCATCTGACGCCCGGGTGGGGCAAGGCGTTCTGGCCGCTTTTCTGGTTAATCGCCGTAACTCCGCTCGCCTCGCGGGTAAAGACGCTGCCGGTATCGACGCAGATCAAGGATTTTCTTGCCTTCAGCGGTGATTACTGGCTGGCGGCGTTGTACTATTTCCTACTGTTGTGGCTGGTAGCCGATTTTGGCGGTTTCTTGGCCAGGAGGCTCGGCCTGCTGCCCGCGGCCGCGGACAGGCCGCTGGTGGTCGGACTGGCGGCGGCGGCGTTGGTGGCGGCCTTGCTGGTTTATGGCTCCTGGAACGCCCGCAACCCGCAGGTCGCATCGTATGAGGTGACGATCGCCAAACCGGCCGGCGGGCTAACCGAGCTGCGGGTTGTGATGGTGTCGGATATCCACCTCGGGCCGATCGTCGGCTATGAGCGACTGACGGAGCTGGTGGCGGCTATCAACGGCTTGCGGCCCGATCTGGTGCTGCTGCCCGGCGATGTCATCGACGAAAACGTCAGCTATTTCGTGGAAAGAAAGATGGCCGAACCCTTCCGCGCCTTGACGCCGCGCTTCGGAGCGTGGGCGGTGTTCGGCAACCATGAATATATCAGCGGCAAAGCCGAAGATGTTATGGATCGGCTCCGCGAGGCCGGCATCACGGTGTTGCGGGACGAGTACGTCAAAATAGGCGAACATTTCTATATCGTCGGCCGTGACGACCGGCGCCGGGCGCAGTTCGGCGATCGGGCACGGCAGGACCTGGCGACGCTAATGGCCGGGGTCGACCGGAGGCTGCCGATCCTGCTGATGGATCACCAACCATACAACCTTGAAGAAGCGGCGGCGCAGGGAGTGGACCTGCAAGTGTCGGGACACACCCATGTCGGCCAGATGTTCCCGAATAACTTCGTTACCGGCCGCATGTTCGAGGTCGACTGGGGCTATCTCAGCAAAGGCGCATACCAGGTGATAGTATCGTCGGGATTCGGGACATGGGGACCGCCGATCAGGGTGGGGAACCGACCGGAGATCGTCGATATCAGGATCAAATTCGCGACTCCTGACCGGTGACAAAGAGGAAGCCTGTATTTGCAGGCTTCCTCTTTTATGCATCCCCCCAGTCCCGGGCGAAGGACTCATCGATTCTCTCTTTACAGTTTGAAACGCAGAAACTTTTTAAGGAAAACTACTTTTCGCCGCCAATCCCTATTATTTACAGAGGATTTTTTGGTAATTTAGCAAATTTGTCTTATTACCGAAAAAAGCAACTGTATAGAACCGGGGCTGGATATTTCGCCGGGATGGCCGCGACGCGGCCAGAAAGGCGGTCGCCGCAGCAATTAACACAGTAGAGGGGATTGCAAGTGGAGAAGTCGACTGTTATCGGATTGATTTTGGGTGTCACCGCCATTAGTGTGGGTATGGTTCTCAAGGGGGCCAACCTGTCGGCGCTGATCAACCCGGCGGCGATCATGATCATCTTCGTCGGAACGGCGGCCTGCCTTCTCAACGGGTTTCCACTGGATCAGATAAAGAAGTTCCCCAAACTGGTAAAGATGTTGTTCGTAAAACCTGTTCTGATGCCTCACGGCGAAATCCTGCACCTGTTTATCGGCCTATCGCAGCTCGCCCGCCGGGAAGGACTGCTGGCTCTGGAACCGGGGCTGGAGGAGATAAAAGACCCTTTCCTCAAGGAAGGCCTGACGATGGTTATCGACGGTATGGACCCCGACCTGGTTGTGGATGTTCTCGGCTTGGACATCCAGCAGATGGAAGAGCGTCACCGCGCTGGCGCGCTTATCTTCTCGCAGGCGGGGATGTATGCGCCCACACTCGGGGTGCTGGGGGCCGTGGTCGGCCTGGTGGCTGCGCTTGGCAACCTCGATGATATCGAGCAGCTCGGTCACTCTATCGCCGCCGCCTTTATCGCCACTCTGTTCGGTATTTTTACCGGCTACGTGATCTGGCACCCCTTCGCCAATAAACTGAAACTCATGTCCAAGGAGGAAGCGGAGCTAAAGAAGATGATGCTGGAAGGAATACTCTCCCTCCAGGCCGGCGATAACCCGGCTACGCTGGAGGCCAAACTGAGAGTATTCGTCCCGCAGAACAAGCGGCAACTTCTCAGCAAAGGCGGGGAACAGGGCGATGCGTCGGCAGCGGCACAGTAACCACGAGCATGAAGAACATATCGACGAGACGTGGCTGGTCCCGTACTCCGACATCCTAACCCTGCTGCTCGCCCTCTTTATCGTGCTGTTCGCTTCCGCTCAGATCGACCAGAAGAAATTCGAACGTATGTCTCAGTCTTTCAACAGCGCTTTTCAAGGCAACCCGTCGATTTTTGAGAGCGTGCACACCGTTCCCCAGCCGATGGAAAGCCAGCCGCAGACAATCGACAAGGTGCCGACGGTTTTTTCCACCGTCGGCAACGAACGGACCGGCAACTTTCAGCAGGAAACCGTTCAACTGCTGGACGCCAAACGGAAATTGGACAAGTACATCGAGGCCAACAACCTGACCGGCGGTTTCGGAACCACGCTCACCGACGACGGCCTGCTCGTCAGGATAAAGGATTCCGCGCTGTTCGAATCCGGCCGGGCCGACCTATTGCCGACCTCGCGGGAATACGCGAACGCGATCGCCAAGATGCTGGCCGTGTTGCCGCAAAAGGTGGTAATATCTGGCCACACCGACAACATACCCATCAACACCGCCGAGTTTCCCACCAACTGGGACCTCAGCTCGAAGCGAGCCCTGAACTTCATGAAGTATCTCCTGGTCAAGGACCCCAAGCTCCAACCCGCGCGGTTCAGCGCCATCGGCCACGGGGAATACCGTCCGGCAGCCGCCAATACGACGGCCGAAGGCCGGGCCCAGAATCGTCGGGTTGAGGTGCTGATCGTCCGCACCCACTCGCGGTGAGAATGACCGCCAGTAATTTTTCCAATGCCGCCGCCAGCCGGCGGCATTTTGTTTTCCGGCGGCGAACGGGGAAAAGGACACCGCGGTCACTTGCCCGGAACAGACGGCATATATTAAAACAGGGCCTTGACATAATGTTTTGACGTGTCTGTCCCGAGTATTTGGTGTGAGGTGCCGCAAATGAGTTTTTCCGGTATGAAGTATAAGGACGAGGTGCCGCTCAGGACGATCGGCAAGGTAAAGGATATTCTGGGCGGGATGGGCCTGTTGCCGATAGAGAAGGCGTGGCGCAACTCCCTGCAAGGGTTCTATTCGGTTTCGGTGAACATCGCCGGCACCGACCTGTCCGTCAACGGCAAGGGCGTATCCCACGAGTACGCGCTGGCAAGCGCCTACGGCGAGCTGATGGAGAGACTGCAGAACCTGTGCACTTTCCGGCTGAGCTTCGACCTAAGCCCGCAGGCCTTGACCCGCCAGGGATTTTATTATGCGCCGGATGAAAAACTCCTGAGCACGGCCGACTTTCTCGCTGCCGGCGGGGAGTGGTTGACCGCCCAACTGGCAGGGCTCGACCCGGATACGGATAAGGAAGCCCTGCTCAAACGATGGCAAGGGATCACGTACGAGGAACTGCCGGCTGATTTTGCCGCTGTCCCGTACTGCAACGTGCATACCGGCAATCTTTCTTACCTGCCTGTCAAGATGACCGCCAAAATGTACATGTCCAACGGCATGTGCGCCGGAAATACGCCGGAGGAGGCGCTGGTGCAGGGGATCTCCGAATTGTTCGAGCGCCATGTGAACCAACGGGTGATCCGCGAGAAAATAGTGCCGCCGACGATACCCGACGAATACATTGGCCGTTTCCCCCGCATCGCAGCCATGATCGCCGCAATCGAGGCCCGCGGTTCCTGCCGGGTTATCATCAAGGACTGCTCGCTGGGCCGGCGGTACCCGGTGGTTGGGGTCGTCTATATCAACCTTGCCGACCAAAGCTATTTCGTCAAATTCGGTGCTCATCCCCTGTTCGAGATCGCTGCCGAGAGAACGCTGACCGAACTGCTGCAAGGCCAGAACATCGCCAGGATGATGGGGATGCGGGAGTTTTCCTACCGGGCCGGGGCTGAAGCCGGCAACAATCTGATCGGTATCCTTGTCCATGGTTCGGGGGTGTATCCGAGCGAGTTTTTCGGGTCGCAGGCCAGCTATACGTTCCAGGAATGGGACGAGGTAAAGGCAGACAGCAACCGGGAACTGCTCCGTCACCTGCTCGCGGTGCTGGCAGACGACGGATTTCAGGTTTACGCCCGTGACGTGTCCTTCCTGGGTTTCCCCGCCTTCCACGTGGTTGTACCCCATTTCAGCGAAATC
The DNA here is from genome assembly GCA_022839045.1 of Sporomusaceae bacterium. The sequence goes on from JALHDI010000025.1 coordinate 36,889, forward strand.
GAGGCCTTCGGCGACATCGGGGCAATCGAGGAATACGCCGCTTACAACGATGTCCGCAGGCTGATCAGGCGGCTCGGCGAGCTTGATGAGGAGGAAAGGGGGCAGGTCATCCGCTTTCTGCGCCAACTACCGTACAGCCCGGATACGAGCGTTTTCGAGTTCCTCAACCAGCCGATCAGCAACCTTGCATCTTTCCCCTGGTATTTCGGCAACCTAGACCTGCTGCTGACGGTCCTCCTCTGCCAAAACGGCGACTTGGCGGGTGCCGCCGAAGTTTTCGAACGGTTCGTGGCCTTTAGCCGTAATTCGTCCCGGCCTGAAGGGGCGGTGACGTATTACCGGTGCGTGGCCGATTACCTCGGCGCGCGCGCGGCGGGGCGGAGCGAAACGGATATCGCCGGCACGCTCGGTGCCTTCTACCCGCCTGACGTGGTGGCGGGAGTAGTGCGCGAATTCGGCGATCCGGCGAAGCTTATCTGCCGCCCGGATAACCCGCCCTGCTTCGGCTGCTTGCGGTGCCATCAGCGGTCCGAATGCCTGCATCCGCAAACCGAGCAGGTTTATCTGTTGCTTAAAGACCGCCAGGCAGCCTGTCTCATCGACCAGCGGCGCTTGACGGAGCTGGTGTAGCGCGTTGTAGCTTATCCGCACGATAGGTTATATAAAAAAATCCGCATAAAGCCCCCTGGTGCCGCCGCCTGGGGGCTTTATCAACGGCCGTGGCTGAGAGAAAAGAGAAGGCCGGCTTTACGCCGGCTATAGGAGAACAGCTATTTGCAGCACTTCATAGAGTGGCAGCTCTTCATCGGATGGCAGCTTTTGGCGTATTCGCAGCTTTTCATATAGTGGCAACTGGACATCGAATAACAGCTCTGCATGCACTTTGCGCATTTCATTGCATAAGCGCAGGACATGCATTTCATGGACTGGCAGCTATCCATGCATTTCATGGACTGGCAGCTATCCATGCATTTCATGGACTGGCAACTATCCATGCATTTCATGGACTGGCAACTGGACACGCATTTCATCGAGTGGCAACTGCAGGTGTAGTCGTCGTCATCGTCGTAGTCACAGTAATGCATCGAATTCTCACCTCCCGGGAGATTATTGGGGATACCCCTATTAACATAATATGATTACGATTAGAAATTGGTTCCGCGCGGAAGAAGGCCGTTTTATTATCGTGAAGAATGGTTGGTAAGCGCGAATATTTCCTGTTGACACGCAGCAGACGGTAAGATAGTATATATATTACTGAAGGGGAGTAGCCGTTAAGGCGGAGTCACCATTACGGTAGCAATACCTGGCTCTGCCGTTGGAGGTTTAGCAATACCTGGCTCTGCCGTTGGAGGTTTATCACCGGCCAATAGGCGAGACCTTTAGTATGGCTTTCGTCATACTAAGGTCTCTTTTATTTTTGCCTGGCGAAGAATGAAGAGACCCGTAGGGGAGGGGAGCAGGGCGAAACGCGGGATTCATGAATGTTAAAAATGAATGGAGGTCGTTTCGATGGAACTATTAGCCGCGTTAGGGAGTATCATGCTCATCAACTTGATACTGAGTGGCGATAACGCAGTGGTCATAGCTCTGGCAAGTAGAAACCTGCCTCACGAGCAGCGCAAGAAGGCTGTCTTCTGGGGGAGTCTGGGCGCAGTCGTCCTGAGGGTCGTGCTGACCATGGCGGCAGCGTACCTGCTGCAGATCCCGTATCTGCAATTCGCCGGCGGTCTGGCGCTGCTCTATATCGCCGTTAAGCTGATCGCCGACGATAAGGGCGATGTCAAATGCCATGAAGCTTCTTGCCTCAGCGAAGCCATCAAGGTCATCCTGTTCGCCGATGTCATCATGAGCCTCGATAACGTTCTCGCTATCGCCGGTGTGGCTAACGGCAACTGGATGCTGCTGGGCATCGGCCTGGCGATGAGCATCCCGCTGGTAGTGTTCGGCAGCCAGCTCATCCTCAATCTCATGGACCGCTTCCCGATCATCATCTACGCGGGAGCGGCGATCCTGGGCTGGACGGCGGCCAAGATGGTCATCGGCGATGCCGCTATCGGCGTAATGTTGACCGCTTATGCGCTGCCCATCGAGGTGGCGCTCACCGCTGGCGTAGTTGCCGCAGGCTACTGGCTGAAGGCGAGAGGACGTCGGGGGATGGAACCCGCCGATCAGCCGGAATAGGGTCTGAAATAAAGTTCATGGCCAGGCGGGAGAACCCCGCCTGGCCGTTTTTTCGCTGTAGAAGCCGTATGAGTTCATTTTGCGGCCAATTTTGGTAATGGCGGCGGATTTGCAATGCTTTTACTCATGTTTCTGCGCTAATGGTTGACCTTTCGCCCCGTGGGGCATATAATGAAGAGGAAAACCGATCATTTCTCTGTTAGGTGAGGCTCCTGCATAAACAGAGGCCACTGCCCGGAAACGTCGAGAGACGCCAATGGGTATAACAGGTATTACCG
>JALHDI010000026.1 GCA_022839045.1 Sporomusaceae bacterium
TTGCATCTTAATTATTAGGTTAAGGAATGCCGGATAAAGCATACCGGCCTAATTGTTTCCGGGAAGTGATACGATGACCAGAGCCAAGGATACTTCGCTTTCCGAGCGGCACACCGCGCCGCCTGCCCCCGCCGCAGCATATGAAGCCGCCAGAGCACTGGCCGTTTCCATCGAGGACGAGCGGCGCAGAATCGGCGAGCTCGCCCTTGCCGATCTTAATAACCCTGAGGTGATCAATGCTATCAATAAATTGGAGCGATTGATTAACGAATACATGCTGATGACCTATGTCAACGCCGGACACCGTGGCAAAGTCAAAGGAAAACTTTGCCCTGCTCCTCGGCCGGCGCCGTCGGCGTCTGTCGGAGCTGGGAAATGAATATCGCCATCTGCGGAATGCCGGCCGCTATCGCTTGCCGCCATTCCGCTTTTATCGACAGGGGAAAAGCGCTGAGGGAGGAAAGGGTAAAATCTGCTCGAATTAAAATGATACGCGTATCAGTACATGGGTAGCCATCATCGAGGATAGACATATGCGAATGAATAGCCTGAAAACGAAAATAGCGGTATCAGTTTCCTCGATGGTGATTTTGCTTGCCATAATAACGGCTTCATACATCCTTTCCTACTTCGAAGCAACCTTCAGAGAAACTATCGCCGGGCAGGAGTTTACTCTTATTGCCGGCATGGCGCAGGAAATCGACAATAAACTGGAAACAGTGCATAACGCTCTGATCGCGGCGAGCAAGTCAGTCGAACCCGCAGTGCTAGCCGATCCGGAAAAGGCTCAGGCATTCCTTGACTCCAAGTCGAGTTTACACTCACTGTTCGATAACCATATTTTTCTCTTCTCCTCCGCCGGCCATATCATCGCCGAATCGCCTTATGAGCGGGGGCGTCGCGGCCTGAGTTTCGGGCACCGCGAATACATCAGGCGAACGTTGGAGCTGGGCAGGCCATACATCGGCGAACCATACATCTCCAGCCAGTCCCACGGTCACCCCGCGATCATGCTGACCGCACCCATATACGGCGCCGACGGCGAACTCGTCGGCATAATGGCCGGCGGCCTGGATCTGATGAAAGATAACTTTCTCGGGACATTAGCCCGTACCAGACTCGGTCAAACGGGTTATTTGTACTTGTATGACACCAACCGGACGATGATTATTCATCCCTCTCCCGAACGGACCCTTAAAAGGGACGTTCCTCCGGGCGTCAATATACTGTTCGATCTGGCGATCGAGGGCTTCGAGGGATCGGAGGAGAGTATAAGCTCCCGCGGGGTCCGTCATCTGGCGACTTTCAAACATCTCTCCAAGACGAACTGGATTCTTGCCGCTCACCACCCCATCAGCGAAGTGTATCAGCCGGTTATCCAGGCCAGGCAGTACATCATCATCGCCATCATCGCCGGCGTTCTCCTCATCTTAATAGGCATCTGGTTCATCGTCGGCTATTTTCTCGCCCCGCTCGTGGTTTTCACCAGGCACGTCGAAAAAATCGGCGGCAACCGGGGAGAGCGGCGTTTCAGCGCGAAATTCCCCAACGATGAAATAGGCGCCCTGTCCGCCGCCTTTAACAACATGCTTAGCGAGCTTGACAGCAAAACCGCATCGCTGGCCAAGAGCGAGGAACTATACCGTACCATCACCGAGTTTGCGTCCGATATGGTGTTCTGGCGCGGCCCCGCCGACGAAATGTTCTATATTTCGCCCAACTGCGAACGCGTTACCGGATATCGCGATTGCGATTTTTACGCTCACCCGCGCCTGCTCGACGATATAGTATATTTTGGCGACATGGCCAGATGGCAGGCATATACCGGCAGACTGAGCGACTCCGTTTCCGGGGCTCTCGAGTTCCGCATCGTGACTAAGGAAGGCAGTGTCCGGTGGGTAAGCTGCGTAACCCGGCCGGTATTCAACGATAAAGGAGAATTCTGCGGTGTTCGCGGCAGCCATCAGGATATCACCGACCGCAAGCGTGCCGAAGAGCAGTTGTGCTTCGTAAGCCTGCACGATTCCCTGACCGGTTTCCGGAATCGGACCTGTTTCGAAAAAGAATTGGACTCCTTCGTGCATCCTGGCTGTCTGCCGGTCAGCCTGGTCGTCTGCGACGTCGACGGCCTGAAATTCGTAAACGACACGCTGGGGCACAATGCCGGTGACGAGCTGCTGATCAAAGTAGCCGGTATTATGAACAAACACTTTCCCAACGATGCGGCTATCTATCGTTTCGGCGGCGACGAGTTTATCGCCATCCTGGCCGCCACCGACAGAGAAACCGTCGGCAGGCTCTGCCAGGACCTCGGGAATGCCATCGCCCGCCATAACGACGACAGCGAGATGCCCATCAGCGTATCGATCGGCTATGCCACCAGCGGCACAACTACCGTCGATATGGCCGCCCTGTTCAAAGAAGCCGACGACAACATGTACCGCGAGAAACTCAATCACAACCTGAACGCCCGCAGCACCACGCTTGACGCCCTCGTTAAGGCGATGGAAGCTCGCGACTTCTTTACCGCGGACAACGCCGCGCGGATGCAGGGACTGATTGCTTTGCTCAGCGAAAAATGCGGGTTGAGCGAGAAGGCCTTGAAGGATTTGCAATTGTTGGCCCAGTTTCACGATGCCGGCAAAGTGGGGATAGCCGACAGCATCCTGTTTAAACCCGGTCCACTGACCGTGAAAGAGCGGGTCATTGTACAGCGTCACGCGGAAATCGGCTACCGTATCGCCATTTCCACCCCCAACCTCGCCCCCATCGCCGAACTCATCCTCAAGCACCACGAGTGGTGGAACGGCGAAGGCTATCCGATGCAGCTCAGGAAGGAAAAGATTCCCCTCGAGTGCCGGGTATTCGCCATCGCGGACGCCTATGACGCGATGACCAGCGACAGGCCTTACCGGGCGGCGATGACCAGCGCCCAGGCACTCGCCGAAATCGGACGCTGCGCAGGCACCCAGTTCGATCCCCACCTGGCAAAAGTATTCATCACCGCGATGACGGACAGGGAAACAGGCAAGTAGGTTTTGTCCGCCGCGGTGATAATATGTATACAATTAAGGCGAAGCAGGGCTAGTGTCGTAACAAAACAAACAGTTACTTATGTATGAGGTGGTAGCATGTATAGTTTTCCTTTGACGGACACTGAAGAAATCATAAAAAAGGGCCACGCCAGTCTGCATCTCGAAGACAGCGCGTTTACGGGAGCCTTCTATCTTACCAGCGAACGGCTGGTATTCGTCGGCTATGTCATGAACATCACCAGGAAATATATGGAGGAAGTCCCCCTTGCTCACGTAAAAGAAGTCCGCGGCGAAAAAACATTTTTCATCATTCCGAACGGTCTGGCCATTTCCACAATCACTGGCAAGACCTTGAAGGTCATCGTCGACCCGGGTGACCGCAATGCCTGGCTCAAAGCCATCGACGAGCAGCGGGAAAAAATATGATTGCGTTCCGGCCGCCCACTGAGCAATCCTGCGGGATTGCTTTTTTATTTTGTTCCCGCTGCAGCCCGCGCTGTCGTATGCCTTCATTCCCGGGCACATATAATAACAGCGAAGGGAGTGAGAAACGTGAAGATACTCTCTCTTGGCTTAAGCGGCGCCCCCGATGAGATACGGACCAGGCTTCAGCAAGACTGCCGCGTTTTGGCGCAGGAAGGTTTTCGGGTGGCGGTGGATGAGAGCAGCAAAGGTAATTATACCTTTCTGGGCTGTAACATCGCCGAAGGGGAGCTTTCCTTTCGCAACTACGAACACGTCAAAAACGCGCTCAAAACCTATGTCGCCCAAATGCTCGCAGAACATATCGTCGCCCATGAGGAAAAAAGCCTTATTAGCAAAATTATCAACCACAACTATTACTACTTCGGTGACCAGGAACGCGCCGCCATCTACGATAACGCGCTGAAATTGCTCGCCGATCCGGGGGGCGGTGAATTCGGCTATACCGACCGTCGTAACCGGATACTGGCCAAACTCAAGGAGTACTTCGACATCCACCATGAACTCGTGCTGGACGGCTTCCTTTCCTTCCGACTCAAGGACTATCGCGCCCGCCTGACCGAAATCGTTGACAAGGCTGTCGACGAATACATGCTCGATATGGAATACAAAGAGTTCATCCGGGTCCTCCGCTACTTCGTCGACGTACAGGAAGCCCAGGTGGACGAAGTCCACATAGTCCTCGGCGACGGCGACACCTTCAAGATCCAGGATGCCTGCGGGCGTAGCATCCATAATCAATACCTCGAATCCCTAATGATCAGGAACGAGGAAATAAACTACGAGGATATGTTGATCAGCGCCCTGATCACGATCGCGCCCCAGAACATTATGCTGCACTTCTCCTCCGAGTTGGGCAAAACTCACTCTGCCGTGGAGACAATCCAGAGCGTATTTACCGGACGGGTAAGCATCTGCCGGGGCTGCAGCCTGTGCGTGCACGATGTCGGCATCACCGAAACGGAGAGGAATTGACAGGTAGCGTCAAACTGGCTATAATAACCTTAATTAAATACTGTCAACAGTGATGCGGAGGACAAGACGGCAGCGATCCGACGTTGCAGAGAAAAGGCGCCGTGGCTGAAAGCACCTTTACCGACACCTGCTGTTACCACCTCCAAACTGCAAGGCTGAACAAAGTAAGCCGCGCCGGGTAATGCCCGTTATATCGTGAACAAGCTGGGCTCCAATGCCAATCAGGGTGGAACCGCGGGCAAAACCCCGTCCCTATGAGGACGGGGTTTTATTATTTATCGTGGAAAGGGGAATACATGTGGATAAAGTCAAAATTACGCTGAAGGACGGGACGGTGAGGGAAGCGGCCGGAGGGACATCGTTGCAGGAAGTGGCGGAATCCATAAGCCGCAATCTCGGCAAAATCGCCCTTGTCGCCAAAGTAAACGGCCAGACCGTCGACCTCCGGCAAAAAATAGAACAGGATGCCCAGGTGGAATTTCTCACCTTCGAGGATGCCGAGGGAAAAGAGGCGCTTCGCCACAGCGCCTCGCACATCTTGGCCCAGGCAGTCAAAAGACTGTACGGGAACGTTAAGCTGGGCATCGGTCCGGCAATCGCCAACGGTTTCTATTACGACATCGATACCGCCCATACGTTCGTTCCTGAAGACCTCGAAAAAATCCAGGCCGAGATGGAGAAAATCGTTAAGGCCGACCTGCCCATCGAGCGCATGGAAACAAGCCGGGAAGAAGCGCTCAGGCTGTTCGGCGAAATGGGCGAAACCTACAAACAGGAGCTTATCCGCGACTTGCCAGAAGACGTCACCATATCCCTCTACAGACAGGGAGAATTCGTCGACCTGTGCGCAGGACCCCATGTTCCTTCCACCGGTCGCGTCAAAGCCATCAGACTGCAAAGCTTGGCAGGGGCGTACTGGCGGGGCGACCAGCACAACAAGATGCTCCAACGCATCTACGGTACCGCTTTCGAAAAGAAAAGCGACCTCGACGCCTATCTGACAATGCTCGAAGAGGCCGCCAAGCGCGATCACCGCAAATTAGGCCGCGAGCTCGACCTGTTCAGCATCCAGGATGAGGGCCCGGGGTTCCCCTTCTTTCATCCCAAGGGCATGATCATCCGCAATGAACTTGAAAGCTTTTGGCGCCACCTGCACGTAAAATACGGCTACCAGGAAATCAAGACGCCGATTATTCTTCACCAGAAGCTCTGGCAGCAGTCGGGCCACTGGGACCACTACCGCAACAACATGTACTTCACCACCATCGACGCCGAAGGTTATGCCGTCAAACCCATGAACTGTCCGGGCGGTATCCTCATCTACCGTTCGCAGCACCACAGCTACCGCGAGTTTCCCCTGCGCACCTGCGAGCTCGGCCTCGTCCACCGTCACGAACTGAGCGGCGCCCTCCACGGACTGATGCGCGTGCGCAGCTTCACCCAGGACGACGCCCACATTTTCATGCTGCCATCCCAGATCAAGGCGGAAATCAAGGGGGTAATCGACCTCTTCAACACCATCTACGGCACCTTCGGCATGAGTTACCACGCTGAACTCAGCACCAAGCCGGAAAAAGCCATGGGTTCGGACGAAGTCTGGGAGGAGGCCACCCTCGCCCTCCGCGAAGCTCTCGAAGAGTACGGCATGCCGTACAAGATCAATCCCGGCGACGGCGCCTTCTACGGGCCGAAGATCGACTTCCATCTCCGCGACTCCATCGGCCGGACCTGGCAGTGCGGCACAATCCAGCTCGATATGCAAATGCCGGAAAAATTCGATCTTACCTTCGTCGGCGAAGACGGCCAGAAACACCGCCCGGTCATGATCCATCGCACTTGCTACGGCAGCATCGAACGGTTCATCGGCATCCTCATCGAACACTACGCCGGCGCATTTCCCGCCTGGCTCGCCCCCGTACAGGTAAAAATCCTGCCGATAACAGACCGTCAGCTCGACTACGCCGAAGCCCTGGCGGCTCAGATGAAAGCCAAAGATATTCGCATTGAAATCGACGACCGCAACGAAAAGATCGGCTACAAAATTCGCGAAGGCCAGATGGAAAAAGTCCCCTACATGCTGATCATCGGCGACAAGGAAAAGGAGACCGGCACCGTCGCCGTGCGCCAGCGAGGCAAAGGCGATCTCGGCTCTGTGCCTGCGGCGGACTTCATCGCCGGTTTGCTGGCAGAAATCGTCGCCAAGTCATAACATTCTTCCGCAAACACGCTTGACTTTGCTGACCCGTAATGCTAATATAACTAAGTAAACAAAATACTTTTTTAAAGTAGAAGCCATCCGCTTCTCACCTTACAACGCTTAGCTGTTCGTAAGGTCAGGCAACCAAGTTACTATTGATTTTATGCGGGTGGTGTATGCCACTCGCATTCCATATTTTTACGAAATAATTAGGAGGTGTGCCGCGATTAGTAAGGATAACCTTCGGATTAACGAAGAAATCCGCGCAAGAGAAGTTAGGGTCGTAACCGCCAACAACGAGCAATTAGGGGTCATGGTGCTTCGGGAAGCATTGCGTCTTGCCGCCGAATCCCAGCTTGACCTGGTGGAAGTCGCGCCTCTCGCCAAGCCGCCGGTGTGCCGGATAATGGATTACGGCAAGTACAAATACGAGCAGCAGAAGCGCGAGAAGGAAGCCAAGAAGAAGCAGAAGATCGTAACCATCAAGGAAGTCAAGGTTCGTCCCAACATCGAGGATCATGATTTTCAAGTCAAATTGAAGAACGCCCAGCGCTTCCTCCAGGATGGCGATAAAGTCAAGGCGACCGTCATGTTCAGGGGCCGCGAACTTTCCCACCCCGAACTCGGCCGTCAGGTACTTGTCCGTTTGGCGGGCGAACTCAAGGACATTGCCAATGTCGAGCGCGACGCCAAACTGGAAGGCAAGAACATGATAATGATTCTCGCAGCCAAACAGCAACAACACTAAGGGGGAAACTGTCAATGCCGAAAATCAAAACTCGCAGAAGCGCCGCCAAGCGGTTTAAAATCACCGGCAGCGGCGAATTCAAGCGCGCCAAAGCCTACAAAAGCCACATCCTGGAGAAGAAGTCGCCGGCCCGCAAGCGCAATCTGCGCAAAGCCGGACTTATCAGCAAGTCCGACCACGAGCGTGTTTCCAAGATGCTTCCTTACGCCTAACACCAATAATTCCTATAGATATGAATGGGGGTATAAAACATGCCAAGGGTTAAAAAAGGCGTGACTGCACATAGAAGGCACAAGAAGATTCTCAAACTCGCCAAGGGCTACCGGGGCTCAAAGAGCAAGCTTTTCAAAAAAGCCAACGAAACGGTAATGAAGGCTCTTTACTACGCCCGCCGCGACCGCCGGGCCAAGAAAGGCGAATTCCGCCGCCTCTGGATCGCCCGCATCAACGCTGCCGCCCGCCTCAACGGCATCTCTTACAGCCAACTGATGAGCGGCTTGAAAACGGCGGGTGTCCAGGTCAACCGCAAAATCCTCGCCGACCTCGCCATCAACGACAGCGGCGCGTTCACCAAATTGGTGGACACCGCCAAGGCTGCCAAGCAATAACAACTTAGCCCCGGACAGTGTCCGGGGTTTTCTTTTTCCGGTCCCGAATTTTGCGGCGATTGTTCCGCTAATGGCTGCATAACTGTGCGCGGAACTGGACACAATGGGGGCAAACAAAAACCAATCGCAAAATTTTTAAGAACATTCCGAAGGTTTTTTCGCCGGCGGGCGCGAATATCATATAATGAAATCAGCCTCTGTACAGCAATTCGTAAGGGAGGAGTTTAACTTGAGCTTGGTAACAATGCGGGAACTGCTGCAGGACGCCCGGAGAAGGAAGTATGCCGTCGGCGGATTCAACGTCTTCAACTTCGAAACACTAAGCGCGGTAATGGAGGTAGCAGAAGAACTCAAAACTCCCCTGGTCCTCGGTATTCCCGAACGCCTCTTCAAGTTTGTCGACGTGGACACCTTGAGCGCCGCCATGGTCCGGGCCGCTCAGAAAGCGTCGGTGCCCGTCGCCTTGCATCTGGACCACGGCCATACCTACGAAGGGGTGCTGAAAGCCATCCGCTGGGGCTTCACTTCAGTGATGTTCGACGGATCGGCGCTGCCTTTGGCCGAAAACCTCAAACGAACTAAAGACATCACCCGCATAGCCCATACTCTCGGTATTTCCGTCGAGGGTGAACTGGGCTATGTTGGTTTTAACGATACTAAAACGGATATCAAAGACGACAACATCGTCACGCCCGACATAGCCGCCGACTTCGTGGACAAAACGAAAATCGACGCCTTGGCGGTGGCGGTGGGCAACAATCACGGCGCCTACCGCGGCAGCCCGAAGCTTAATTTCTCGCGGCTCAGCGAACTGAACCAAGCCGTCAACGTCCCCCTGGTGATGCACGGGGGATCGCGGCTCAGCCGGGACGACTACCGCAATTCCATCGTATCCGGCATATCGAAGATCAACGTCGCCACCGATATGTCGCAGGCGGCGGCGGACACGCTCAAGGCGGAGTTGCTCAAGAGCCCGAACGCCAACTACATCCACCTCATGTCGGTGGTGAAAAAGGGCGTCAAAGATTCGGTCCGCAAATACATGCTCGCCTTCGACTGCATCTCCAAAGCGGTGTAGATACGTAAAACCAGACACCCGCCGGCAACGGCGGGTGTGCCTTTTTCTCCAGGCGGGCGTATGCCGGTGGAATTACTCATAATCGTGGTAGACAGCGGGAAAATGTAAGTATATAATAAGTCCGTTAAGCCGGATTCCATTTATTCCCGGCCAAGAGAAGGAAGCAAAAATGATTGTGCGGGAAAACGTAACGGACCTTCTTGACATATCCCAGTGGAAACTCACTCCGTATCAGATCCTGGCGGCCGGCTTTGCCGGCCTTATCCTCGCCGGCGCAGCGCTCCTGGCCACCCCGCTGGCGTCCGCCACCGACGAACCGCTCCGGTTCATCGACGCCCTTTTCACGGCGACCTCGGCGGTTTGCGTCACCGGTCTGATCGTGGCAGATACCGGCACGCGGTTTTCGCTATTCGGCCAAACGGTAATCATCTTCCTCATCCAGGCAGCGGGCTCGGCATTATGACCATGGCCACCCTCATGGCCCTGCTGATGGGCAAGAAGATCAACCTGCGCGAACGGCTTATCATCCAGGAGGCCATGAACCAGTTGACCGTCGCCGGCGTAGTGCGCCTCACCCGCTATATCGTCAAGGTTACCCTGCTGATAGAATTCGTCGCCGGCACCATCCTGGCGATCCGCTTATACCAGGACTACGGCGCCAAGGGCATCTATTTCGGCTATTGGCATGCCGTCTCCTCCTTCTGCAACGCCGGCTTCGATCTCTTCGGCGGATACCGCAGCCTCACCGGCTATACCGCCGACCTGACCGTCAATCTCATCATATCCACCCTCATCGTCCTCGGGGGGATAGGGTTTTCCGTCATGGCCGACGTCCTGGAGCATCGCCGTTTCCGTGACTACTCCCTTCACAGCAAACTAGTTCTAGCCGTGACAGCCTTTCTCATCACGTTCGGAGCCATCGTCATCTTCGCTCTCGAGCAGGACAACCCGGCAACGCTTGGCGCGCTGTCCTGGGACGGGAAGGTTCTCGCCAGCTACTTCCAGTCGGTAACGTCGCGAACCGCCGGCTTCAACACCTTGGCGATAGGGGAGATGGGGAACGCCACCCTGTTCTTCATCGTCATCCTGATGTTCATCGGCGCCTCCCCCGGCTCGACCGGCGGCGGCGTCAAGACAACCACGGCCGGTCTCCTCGCCGCCGCCATCTGGGCGCTTATCCGGGGCAAGGAAGATGTCGAGATATTCGAGCGCAGCCTGCCCAGAACGGTAATCTACAAAGCCTTTGCCCTGGTATTCATTGCGGCGCTGCTGGTCATGCTGGTAACCATGATATCAGCGTCAGCGAATCGGTCCCCTTCCTCAACATTCTTTTCGAAGTCGTGTCGGCCTTCGGGACGGTCGGACTGTCCACCGGTATTACCCCGGACCTGTCCGTCGTCGGCAAACTGTGGATTATCCTCACGATGTTCGCCGGCCGGGTCGGCCCGATAACCATCGCCTTGGCGCTGGCCCTCCGCCAACGCAAAACGATGATCAGATACCCCGAAGGCAAAGTAATAATTGGTTAGAGGTGACGACCAATGGGCAAGAAGGATAAACAGTTCGCGATCATCGGCCTGGGCCGTTTCGGGACGAGCGTCGCCCTCACTTTGTCCAAGTCAGGCTATGAAGTTCTCGCCGTCGACGCCAACGAAGAGCGGGTCCAGAAATTCAGCGACGAGGTAACCCACGTGGTGCAGGCGGACACCACCGACGAAGCATCCCTCAAAGCCCTCGGCATCCGCAACTTCGACACCGTCGTCGTGGCCATCGGCGAAGATATCCAGGCGAATGTCCTCACAACCCTGCTGCTCAAAGAGATCGGCGTGCCATACATCGTCGCCAAAGCCCGCAACGAGCTGCACGGCAAGATGCTCGAGAAGATCGGCGCCGATAAAGTCATCTATCCCGAACGGGACATGGGGATGAGGGTCGCACACAGCCTGGTTTCCTCCAATGTTCTCGACTATATCGAACTGTCCCCCAACCTCAGCCTGGTCGAAGTAGCCGCTCCGGCAGCGCTCCGGGGCCGCAGCCTGGCCGAGGCCAACCTCAGGGCTCTCTACGGCGTGAACGTCGTCGCCATAAAGCGCGGCGAACAGATCATTGTGCCACCCCTGCCCGGAGAGAAGATCAGCGACCAGGATATACTGATCGTCGTTGGCACCAATGAAGGCGTGCAGAAACTGGAGGAAATGGAATGACCGAGATAATCGCCAGCCCCCGCAATCAGCTGGTGAAAACGGTTGCTTCCCTGCGGCAGAAGAAATACCGCGACGAACTTGGCCTTTTTCCCGTAGAAGGTGTCAGGCTGGCGGAAGAAATCGTCGCCGCCGGCTGGCCGGTCGAAATCTGTATCTTTACCGCCGCCGCGGAGGCTGATCCCCGCGCGGCCAGATTACTCGGGGCCTTGAGGGGAAAAAGGTGCCGCCTGGTTCAGGTCACTGACCAGCTTTACGCCAAAATGTCCGATACACAGGAACCGCAGGGAGTAATGCTCGTCGCCCTTCAACGCCCCGTCTCTTTCGCCGACATCCTCTCCCGGTCGGCTAAACCCCTTATCGCCGTTCTCGACGGCATCCAGGATCCGGGGAACGCCGGGACGATCATCCGCACCGCCGATGCCGCCGGCTGCAGCGGGGTGGTCATGCTCAAAGGAAGTGTGGACCTCTACGCCGGGAAAACCGTGCGGGCCACCATGGGATCGCTCTTTCACCTGCCCGTCGTGGCGAGCATGACCCGCGACGAACTGATTCGCGCCCTGAGCGCGGCCGGTATCCCCCTGATCGCCACCGACCTTGCGGGAGCGACGGTCTACTCCGCCGCCCGCCTGTCCGGGCCTGCGGCCATAGTGTTCGGCAACGAGGGCGTGGGAGTCGGCGCCGAACTGCTCGCCAGGGCCGCACAGCGGATTATCGTCCCCATCTACGGCAAAGCCGAATCCCTCAACGTCGCGACAGCGGCGGCGGTGATCCTTTACGAGGCGGCCCGCCAGCGCCTGTCAACCTTGTAATTTCCCGGCCGATATGCTATAATACGTTTTAGCAATGACCTGTAATTTCCATGATGTCAGAGAGGGTGTGGTCTCGTTGCTGGTGACCGCCGATTTCTTCTGGAGAATGTTCGAAGCCACCGGTTCCATTGCTGCGTATTTACTCTATAAAAGACTGATGATCCAATAGGATTGCCTGCCATGACGGAGAGAGTACGCCGGTTTCGTTTCCACAGGAAGGATGCCGCCAGAGACTGAGAGCGGCGCCGTAAACGGACGGCCGAAGTTCACTCCCGAGCATCCGCGCTGAAGAGAAATTCTTGCGTAGGCCGGACGGTTTTTCCCCGTTAGAGGAAAAGCGAGGACACTAGTAGGGTGGTACCGCGGAAGCAAAGCTTTCGCCCCTTGGGGCGAAAGCTTTTTTATTTGTAATCCTGAACATTGTGGAGGTATGTATGGAACAACAACTCAGAGAACTCCGCCAGGCGGCCTTCGCCGAGATACCCCAAGCGGACAGCGTCGACGCCCTGGGCGACCTCCGCGTCAAGTACCTGGGGAAAAAGGGCAGCCTTACAGCCATCCTGCGCGGCGTCGGCAGCCTCGGCCCCGAGGAAAGGCCGCGGGTCGGCCAGCTCGTCAACGAACTCAGGACTGAGCTGGAATCATTCATCCAGAACAAGGCGGAAGAACTGAAAAAAGCGGCAATGGCCAGCAAAATCGCCGCCGCCAGGCTCGACGTCACCCTGCCCGGCCGCCGGCCCGCCTCCGGCCACAAGCATCCGCTGACGCTGACCCTGGAAAGGATAAAATCCGTGTTCATGCGCATGGGTTTCGATATCGCCGAAGGGCCGGAAGTTGAAACCGACTACTTCAACTTCGAGGCCCTCAACCTGCCCCCGGATCACCCTGCCCGCGACATGCAGGACACCTTCTACATCACCCGCGACATCTTGCTCAGGACTCACACCTCGCCGGTCGAAGCCCGCACCATGCAAAGCGTCCCCCCCAACTCGCCCGTGCGGATAATCTCCCCCGGCAAGGTCTACCGGGTCGACTACGACGCCACCCACTCGCCGGTATTCCACCAAGTGGAGGGCCTTGTCATCGACAAGGGAATCAGTTTCGCCGATCTCAAAGGCACCCTGGACCAGTTCGCCAAAGAGATATTCGGCAGCAGCGTCAAGCTGCGCTTCCGGCCCAGTTTCTTCCCCTTCACCGAACCGAGCGCCGAAGTCGACATTTCCTGCGTCATGTGCGCCGGCCGCGGCTGCCGCACCTGTAAAGGCACGGGCTGGCTGGAGATTCTCGGCTCGGGTATGACCCATCCCCGCGTACTGGAGATGAGCAACTTCGACCCCGATCAGGTCAGCGGCTTCGCCTTCGGGATGGGTGTGGAGCGTATCGCCATGCTGGTGTACGGCATCGACGACCTGCGGCTTTTTTACGACAACGACATGCGCTTCCTGGCGCAGTTTTAGGGGGGATACGCAATGCGCACCTCGATCAATTGGCTCAAAGACTATGTAGACTTTTCCGAAACGCCGGAGAAACTCGCCGACATGATGACCATGGCCGGCGTGCCGGTGGAAAACATCGAATACCGCGGCGAAGGCCTGGCGAAAGTCGTCGCCGGGCGAATCGAAGAGATAACCGCCCACCCTAACGCCGACAAACTCTTGGTCTGCAAGGTGGACATCGGCGGCTCCGCGGTGACCATCGTCACCGGCGCCACCAACCTCAAAACCGGCGACGTGGTCCCGGTGGCCCTCACCGGCGCGAAGCTCGCCGGCGGTCTGGAAATCGGCACCGCCAACTTCCGCGGCGTCGAATCGCAGGGGATGCTATGTTCCGCCGACGAACTGGGCATGGACGCCAAAATCGTCCCCCCCGAGCTGCGCGACGGCATCTATATACTGCCGGCCGATACCAAACCCGGCGAAGACGCCCTTGCCGTACTCGGCCTCGACGACGTCGTGCTGGAATTCGAGCTGACCCCTAACCGGGCCGATTGCTTCCACTCCCTTGGGCTGGCCCGCGAGGTTGCCGCGCTAACCGGCGGCACCCTCAAAAAACCCATGCTCATGCTCAAGGAAGAAAGCGCCGACAAGGCCAACGATCTTGTCGCCATCACCATCGACGAGCCGTCGCTGTGCGCCCGCTTCACCGGCCGCGTTCTCCAAAACGTCAAGATCGGTCCCTCGCCC
This sequence comes from Sporomusaceae bacterium, assembly GCA_022839045.1. The sequence continues at coordinate 14,321 of JALHDI010000026.1, forward strand.
GCCTGGCTGCAGCGCCGGGTTCAGGCCGCCGGCATGCGGCCGATCAGCAACGTCGTCGATGTTACCAACTTTGTCATGATGGAGCTCGGTCAGCCCATGCACGCCTACGACTATAACCTGCTCGCCAAGCACCGCATCATCGTCCGGCGGGCCAACCCTGGCGAGCGCCTGACGACTCTGGACGGCGTCAAACGCGAGCTTACCCCCGACATGCTGGTCATCGCCGATGCCGTGCAGGCGGTCGGCATCGCCGGCGTAATGGGCGGGCTGGCCACCGAAGTCACCGACGCCACCCGTACCGTTCTGCTCGAAGCCGCCTCCTTCAACGGCGCCAGCATCCGGCGCACCTCCAAGGCGCTCGGCCTACGCTCGGAAGCGTCGAGCCGGTTCGAGCGCGGCGTCAACACCGCGGATATCATCCGCGCCCTCGACCGTGCCGCTGGGCTGCTGGAAGAAATGGGCGCCTGCACCGTCTGCCCGGGCGTAATCGATACCTACCCCGACGTCCAGCTGCCGCGGCAGATATCCGTAACTCCCGCCCAGATCAACGCCCGTCTCGGCGTCGACCTGCCGGCGGCCAAGATGGCCGATATCCTCCGCCGGCTGGAATTCGACGTCGACGCCCAGCCCGACAAATTCCTCATCACCGTGCCCACCTGGCGGGGCGACGTCAGCAGGCCGGCCGATATCAGCGAAGAAATAGCCCGCATCTGGGGCTACGACAACATTCCGGCCACCACCCCCTTCGGCAACGCCAAAGCCGGCAGCCAGAGCTACACCCAGACGATCGCCGACCGCAGCAAAGACATCCTCACCGGTCTCGGCTTTAGCGAGATCATCACCTTCAGCTTCACCCATCCCGCGATATTCGACAAGCTCGGCCTGCCGGGCGACAGCGAACTCCGCAAGGCCATCCCCATCCTCAACCCCATCACCGACGACTTCCCGGCCATGAAAACCACTCTCATGGGCGGCGTCCTGCAAACGATGGCCGGCAATCTGTCCCGCAAGAACGACGACCTGAAAATCTACGAACTTGGGGCGGTGTACCGGCCCCGCAGCCTCCCGCTGACGGAACTGCCGGACGAACCGCCGATGCTGTGCGGCGCCCTGTGCGGCAAACGGGCCGACCTCGCCTGGAATCAGCCGCGTGAGACGGTCGATTTCTACGACGCCAAAGGGGCGGTCGAAGTCCTGCTGGAAAAACTCGGCATCGCCGGTTACGAAGTGCAGCCAGGCGAACACTACGCCATGCATCCCGGCAAGACCGCGTTGTTCGTGAAAGACGGCGAACTCTTGGGCGCGGTAGGCGAAGTCCATCCCCAGGTTCTCGACGCCTTCGGCCTCGGACGCGAGGTGTTCGTATTCGAGCTTGACGTCGCGCGCCTCGTCAAACACTCTGTCCTCATCGGCGCCTATCGGCCGCTGCCGCGCTTCCCGGCCATCGCCCGCGACCTGGCCGTCGTTCTCCCCCGAAGCGTGACCGCCGCCCAGGCGTCGGAAGCAATCGCCGCCAGCGGCGGCGAACTGCTCGCCGGCATCCGCCTCTTCGACATGTACACCGGCGAACAGGTGCCGGCTGGAGCGAAGAGCCTCGCCTTCGCCTTGACCTTCCAGGCCACCGACCGTACTCTCACCGACGACGAAGTCGACGGGTACTACAACGGCATCGTCGCCCATCTGGAAAAAACTTTGGTGGCGAAACTGCGGGTATAACCCCTCCCGTCGCCCGGTCTCCTTAAGGCACAAGCAAAGGCAACATTGAAAGATGTCCCCGGCAGAAGGGAAAGATTGCCCACGGCCCGTATTATCGGCGTCGCCGGAGCAATACTACTGTCAGGGACATCTTTTTGCCTTATTCTCTGCCGAAAAGGGGGAGAGCTTCTGGACATATTCCGCACCAAAAACATCGACGCCCTTAAAGCAGGAGCTGCCCGGCAAAAGCTCAAAAAAACCCTCGGGGCGACTGACCTCATACTCATGGGCATCGGCTGCATAATCGGCACCGGCATCTTCGTGTTGACCGGTGTGGCGGCCGCCCAGCATGCCGGCCCGGGAATAATGCTCTCCTTCGTCCTTTCCGGCCTCGCGTGCGCCTTCGCCGCCCTTGCGTACGCCGAGCTAGCCGCCGTCGTTCCCATAGCCGGCAGCGCTTACACCTACTCGTACGCAGCCCTCGGCGAGATCGTCGCCTGGATCGTCGGCTGGAACCTCGTTCTCGAATACTCGGTCGGCTCAAGCGCGGTCGCCGCAGGTTGGTCGGGATATGTCACCGGCCTGCTCAAAGCGGCGGGCGTCGAACTGCCAAAAACGCTCACCGCCGTACCCGCCGACGGCGGCATCGTAAACCTGCCCGCCATCTTCATCGCCATCTTCCTTAGTTTTCTGCTGGTGCGCGGTACCAAAGAGAGCGCCTCCCTCAACAGGATCCTCGTCATCGTAAAACTGGCCGCGGTTTTTATCTTTATCGTCCTGGCCGGACCGAAAGTCAACCCCGCCAACTGGTCGCCGCTGATGCCGTTCGGCTTTGGCGGCGTCGCCACCGGAGCGGCCCTCATCTTCTTCGCCTATATCGGCTTCGACGCCGTCGCCACCACCGCCGAAGAATGCAAAAACCCCAACCGCGACCTGCCCATCGGCATCATCGGCTCGCTGGTGATTTGCACCATCCTCTATATCATCGTCTCGGCCGTCCTGACCGGCGTCGTTCCCTACACGCAGCTCAACAATGCCGAACCGGTGGCATACGCCTTAAGGGCCATCGGCTACAACTTCGGCTCCGCCCTCGTCGGCACCGGTGCCATCGCCGGCATAACGACGGTACTGCTCGTCCTTATGTACGGCCAGACCCGCATCTTCTTCGCCATGTCGCGCGACGGGCTTATCCCCAGGGGCATCTGCGCCGTGCATCCCACCTACGGCACCCCTCATATCGTCACCATCGTTGCCGGCGTCGCGGTCGCCCTGATCGCCGGCTTCACCCCCATCGGCGTCATCGCCGAGCTCACCAACATCGGCACCCTGTTCGCCTTTGTTCTCTCGGCCATCGGCGTGCTGGTCCTTCGCTACACCAAGCCGGAAGTCCATCGGCCTTTCCGTTGTCCAGCGGTCCACGTCGTCGCCCCCCTGGCCGTACTCTCGTGCGGGTACCTCATGTACAACCTGCCCTACGACACCTGGGTCCGCTTCGTAATCTGGACGGCCATCGGCTTCGCCGTCTACTTCGTTTACGGCCGCCGCAACAGCGCGCTTGCCAGATACGGCAATCAACCGCCCGACGAATAAGGGTACCGCCCGCAGCCGTAGGGCTGCCTTTTTCTTTCGGCAGGAAAAATAAGGGTTGGGGGCGAACTATATACAATAGACGCAGCGCGAAGCAAGGTGATGACATGGGCACGAAAAAGCACAAAGTCACGGTGCAAATATTCGGCGACAACTACCCTATAAAAGGCGACGCCGAGCCGGAACGCATAATGAAAGTGGCGGCTCTTCTCGACGAGCGGATGCGCGAAACCGCCTTCAGCAACCCGCGGGTGTCCACGACCATGGTCGCCATCCTGGCGGCGCTCAACATCGCCGACGAATACCTGCGCCTGCAAAATGACTACCAGCAGCTACTCAAGATGCTGAACGACGAGTAAGGCGTCGGTATACCGCTCCTGGCCGCGGTCAATAATAACACCAGCGGAAGGAGTGACAGCGATGGACTACGGGACCCCGGGACAAATTCTGCTCAGGATGGCGGCCATCTTCGCCGTAGCCCTCGTTGTCGTCCGCTTGATGGGCAACCGTGCCGTAGGTCAGCTCTCGCCCTTCGATTTCGTACTCATGGTAGGCATCGGCGACATCGTCGCCAATGTTGCGTTGGCCCGCAACGAAAGCATTATTATCGGCGCCGAGGGGCTCATCGGCCTGCTCATCCTCCAGCAATTGCTTTCCCGGTTGGCTCTTAAGAACAAATTTTTACGCAAGCTGTTCGAAGGCACGCCCGTAGAGCTCATCGAGGACGGCCGCATCCTTCGCCAGAACCTGACCAAGACCCAGTTCAACTATGATGATCTCCGCCAGGAACTTCACAAACAGGGTCTCGACTTTTCCAACCTCAAAGACGTCAAACTGGCCCGCCTCGAAAGCTGCGGCACCTTTACGCTGATAAAAAACCCCGATATGGAGCCGCTGACCCGCCGCGACCTGGAAAACTTTATCCGCAGCCTTTCCGAAAACCCGCTCAGCCCGGCCGGGACCGGATGGGCCAAAATAGAACAGCTAGCGGCCGACGTGAGAGTCCTCGCCGACTACGTCAAAAGCCAGCAGTCCGCCGCCCCGCCCCGGGAAAAAGCAACTACTGAGCACGTACTGCACTAAAGAAGGGCTCGCCCTTCTTCTTTTATTGCTGACGATTGGAGAATCAAACCCGCGATGCGAAGAGTCCTGCTTATATTCATTGATGGCCTGGGGCTGGGGGAAAACGATCCTGCCGCCAATCCCCTCGTCCGCTTCGATCCGCCTTTTTTCCGCGCCCTTTTCGGCAGACCGCTCGTAAGGGAACTCGGTCCCGTAATGAGCGACGAGGTTTGCCTCGTGCCGACAGATGCGACCCTGGGCGTTCCCGGCCTGCCGCAGAGCGCGACCGGGCAGACGGCCATCTTCACCGGTGTCAATGCGCCACAGCGGATGGGTTGCCACATCCTCGGCTTCCCCGGCCCGGCCCTTGCCGAGATAATCGCTGCGCACGGCCTGCTGAGCGAGTTGGCCGCCGCCAGTTTCAGCGTGACCTCAGCCAATATGTACACTGCCGACTACATGGAGCTTGTGGCCCGTCGCAAGCGGCGTCACTCGGTCACCACCCTCTCCATCCTCGGCGCGGGCAAACCTTTGCGGTCCCTGTCCCACATGGCTGACGGCGAAGCGGTATATCAGGACATCACCAACGAAATGCTGCCGCGGTTCGGGGTGGAGGGCGTGCCGACCGTCAGCCCCGCCGAAGCCGGGAGACGGCTCGCGGCCCTTGCCGGCCGCCACTCCTTTACCATGTTCGAATACTTCCAGACCGACCGTCAGGGGCATAAGAACGACTGGGGGGAAGCGGCGAAAATCGTCGCCACTCTCGACGGATTTCTTGGCGCCGTGCACCGGGCGGCCTCAGAAATCTTGGTGATAATCACCAGTGACCACGGCAACTTCGAGGATTTCACCACCAAAACACACACCCTGAACCCCGTGCCGACGATCCTGTTCGGGCCGGGGTGCCGGCAAGTCGCCACCGGCATCCGCAGCCTCACCGACATCAAACCCGCTATCATCGCCTACCTAAAAGAAGGTGAAGGAATTGGTTGAACTTCTGGCACCGGCCGGCAACGCCGAAGCTTTCGCCGCCGCTTTGGGCAGCGGCGCCGACGCCATCTACCTCGGCGGGCGGCAGTTCGGCGCCCGCGCTTACGCCGCCAACTTCAGCGACGAAGAACTGGCTGCCTCGGTGCGCACCGCCCACCTCATGGGCGTCGCCGTCTACGTGACCGTCAACACCCTCGTCGATAACAGCGAAATTCCGGCCCTGGCAGAATATTTGCGTCATCTGTACGCAATCGGCGTCGACGCCGTCATCGTCCAGGACATCGGCGTGGTCGCCGTGGCCCGCCGCGTAGTACCCGACCTGCCCCTGCACGCCAGCACCCAAATGACGGTCCACAATCTGGCCGGGGTCGAGTTCCTCGCCGGTCAGGGCATAAGCCGCGTCGTGCTGGCCAGGGAGCTGTCGCTCGACGCCATCCGCCGGATATGCGAGCGTTCCCCCCTCGAAATCGAAACCTTCATCCACGGCGCCCTCTGCATCTCCTATTCCGGCCAATGTCTCATGTCCAGCATGATCGGCGGCCGCAGCGGCAACCGCGGACGTTGCGCCCAGCCTTGCCGCCTGCCCTACACCCTCGTCGACGGGGAGGGCAGGAACGTGCTCGCCGGCCAGGACGCGGGGGAATACCTCCTGAGCCCCAAAGACTTCAATACCATCGAGCATATCCCCGAGCTCATCGACGCCGGCGTGGTCTCCTTCAAAATCGAAGGCCGCATGAAGCGGGCGGAATACGTCGCCGTCGTCGTCGACAGCTACCGCCGGGCCATCGATGCCTGTCTCGCCGACCGGAGCGGCTTCGCCGTTCCCGCACAGGATCAGAAGGATATGGCGCAGATATTCAACCGCGGCTTCACCTCCGCCTACCTGTTCGGCAAACAGGGGCGGGAAATGATGAGCGACCGCCGTCCCAACAACCGCGGCGTGCGCATCGGCCGTGTCATCGGCTACGACCAGCGCAACAAGACGGCGCAGATCAGGCTTGACGAACCGCTCGCCATCGGCGATATTGTCGAGTTCTGGGTCAAAGTCGGCGGCCGGTCGAGCGCTACCGTAACCAGCATCGCCGTCGACGGGCTTCCCGTCAGCGCTGCGCCGCCCCTGGCCGTCGCCGCCATCCCGGTGGAAGGGTCGGTCCGTCCCGGCGACAGGGTTTTCAAAACCTTTGACGCCGCCCTCATGGAAAAGGCGCGGGCCAGCTCCAGCGGCGCCGGTCCGCTGCGCCGCGTGCCGGTCGATGCTGTCGTGACAGTGGGGGAGGGGCGCCCGCTGGCAATCACCCTCACCGACGATGCCGGCAACAGCGGCTGCGGACGAACTTCCTTCCTGGCGGAAAAAGCCATCAGAAGGCCCCTTACCCAAGATACGCTCGTCGCCCAGATCGGCCGCTTGGGCACGACCGTGTTCGCCCTCCGCGGCCTCGACAGCCAAATCGACGGCGAAGTCATGGTCCCGCTCAGCGAACTCAACGACGCGCGGCGCCAGGCTGTCGAGGAGCTGGAAGCGGCCCGCCTGGCCCGCTATTCCCGCCCGCCCCTGGCAGCGGCGGTCCCCGACCTGGCCGCCTTCCTGCCCGGCCCGCGGCGCGACAACGCCCGCAAGCCCGCCCTAACCGTCAACACCGACACCGTCGACAAGGCTGCCGCCGCCGCCGCGAACGGCGCCGACATCATCATGTTCGGCGGCGATAGCCTCTCCGGCCGTCCGCCCGCCCCGGACGACTACCGGCGGGTTGTAGCCTTGGCCCGCGACCGCGGCCTCTCCGTCGTCCTGAGCACGCCGCGCCTGGTCCAGGATTGGCAATGGCCTAGTCTGGAAGCCGACCTGGAGCTCTTCCGGGCTCTCGCCCCGGACGCCGTCGCTGTCGCCAACCTCGGCACCCTCCATCGCCTGAGCCTGATGCCGGACCTCGCCGTCCACGGCGACTGGCCGCTCAACATATACAACAGCGCCGCCATCCGGTTCCATGCCGCCAGGGGACTCGCCAGCCTCACCCTGTCCCCCGAACTCACCTTCGGGCAGGTCGAGGAACTCGCCGCCGAACCGGCTATCGCGGTCGAATGCATCATCCACGGCTATCTTACTCTCATGATTTCGGAATACTGCGTCATGGGCAGCTTTCTCGGCGGCCTCCACACCGGCGCCTGCACGAAGCCCTGCCTGAAAGGCCGCTACCTGCTCAAGGACAGGCTGGGCGAAACCTTCCCCGTCGCCGGCGACCAGTTCTGCCGCATGCATATCCTCAACGCCAAGGAACTCAGCATGCTGCCCCATGTGCCCCGCCTGGCCCGCTCCGGCGTCGCCCGCATCCGCATCGAAGGCAAGGCGGCCACGGCTGACGACCTCGCCAGGACGACCCGTCTGTACCGCGAATTGCTCGACAAGGACGAGGATCATCCCTTGCTGGCCGGCGACGGCGTAAAAGCCGTGGAACACCAGGATATCACCCGTGGGCACTATTTCCGGGGAGTTCTATAAACCCGCAAACCAGATAAACCGGGACAAATAGAGGAGAAACCGCCAATGGATTCATCCGTTTTGACGACGCTGGAATTTCATAAAATCCGCGCCATGCTGGCCGCCGCCACCGGCTCCGTTCTGGGGCGGGAAGTCGCGGAAGTTCTCGCGCCGGTCAGCGCTGCCGACGACGTGCAGTGGCGGCTCGACGAAACCCAGGAGGCGTTCGACCTCCTCGCCGCCGCGGCCATCGTGCCCCTCGGCGGCATCCGCGACATCCGCGACCTGCTGTATAGGGCGGAACGGGGCTCCAACCTCGAACCGCCCGACTTCGTCGCCATCGCCAGCACCCTTTATGCCGCCCGCCGGATGAAGCAATTCTTCGCCGAGCTGGCCAACCCGGCGCCCCGCCTGGAGGAGACGGGGGCGGCGATATCCGTTTTTCGCAGCCTGGAGAACGCCATCGAAGACACCATCAGCGACCAGGGCGCCGTCCTCGACAGCGCCAGTCCCGAGCTGGCCCGCATTCGCCGGGAAATCCGCACCACCCAAAGCCGCGTGAAGGAAAAACTCGACCACATCATCCACTCCGGCGAATACCAGAAGCTGCTCCAGGACGCCATCGTCACCATTCGCGGCGACCGCTACGTAATCCCTGTCAAGCAGGAGTACCGCCACGCCTTCCCCGGCATAGTGCACGACCAGTCGGCCAGCGGCGCCACCGTTTTCATTGAGCCGATGAGCGTCGTCAACCTCAACAACGACCTCAAACAGCTCATGGCCGCCGAAGTCAACGAAATCGAGCGCATTCTGCGCCACCTTACCGCCCAGGTCGCCGCCGCGGCCGAACCGCTGTTTGCAACCTGCCGGGCCCTCGGCCAGATCGACTTCGCGTTCGCCAAGGCCCGCCTCGCCCTGAACATGAACGCCGTCCGTCCTCTGCTCAACATCGCCGGCTACGTCAACCTCCGCCGCGCCCGCCATCCCCTCATCCCGGCGGAAGTAGTCGTCCCCATCGACGTATACGTCGGCAAGGAATTCCGGGTGCTCGTCATCACCGGCCCCAACACCGGGGGCAAAACCGTCACCCTCAAAACGGTCGGGCTCTTCGCCCTAATGACCCAGGCCGGCCTCTTCATACCGGCCGCCTCTCAGTCGGAAATGCCCGTATTCGCCAACATCTACGCCGACATCGGTGACGAACAGAGCATCGAGCAGAGCCTCAGCACCTTCTCCGCCCACATGACCAATCTCGTCCGCATCCTTGGCCGCGTCGCCGCCGACGATCTCGTGCTTATCGACGAAATCGGCGCCGGCACCGACCCGGACGAAGGGGCGGCCCTGGCCATGTCCATCCTCGAATATCTTCACCGACACGGCACCCGCGTTATCGCCACCACCCACTACAGCGAACTGAAAACCTTCGCTTACGCCAGACATGGAATCGAGAACGCCAGCGTAGAATTTGACATACAGACCCTGAGGCCCACCTACCGGCTGCAGATCGGCATGCCCGGCAGCAGCAAGGCGTTTCTCATCTCCCAGCGTCTCGGCCTCGACGCCGCCATCGTCGCCCGGGCCCAGGAACTCATCGACGAAGACTACGCCGAGTTCGACAAAGTGCTCACCGCCCTCGAAGAGCAGAAGCGCCTGTTCGCCGATCGTCAGGAAGAAGTTCGCCAGCTGCAGCGCGAAAGCGAAGAACTCAGGCGGAGCCTAGCCAAGGAGAAAGAAGCGCTGGCCGAGAAAAAGAAACAGCTTATCGACAAGGCCCAGGCAGAAGCCGAACGGGTTCTCCGGCTGGCCAGAGCCGAGGCCGAGGCCGTAATCGCCGACCTCAAAGCCCAGTTCGCCTCCGAAACCATGAGGGAAAGACAGCAGGCCATCGACGGCGCCCGCCGCAAGCTGGCGTCCGGGCTCAGCGCCGTGCGTGCCCTCGGCGACGATGACGACGCGCAGGAGCAAGGCGTGCCCGCCACAGCGGACGCCCTCATGCCCGGGACGAAAGTGTACGTCAGCACCCTTGGGCAAAAAGGCACCGTTTTGGCTGTGGCTGGCGACGAAGTCACCGTCCAGATGGGCATAATGAAACTCAACGTGCCGCTGGCAAGCTGCCGACTGGCCGAGACGGCAGCCGCCCCGCAGGAGAGCCGTAGCGGCCGGGCCGGGGCCGACCTCGCCAAGGCCCAGCAAGCGTCCCGCGAAGTCGATATCCGCGGCCAGACGGTGGAAGAAGCGGAAGCGGTCCTGGACAAATACATCGACGACGCCATCCTTGCCGGGCTCGGCGAAATCATCGTCATCCACGGCAAAGGCACCGGAGCGCTCAAAAAGGGTGTCAGAGCCTACCTCAAAGCCCACCGTGCCGTGCGGGAGATCCGCATCGGCGAAGTCGGCGAGGGCGGCGACGGCGTCACGGTCGCCAAACTCAAGTAATCGGAATGGGGGAGTGAGATGATCACCAAGAGTCAGGAAATCGAAGAGCGCGCCGGCGAACGGATCGCCGACCTCATGTGCGTGGCGGCCCGCACCGCTCCGAAAGCAAGGGGCGTCGACAACCTCGTCGTCATGATTGTCAAGGCGCGGGAAAAGGACCAACTGGCCGAGGAGATGAGAAAAATCGCCAAAGAAAGCGGGGGGCAATTCTTCGAGCGGGACGCGGCCTGCCTCGATAAAGCGGTCGCGGTTATCCTCCTCGGGCAGAAAGCAAAACCGCTGGGGGTTGCCCCGTGCGGCTACTGCGGCCACGGTAACTGCGTCAACTGCGCGCAGCATGACGGGCTGTGCGCCATAAGCATAGGCGATCTCGGCATCGCCATCGGCTCGGCCGTTTCAGCCGCCGCCCTCCATCACATCGACAACCGGGTGATGTTTTCGGCCGGAAAAGCCGCTCTCAACCTCGGCCTCTTTCCGGAAGAAGTAAAGATCGCCTACGGCATCCCGCTGAGCATATCGGGCAAGAGCCCCTTTTTCGACCGATAATGGCGATAGTAAAAGGGTGTGGATTTCTCCACACCCTTTTTATTTATACTCTTTGATGACCTGGGCCAGGCGGTCGATACCCTCACGGATCCGCGCCTCCGGCATGTTGGAAAAGTTCAGCCTCAGCGTGTTCTCCACCCGGCCGTTGGGGAAGAACGAATCGCCGGGCACGAAGGCCACGTTGCGTTCCAGGCACCTCGTCAGCAATTCGACCGACTTGTAGCCTTCCGGCAGTTCAACCCAGGTGAACAACCCGCCCTGTGGATAGGTATGCTTTATCCCCGGGGGGAAGAGGGCGTCCATCGACGTCAGCATAGCGTCGCGGCGGCGGCGGTACACCTCGATGATCTTCTCTACATGGGCATCAATATCAAACAGTTCGAAGTACTTCGCTATCTCTCGCTGGCTGATCGACGAAGTGTGCAAATCGGCCCCCTGTTTGATGAGGACGAACTTCTCGAAAAAGTTGGCCGCCGCCGCGATCCAGCCGATCCTCATCCCCGGGCAGAAGATCTTCGAGAAGGTGCTGACGAAAATCACCAGCCCTTTTGTATCGAAAGATTTTATCGACGGCGGTATCCGGCCCTCGAAGCGCAGCTCGCCGTACGGGTTATCCTCGACGACCGGTATCTCGAACTCCTCAATCAGCGCGGCGAATTGCCGTCGGCGCTCCATGGACCACGTCCGGCCGGTGGGGTTCTGGAAATCGGGAATGACGTAAATTAGCTTTACCCGCGTGGTGGAGCGAAGAATCTTCGCCAACTCCTCGATAACCATTCCGTCGTCATCGGTCGCTACCTCCACAAACTTGGGCTGATAAGCGCGGAAAGCGCTGATGGCGGCAAGATAAGTGGGGCTCTCGCACAGCACGACATCGCCGGAATCCAGAAAGAGCTTGCCGACGAAATCCAGCGCCTGCTGCGAACCACTCGTAATAAGAATGTTCTCGGGTCCGACCTTGGCAGCGAATTTGACGTCGATTCGCTGCGATATCTGCCGTCGTAGCGGTTCGTACCCTTCCGTCGTCGAATACTGCAGCGCGCCTCGCTGCCCGCCTCTTCGAGCATCCGGATAGCCGCCTGCTTGAGCTCCTGGACCGGAAACACCTCCGGGGCGGGCAAGCCGCCCGCAAAAGAGATGACCTCCGGACGCGCCGTAATCTTAAGAATCTCGCGAATTTCGGATGCTTTTAAAAGCTCCATCCTCGCCGCAAAAGCCACACCCATAGAATAATCATCCTCTCGCCGGCTTACTATTATTTCCTATAATACACGACGGCGAGAAGCAACGTAAATATCCAATTGGGCAATATTGCCGGCATATTGGATATTAATAGCGTGCATTGAATATTGGCAATATCCAATGCACGTTAAAGAAGAGAATCCACGTCATACGGAAAAAAGATGTGGAACAAGCCCACACCTTCCGACCGGATCAAAAAGTACTCTTCCAGTTTAGATACCTTCCCGGGCCCTTCTTATCCCCCTCGGCCGCTTCGGAGTGATCCTGTCGTTCGCCCAGCGCCTCGAGCGAAGTCATCGTGGCGGCGGTAGGGGGGACGACGCGCTTTTCCTCGCTCTTGTCGGCAGCTTTATCCTGCTTGGGCGGCTCCTGTTTGGCCGTATCGCTCTTTTCGCCTTTGTCGCCCATATTGTTGAGCAACCCCATGATTGCGCCGATCGTAGCCGGATTGAGCTTTGATTTCACCTGGGGGCTGTTGAGAAGCGGCAGGAGGGAAACCAGCGTTTCCGGACCGGGTCCGCCGCCTTCCCCCTTGGCAAGATCGCCGAGCAGCTTTTGCAGCGTATTGGCGCCGGTTGCCGGCGTCGCCTGCGCAGCCCGCGGCTGTCCGTGGCCGAGGATCGAAACCAGGCATATCAGCGACAAGACGGGGACAAGCGAATCATAACCCGCGCCGTCGTTCACGGCCGCATCGATCATCCGCGCCACCGATTGCAGCAGAGAGCCGGACCTTTCGACCGGTTCGTTGGCCATACATACTCCTCCTTAAAACAACCCGGGAATGTTCGGCAGATTAAGATCGCCGGCAAGCTTGCCCATTGCCGCCTGATGCATCTCCCGGGACTTGGCCAATGCGCTGTTGACCGTGCCCACCAGCAAATCCTGCAGCAAAACAGCGTTGTCAGCCTCAAGATACTTCCCGTTAAGCTCGATGGCCACGACTGTCTGCTGGCCGTTGACCACCACCTTGACCACATCGCCGCTTGAGACCTCGATTCTTTCGGATTTTAGCTGCTCCTCCGCCTGGCTTACATTCTGCTGCACCTTTTTCACCATTTCCATGACATTACCAAACTGCTCCCACACATCTTTCACCTCCACAATACTCTACGCTAGCTTATGCGTTGTCCGTCGTCGCGTGTGTGTCCACAAAATTTGCGGGACCGTTCACCGGTGTCCGTCATATATTAAACTAGAAAAAAACGCTGCGGGAGGAGTCAACAAATGCGCGGCCAGCGAAAAGATAAACGCAGGGCGGAACAATCTCCGCGGGACACCGAGGGCGACGACGTGGTAAAACTGGCAAAACCCGTCACGAAGAACAAACCCCTGAGAATGCTCAAGAGAGTCGTCAGCAACCCCGACTTCGGCTATCAATGCATGGTCGTGCTGCTGGCGTTGACCCAGAATAATGTTTCAATGGACCGGCGGATCGACACGATGACCTCGTCGATCGATACCCTCCGCAATATAACCGGAGTACTCACCAACGCCACCCAATCACTCAAAGCGGCGGCGGAGGCTCCCAGGCAGATCAGGCAGCTCGTTAAGCCGGGCGGCAGTTAAATTCATCGCTCGGGTAACACTTTAGAATTCAAATCCATATATTGAAGTAGAAGGGCGGGCGGTACCTGAAGGTGCTGACCAACCACTCCTTGGCACCGCCCTTAATAACGACATACAAGGGGGAAAGAACGAATGGCTAGAGGTTTTTGCGGCGGCGGAAACGGTTCATTTGTAGTGATCATCATTATCATCATCCTGCTCCTGTTCTTCTTCGAGGACGAAAGCGTCAGCATCTAGCACCATACTTACCGCTCAAGGAACACGCGGACAGCGTGTTCCTAATATTTTACCGCGACGGTAACCGCCACCGGGCGAAACCCATATACTAAACTGAAGGGACCACGCTAATGGACCTGACCCGATTACTAGGAGGGAGGACTGAACATGGGTCGTAATTTCGGCGGCTGCGGCGGCAACGGATCGATTGTGGTTATAATCATCATAATCATCCTGCTCCTGTTCTTCTTCGAGGATGATGTATCCTGTACCATCTAGCCAAGTAATTGCCCCATACGGGAACACGCGGCCAGCGTGTTCCTAAATTTTCGCGGCAGGGTGACCAATGACCGGCAAACGCCATATATTAGACTAAAAGAGGTTCCATATTAACCAGACAGTAGACGAGGAAGGAGGAGTTTGAATGGGTCGCGGATTTTTCGGCGGCTGCGGCGGTGGCAGTGGAGTCGTGGTGATCATC